>MPMT01000115.1 GCA_002238645.1 Alphaproteobacteria bacterium bin52 | reverse complement strand
ACGAGGGGCACGAGGCTGGGTCGAGCGATGCTGACCCAGCACCCGGCAGGCATGGCGCTCAGAGGTCCCGAGCCGGTCACGAACATGGTCGATGCACTGGCGACGACGCGAGGGGCTCGGAAGTTTCCCCGGGTCGCCTCCTTCAGGATCTGCTTGTCCAGTGTCAGATCGCAGACCGCACGGCGCAGCCGCTCGTTCTCCTTCTCAACTTCGTTCAGGCGCCGGAGCTGGTCCCCAGCACCACGATCGTGAAACCTGTCTTCATGGCGTTTCTCCCTTGCGCCGAAGCCGGGAAGCGCCGCCTCCCGGCCGCCATTGCGCCTCCGCGGACGACGATAGAATCTCCTGTATTTCCCGGACCGCCTCGAGCTCGCTTCGCCAACCCCTTCTCGACCGAAGGCGGAGGTCTCCGGCGCCCCTCAACCCGGTCATGAGATCGAGGGAACCTGATCGCCGCTCAATCGACGGCCTCGCTGGCGGACTCCGTGACTTCGTGCCCCACAGTCGTGAACGCGGGCCCGAAGTACCCACCAAATGCGACCAGAGCGCCAGCGATCACCGTCGCAACGATTCCGACCAGGGCGTACTCGAGCGCCGACACGGCGCGCGTAGAGCGCAGATAGAGCGCACCACGTCCAGGGCTTGCGTCCATAGGGTGTGGTTTCCAGTGGTGATCAGCAGTGCAGGCTACTAGTGCAGGCTACCGCGCAGCATGACGCCACGGTCGGCCGCGCCGCGCGCCCGCCGGCTGTGCACGCCTTCCAGGATCATCCTCACCGACGGCCCGATGTCGAGCCGCCCGCCAAGGCTCAGATGCCGTAACCCTTCCACCGACAGCGACACGTCGGTATAGGGCGTCAGCACGCCTCGACCGGCGCCGATGCCGTAGGCGAGCCGCGCGTTCAACCGCCCGGCCGCATGGTCGTCCGGTACCGCTTCCCCGGTCGCCCCGGCCTCCCACAACCGTTGTACGCCGCTCGCCGTCCGGCCCCACGCCGGCTGCGCGCTGAGCGCAAGCCCCCGGCCCCCCGCGCCCGGATCCAGCCGCACAAGCCCGCTCACGCCCCACTCCTCGTAGTCACCGCTATGGGCCAGCAGCGTCAGGGCCCGGCCCTCAAGAGTCAGCCCCGACGCCGCGTCGGCATAGCGCACGCCGCCCCCGGTCTCGACACCGTTGCCGGTCTCGCCGTCCCCGCCGTCATGCCGCATGCCGATCTCGAGCGACGGCGTGAATGTCGCCCCCGAGGCGAGTTCCTGGGCATGGGACCCTTCCAACGTCAGCCGCTGCCGGCTGGCATTCAACGTCATGCTCCGCAAGATCCCCGAGCCATCGATGTCGGCCCGCGTGAACGCCGTCTCGCCTTTCAGCCGCAGGATCGTGGTGCCGCCTTCGATCACCTGATCGCTGGCCATCAGCGGCCCGTTCACGCCCGCCGCCACCATCTGCTGCGTCAGGTCGCTCGCTTCCCTGCCCGTCGAGCCGTCGATCTCGACCTCGCCCGAGCCATAGCCGGCCGTGGCCCACAGGTTCATGCCGCCCGGCGACTGCCAGCCCACGTAGGGGTTGACGCTCGTCAAGGTGGTCGTGAGTTCGCCCGTCCGGGCGTCGGTGTCCGTGTAATCCACCGTCCCTTGCGCCCGCGCCACCGACATCCCCGCCAGCAGGTCCGCGCTCAGCCTGGTATCGATCCCGAGGTTGGCGCTCGCCACGTTGCCGTCGTAGTCCACGCCCTGACGGCTGCCGCCGGAGAGGTTGCGGTAGTCTCCGCTTCCCCAGAACGTCAGGTCCCGGAGCAGCCCCCCTCCCTCGGCGCCCGCCGCGTTGAGCGGAACGGTGAAGGACGAGTTCGCAAATAGCCGGTTGGGATCGAAGGTACCGTTCTGCAGCGCCTGCCCGTGTGTCAGGAGGATATCGGAGAGGGTTGAGGCGCCGGCGAGTTTGAGCTCTCTGGCGGGCGGGGTGTCCGACGTCGCCTGCCGGATGCGGCCCGAAACGGCATCGACCGTGCTCGCCGTCATGGCCCGCATGACCTGCGGCAGCGCCGACTCGATGACCGCGTTTCCGTCCTCCGCGACTGCCTCGGTCGGGCTCCCGTAAAAGCCCGAACCGATGATGTAGTTCAAGGGGAATGTGCTTCCATCTTGCCGCCGGTGTACGCTGACAAACTCGCGTGCGTAGCCCACCTTGGGGATGTCGGCCCTGTCGGTGTCGTCGGCGGGATCGTCATAGTAATACTCCACGAAGCCGCCTTCCGGGCTACTCGTCGCCGCGGCGATGACCTGCGGCAGAATGAGTTCCCCGGTACGGCCGTCCCGGGCCCGCCCTACCAGAGGATAGAGCTCGAACCTGTCCGGGTCCGTTGCGTGAACCAGGACGATGTTGTTGGTACGATCCAGGACGTAGAGGTACACGGAACCGTGCCGCCAGGGCCCGTTCGGATCCCGCAACGCGACCCTGGCTTTCGAGAGGGCGGCCACATCGCCGGTCTGCTGGGCCGCTATGAAGTAATTGCCCGCTGCCGTGACGAATTCCTTCAAGGTTGCCCGGTCCACCACGTCCCTGGCCGTGATGGACGGGTCGCCGTAATCGACGTCTTCCTGCGCCAGGTGAGATGAGTTGAGATCGAATCCTGTAAGCACCAGGAGCGGGAGTCCCAGATTGGGCGAGACATAGACGCCGGCATGGCCGGAGGCCCCGGGGGTGCCCGCATCGAAGAGTGCCGCCGGTTCCCGCGACAATGTGAGCAGGATGGACTCGAAAGCGCCGGCGGCGTTGGCGGGATCGCGCAAGTTGGCCAGGTCGGTCGGGGAGACGCCCAACGCCGAAAGGATCTGCGCATAAATCAGGGGATGGAGCAGCCTGCCCGACAATGCCATGTTCTTTGCGTGAACAAAGATCCTGCCGTCGGGCGTCAGTTGCACGATGTAGGTGGAACCGGAACGCCAGGGCCCACCCTCCTGCCGGACGAGACACCCAAAGTACGCCACTTGTTCCAGAGTCGTTATCGCCTGGGACTGGCTCTTGAGTTGGGCTCTCAATTCCAGCGCGAAGTCCTCCAGGCGGGTGCTGTCGCTCTCCGCGTCTTGTGCCGTCACTTGCGGGTCCGGAGGTGTGATGCCGGCAGGAAGTGGGCAATCTTCCTGCGCTCGCGCCGGGGAGTCCGCACCCGACAAGACGCCGGCCAGCACGAGAAGGCCGGCGCAAAGACTCCTCGATGCCGCGGTGAGCAACGTTCCGGTATTCATCCTGAAGGTCCTCCTACTCGCTTGCGCAGGGTCACCCGCCATTCCTCTTACTCGTCCAGGGTTGGCCCCTCTTGTGGTCGTGCCATTCCTGAGCGTGTCGAGCGTCTGGCGCATGGTGACGCCTCTTTAGCCCGCACTTCCGGGCCGCGCCGGTAGTCCGTTCCAATCGGCACTTGACGGCAAACCCCCAATCGCGGAGGGCAGGCTACCGCCCATCCTGGTGAACGACTGTGAATCCGTGATTTTCATCCCCGGAACCACCCGTGCAGGTGATATCCGCCGAAAACACGACCGTTACTGTAACGAGATTTTCATAACATGTGCATATTGACACTGACTAAATAGCGGCTGAATCATAACATTCGGGTCGAATTCGTCACACCACGGTCGAACACGCCCGAACCACCGCCTATGTTGGTGAGAATCGGCACACGGCCGCCTGGCACGGTTAAGCCGAAGGTAAGCGATGGGGTTTTGCCGCAGTTAACAACACTGCTCAGGTGGGTTCCCTTGTCTCGCCTCTATTCCACCTGGAAGTGCAACACCGCAGGTGGCGGGAACCCGGTGTCATGGGGCACGGTGTCCGGTGTCGCACGACGGGTCAGGGCGCATCCGGGCCGTGGTCGACCACACGGTCCGGCAGTTCCGTCGCCGCAACAGACCGGTCGCACCACTCCCGGATGCCTTCGTCGCCGCCCGGAAACTGCAGCTGGAGTTCGTTCCACGCGTCGGAGACCGGATCGAGAGGAAGTACCTGCCCTCGCTGCTGGGGGCGATCGGCGGGGTGATCGAGAAACACCGGCGCACGATCGGTTTCCTCGATGACGGCGAGGCCCGCACACGACTGCTCGCGTCGGGGGCGGTAACACCGTGACGACGGGGTCCGGCAACAAATGCGGCCGCTGCGGCGCCCTTGCGGTGGTCCGCACGGAGGGGCGCGAGCTCTGCACCGCCTGAGGATATTCGACATGCGGCTGATACCCGTACCCGCGCCAAGACCGATGCGCCGGCAACTCCGGATTGCCGGTGCAGCGGGAACGGCAAGACGGACAGGCGAAGCGGTGATGGCGCGTCAGGAACACGGGGAGGTCGGGGAAGGAGCGCTGCCCCGGCGGTGCGCGGACCTCGAGCCGGCGTGTACCGGGCGGATGGGCTCGACCTTCTTCCGCTGACGCCTTGTGCCGGCGAAGCTGCCGGCTGTGCTCGACCACGACCGGGCGAGGCCAGGCGGGCGGGTCTTCATCGATCCGGAACGCGGAACGGTCACGCTGATGGCGCCCTCGGGGCGCCACGAGACCGTGGCGGGCCTGTTCACGCCGCTGCAGCTCGATGTCTCGCAAACGCTGTCGGTCCCGTTCGTCCCCGCGGGGCTCTTGCCGGGTCGAGGCTGACCAGTGTGACGACCTGGGCGAGGCAGCGCTCGGGTACCGGGAGACGAAGCGGGAACGCCGGGCGGGACCGGCCGACGCCTTCCTTGACGCCAATCCCCTACAGGTGGCGGTCGAAGTCGAGCGAACCCATGCCGACGCCGGCAGGCCCGACGTGTACCGCGACCTCGCGGTGGCCGAGATGTGGCGGATCGACCTCAGCCGGGAACCGGCGCCGACGATCGGGATCCTGGAACTGCAGCGCCCGGGAGGCCGCGGGGTCGCTGACCGCTCGACGGTCCTGCCCGGTCTCACAGCGGCACAGATCGCCCGGGGTGCTCGAGGCGGCCGACATGGATGGC
>MPMT01000114.1 GCA_002238645.1 Alphaproteobacteria bacterium bin52 | reverse complement strand
CAACGCGACCCCGATCCGTGCCGACGACAGCGAGACCGTCTCGGTGGTGGTCACCATGCAGGACCTGGCGCCGCTGCAGGAGCTGGAGCGCTTGCGCGCCGAGTTCCTCGGCCTGGTGAGCCACGAGCTGCGCACCCCGCTCACCTCGATCAGGGGCTCCGCCTCCACCCTGCTGGAGGAGGACGCCGAACTCGACCCGGCCGAGCGCCGCGAGTTCTATCGCATCATTCACGAGCAGGCCGGGCACATGCGCGGGCTGATCGGCGACCTGCTCGACGCAGGGCGCATCGAGGCGGGCACGCTCTCGGTCGCGCCCGAACTCTCGGAGGTCGCCGTGCTGGTGGACCGGGCGCGCAACACGTTCCTGTCCGGCGGCGCCCGGCACAGCGTGCTGATCGACCTGCCGGGCGACCTGCCGCCGGTGATGGCCGACCGGCGGCGCATTCGACGATCACGGGGTATCTGTCGTGCAGGCGCCCCCGTCGCCGCCGCAACCGTCATGCACCACGCCCCGTTGTCCCCCGCTGCAGGGCCTGTTGTTCCCCGCTCACCCTTCCGGCAGCCGGTTCTGCGGGCCGTACTCGCTACATTCCGGCCCTGTGGCGCTGTCGATCGGGTCGGGCAGGC
Organism: Alphaproteobacteria bacterium bin52; assembly: GCA_002238645.1. Lineage (GTDB taxonomy): Bacteria > Pseudomonadota > Alphaproteobacteria > Thalassobaculales > Thalassobaculaceae > Bin52. The sequence goes on along the minus strand of MPMT01000114.1, from coordinate 4,361 downwards.
GTGGTTCAGGCCTTCTTCCTGTCGAGAGCCATCAGCAGGGGAGGCAGGAGCAGGAAGTCCGCGAGCAGCGCGAAGACGATCGTCAGCGTGACCAGGAGACCGAGGGACCAGCTGATCTCGAAACCTGACGCGGCGAACACCAGGAAGCCGAGCGCGAGCACGGCGGTGGTAGTCCACAGGGCGTGGCCAACGGTGCGGAACGCGGCGCGCACCGCGTCCGGGGCGTCGCGGCCTTCGCGCCGGGACTCGAGATACTTGGTCAGGAAATGGATCGTGTCGTCAACGACGATCCCGAAGGCGATGGCGGTCATCACCGAACCGGCCAGGCCCACACGGCCGACCATGAAGCCCCACAGGCCGAGACTCATCGCGGCGGGAATGAAGTTCGGCACCAGGCTGAGCAGGCCGACCCGCAGGTTTCTGAACACGAACACCAGGATCAGCGAGATGAGGGCCATCGCGACGATCGTGCCGGTCAACATGCTCTTGATGTTGCGCTGGGAGAGATGGGCGAAGACGATGGTGACGCCCGAAGCTTCCGTGGTGAGGCCGGGGGCATTGGTGCGCAGCCAGTCCCGGGCGCGCGCGTCGAGATCACGCTGCCCCTTGGAGGTGAGACTGCGCATCACCACCGTCATGCGCGTGGCCGACTTGCCGATATCGATCTGGTTGTTCAGGTCCCGTCCGAACGGCAGCGACAGCTCGTAGAGCAGCAGGTACTGCGAGGACAGTTCGGGGTTCTCGGGAAGGCGATTGAAGTCCGGATCGTCGCCGTGCATGTTCTTGTTGAGGCGCTTCATGATGTCCGGAAAGGCCTTGACGTGGGACACTTCGGGCTGGTTCCGGAACCACCGGGCGAAGGCGTCCACGCTGCGCAGGTAGGCCGGGTCGGTGATGCCGCCCTCGCTTCCCGAATCGAGCGAATACTCCAGCGTCTCGACGCCGGTGAGATTGTCGACGACGAAGTCCGTGTCCGTGCGGAACTCGTACCGCTCGCTGAGGTATTTCGTCCAGTTGTCGGTCAGTTCCAGCCGGGGAATACCGGTGACGAGGACGATGGCGAGGAACAGGGAGCACCAGAGCAGGATTGTCCTGCGCGCGACCACGAAGTCACCGAACCGGTCGAAGAAGGCGGAGTGACCGGTGCGGATCGCGCGCGCGCGCATCGGCAGGACCGAAAGCAGCGCCGGCAGCAGGGTGAGCGAGTAGACGAACGCGCAGAACACGCCGAACGCGACAAGGTTTCCCAGCACGCGGAACGGCGGCGAGTCGGAGGCGTTCAGGCTCAGGAACCCGATCGCCGTGGTGAGCGACGTGAGGAACACCGGCCATGCATTGACGCGGATCGACTCCGCGATCGCGGCATTGCGGTCCAGCCCCCGGCCCATTGCGGCCAGCGTGGTTGCGACGATATGGACCGAGTGGGCGACCGCCACCGTCATCACGATGATGGGCACGCCCGAATTGACGGGGTTGAACACCGTTCCCAACCAGCCGGCGAGACCCACCGTGGTGTTGACCGCGAACATCAGTACCGCGACGATGGCAACCGTTCCGAGCACCGAGCGCAGAAGCAGGGCGGCCCCCACCGTGATGATCGCGAATGTCACCGGAACGAAGGTCTCGAAGTCGTCCCTGGTCGCGTCGGCAAAGGCCCGGTTGAGCGGTACGTCGCCGGTCAGGTGGAAGGCGATCTGCGGGTGTTCGGCACGGGCCCTGTCCAGGACGCCGCCGAGGTAGTCGGTGATCTCGACCACCGCGGCATCGGGGTTGTCCGGCAGGGTGAAGTCTATCACGAGTCCCGCCACCCTTGCGTCGCGCGAGACCAGGAAGCCGGCGATTTCGACCGCGTTCAGCGCCACGTCCCGGACCCGCTCCAGCCCGGCATCCGTGAGGGCCTCCGCGTTCTCGACCATGGGCTCGACGATCAGTTCGTCGCCGTCGGCCCGGCTGTGGGACCAGTTGGTGAGCGAGTCCACCCGGGTGGCATGCGGCGCCTGCCATGCCGCCTCGGTGAGTTCCTCGATGGTCGCCAGGGTTTCGCGGGTAAACACCGGGCCCTGTCGCGGTGCCACGGCGATCAATGCCCGGTTCGATGTGCCGTAGGTCGCTTCCAGCCCGTTAAGCGCCGCGAGCTGCGGATTGTCCTCGTCGAACAGGCTGCGATAGTCGTTGGTCACGCCGACAAGGCCGGCGCCTATCGTCAGCGTGAGCATGACCAGCGTGGTGACGGCCAGCACCGGCCAGCGATAACGCAGGATCGCCCCGGCGAAGTGATCCAGGGTGACGCGGGTCATCGCTGTCCTCGTATCGGGTGGATGCGCTGGCACAATTCAGGACAGCCCCTGCGAAGCGTGGCGGGCAGGCGCGACGGCACGGTTCCTGCCACCGGTGGACCGTTCCGAGTAGATGTGGTCGGGCAGCCTGTAGCTGATCCCGCTCTGGTCGTACACGGAGACGCCGAGAATGGTCGCCATGTTGGTGTCGTCGCGACCACGCCGGGGGTTGATCCTGTTCCTCCACGACTCGATCCGGTTCATCAGCCGGAACTTCCACAGGAATCCCAGGGTCGAACTCGGGGGATACATGAGCTCGTTGGCCAGTTCATGACCGATGAGCGCGCGCGACACCCGGGCGATGTGACCGGCCAGTTTCCGCCGTTCGGTCCGTTTGTCCAGCCCTGCGAACAGCGGCGCCGAATTGATCAGCGCCGCGGCCATGGCGATTGATTCCACCGAGGGAGGCGGCTCGCAGATGCGGCCGATACTGAAGATCTCGAGCGCGTCCGCCTCGTCCTGGAACAGGATGGTCTCGGGAATGCCCATCAGGTAGCCCGAATACCGCCACACCGACATGAAGCTGCGGCGTTCCTCGTCGTCGAACGACCCGCCGAGACTCTCCAGGTGTTTCAGCAACCGCGCGGAAAAGGCGGAGATCGCGAACCCCAGCTGCGCCGAGCTGATGGGCAGGCCCAGCTCGTCGACGTCCCACTCCGGGGACTTCGAAAGCAGGTAGCGCAGCCTGGCGTGAACCAGCCGGACCCGGACGGAATGGGTCCAGCCGTCCGCATGCGCCGCCATGCCCTCCGGCATGAAGATCTCCAGCATGTGGCGATTGTTCTGCTTCAGCCGCCTGATGCCCTGGTCGCGCAGTCTCCCGGTCAGGAAGAACGACTTGGCGATGTTGGTCGAGAAACCCTCCACGAGCACGCCGCCGACCATGCCGGCAAGCACGAGCCGGGTGTTGCGGTGAAACATGCGGCAGCCGGGATGGAAGGTGGACAGATCGAGCCATGCTGGCGGTTCGACGCAGTGCGCGAAGAACTCCCTGAGCGGTTCCGGAGCGCAGCGCAGCGCATGGCGCTTGCGGTCGTGCATGCCGAGCTTGATCAGCCGTGCCCGTTCCTCCGGCTCGAGCGGTTCGAGTTCGGCGATCAATGCGTCCGCGAGCGGGTCGCCGATCATCGTGTGCGCAACGTAGTTCTTCGCCCGGTCCGGATCGACCTGCCTGCCCCTTGCGTATCCCTCCGTGTAGACGGCGGGGACATATGTCGGTTCTGAAGTCAATTCCGGTCCGCACGTATTCGTCAGGGGCAGAACGCCGGCATCCCTTTGCCTTGCCGCTCCTCAGGGAATGCGCAACGCCGTGCATCGGCTGTACAGCTAACGGCCGCGTGAACAACCGGTCTGCACAGTCGCAGGATTATTGAGAACCCGGACCATTTGATCAACACGGGAGTTGTACCGGAAAATCGCCGGGATCGACCGTGGCACGGAAAACCCGGAACACGCGTGCACCGGCTTCCCGCCTTTGCGCAATCGGTCGGAACCCATGCAGCAACCCACAGAAGACACGAACAGCAGCACCAGCTCGCCCGGCGGCGTTCGCATCGGGGTGGATATGGGCGGCACTTTTACAGATACAGAATGTTCGGCGATTCGGCACCCAACGACATGCCATGACGAACATTCCATGCGACTGACAGCATTCATGTAACCTGTTGTTACCGCGTCGTATTTCGGATGATGATGCGGCTTGCTTCCGCCGCTCTGATGCGCTTCAATGCGATCCCGATCACTCCCCGGTCGCTTGCGCGTAGCTTACGGTTACGCCCCGCAGGACGGTTTCCGGGATTCCGCCGCCGGCCGGCAATCGCGAGGAGGCACTTCATGGCCAAGCTGAAATACCGAACCATCTCCAAGCGCACCGTCGAGGCGCTCGCGGTGGAGGACAGGGACGCCGTGTTCTGGGACGACAAGCTCCCCGGCTTCGGGGTCCGGGTCTATCCCACCGGGTCGAAGGTGTATGTGGTCCAGGCCCGGCTGAAGGGCCGGTCGAGGCGGATCACGCTCGGGCGCCAC
>MPMT01000113.1 GCA_002238645.1 Alphaproteobacteria bacterium bin52 | reverse complement strand
CGGCCCAGTCGCCGCGAGCCGGTCGTCTCGGACGATCCCCGGCAAATTCGACCTGCTTGAATTCCCAGCCGCTGTCCTCGCCCGACCGCAGCCGGCTTTCGATTTCCTCGACCCGGTAGCTCATGCCTCTACACTTTCAGCGAACCTTGCAGGTCGCCACGTGTATCGTGGATCGTGGCCGCTTGGCGGGTCAGTTCCGACCATACGGCGATAAGGCCGTTATAGGATGCCGCCTCGCTGGCGTCGCGCCTGTTGTTTGTGCAGATGTCGTACAGGCAATAGGCGAGGTCCTTGGCTGCATCCGCATGGGCAGGGCCGATCTTCCGGAGAAGAAACGACGCCGCCTGCTCACCGCCCTGTTTCAGTTCGCGGATCAGGTGTTGGCAGCATTCCCATACGGTCATATGAGTATCGGCTGCAGGGTCCCATCCGGCATCGATTTCATCGCGCTTGAGGATACAAACCTTACCGGCGGCGCTTTCCACGATTCCGGCATGCCTCACGCTCTCGACCGATTCCGGAGTGAGCAGGTTGAGACGGCCTCTCTGGTCATCCGGGCCGAATTCACCCCAGTTCGATCCTTCCGGCCTGTTGACCCACCGTCGCGCCATGACGTGACCCCTTCCTGCAGACAACGATGCCGGATTGTCGGCATCCCAAGCGGGCCCGACAAGCACGATCTCTCCGGCCGATGAACCCCGACCGCCAGGCCGTGGACGACCGGTCCGCTCAGTAGCCGATCGCGCACCCGTCCTTGCGCGGATCCGATCCTCCGATCAGCACCCCTTCGGTCCGGTCAATCCAGACACACTGGCTACCGCCAAGCGGCGTGGCGACATGTTCGAGCACATGGCCGCGACGCTCGAGTTCGCCATAGGTCTCTGGCGCGAAGGCATTCTCGACCTGAAGGACACCGTTGATCGCAAGGCTGCGTGGCCGGTCCATCGCCTCCTGAATGTCCAGTCCGCGGTCGAGGACATGGCTGAGCAGGCTCGCGTGGCCGACAGGCTGGTAATGACCGCCCATGACCCCGAATGGCGCCACACACGCGTTGTCCTTCATGACCATGCCGGGAATGATGGTGTGCATCGGGCGCTTTCCGCCCTCGATCCGGTTGGCATGGTCATGGCCGACGCGGAATGAACTGCCCCGGTTCTGCAGCATCACGCCGGACCTTTCCGCCATGATGCCGGATCCGAACCCGGCGAACAGCGAGTTGATGAACGAGATGGCGTTGCCGTCGGCATCGACGCAGCAGAGGTAGGTCGTGTCCTCATGATCAGGGAAATCCGTTTCCGCCATCTCCGTTGCCCGGGCAGGATCGATCAGGGCATCAAGCCGGGCCGCGTGTTCCCCGGACAGCAGCCAGTCGACCGGCACGGTGCAGAACCCGGGGTCGGTCACGTAGCGGTCACGCTGTCTGTAGGCTCGTTTTGCCGCCTCCGCCAGCAGATGAACCCGGTCGACCTCCGACATGCCGCCCGGCTGGTGACGGGACAGGATGTTGAGCAGCATCAGGGCACAGATTCCCTGTCCGTTCGGCGGGCATTCATAGACGCTGAATCCGCGGTAGTCGGTCGAAATGGGGATGACATATTCTGGCTCGCAGCCAGCGAAATCATCAAGTGTGTGCAGGCCGCCGAGACCGCGCAACCGCTCGACAATGTCGTCGGCAACCGGACCGGTGTAGAAGCCGTCCCTGCCATGCTCCGCAATCCGCCGCAGGGTCGTGCCAAGTTCCGGTTGACGGAAGATCGTCCCGATGCGGGGCGCGGACCCGTTGAGGGTCATCTTGCGTGACGATACCGCGTCGGCCATCAGCTTTGGTATCAGTCCGGCCCAGTCGGAACCGACCCGCTGCGCCACCGGATACCCGTTCTCGGCATAGTGGATGGCCGGCGCCAGCAGCTCATCGAGCCCCTTGCGGCCGTAATCGGCATTGAGCCGGCACCAGGCCGCGACCGCTCCCGGCACGGTGACAGCATGCGGGCTCTGGACCTCGATGGTGGAAACACCGCGTTCGAGAAGTGCGTCCACACTGGCGGCAGCCGGTGCGCGGCCCGACCCGTTGATGGCGATGGGCTGCGAGGCTCCGTCCGGTGCGTAGAGCGCAAAGCAGTCACCTCCGATCCCGGTCATGGCGGGCTCGACCACGCACAGCGTCGCACAGGCGGCGATCGCCGCATCGACGGCATTGCCGCCCGACTTGAGGATGTCGATCCCGACCTGGCTCGCCAGCGGGTGGCTGGTGGCAATCATCGCGTCCGGTGCCATGACCGGGGAACGGCCGGGTCGGTGCAGGTCGCGCATGTCAGTCTCTCCGGATCAGCAGACGGGTGCCACGCGGCAGAGCAGCAAGGCCGTTGCTGCGGCAAACGAGACCAGAACCGTTCCGCCGAAAGATAGTTCCAAATTGCCCATGACCTGTCACCGACGCCTCGTCAAGTTTCGATGCTAGTGCGTTGCTGGCTTTCCAGCCAAGCCGGCCGGTCGGCGGAGCAGAGCCGGGCAGGTAGCCGGGCATGACGATTGCCTTCAAGAGCCGGTATCCCGGACTGCTCTGCGTGCGTACTGCAGTGAAATGGTGCCGCCAGGCTTTGATCGGAACCTGAGCTTCCATCAGGGTGCAGAATACGTCTGCGTTCAGGAACTGACTCGGCAACCAGCGTCGGCACGGTCTCGCGGAGCCGATGGCAATACCCCGGAACGAGCAACGCCAGCATCTGTGCCACCGGCAAGCGGGCAGCGCCCGAGAAATTGCGCTGTGACCCCTGAACGGGGGAAATATTCGCGCCCCTGATCGGTCCACAACGTAACCGGGTGAAACTCCTCACCGCAATTCCGGCAGAAACGGACAGGGTACAGCCGTTCTTCCTCGTGGTTCGGGTTGAGAATCTGCCCGGAGAACGTCACGTGGCGCTGGCCTTCGGGACCAAGGGTGGAATACAGCCGTCCGGCGCCCGCGATGCATCGATGGTGCTTGAAGGCGAACAGAGGTTCGCCGGTTCCGCCGTCTACGCCACGCATGTTTTTCGGCGTACCGAACCCGATCAGCGCGTTCCCGATGGCAGTCGCACAGTCTTCTTCTGAGAGCCTGCAATCCGCGGCCAGTGCGGCGGCCGCCTGCTTGCGCGATACCGGACTCGCCCGCTCGGGCTTTTGATCGACACTCTGCAAGCCGATCCGTGCCTCGATCCGGATAGCCAGGTCGTCGTTCGCCAATTCGGCGTTCGTGCGCCCATGGCCGACATTCCCCCAGGGCGGCCTGGACCACCGCCGCGAGCCCGGCCGATTCGTGTTCGCCGCTCCTGGGCGTGTCGGTCACGCGACGAAGCGTATCCGTGACGACCGCGTCTACCCCCGATCTCCGTGCTGAATATCTTCGCTGCAATCCGGGCCACCGCCGCATTCCTCTGTTCCGCGGCTCCCCCGTTTGCCATGGTCGCGGAAGTTCCGACGCAGATCGGCGGACGCTTCGGATCGCCGGTCCGCGCCCTGATTGCTGCATCGATGATCGGGATGAAGAAACACAGCGACTTGCCCGAGTCGGTGTCCGTCGTGACGGCGTAACTCCGATTGCTCAGGGCATAGCCCACAGCCTGCTGCTGATGCTTGCGGAGCTTGAGCGTTTCGTCTCTCTCACGGCCCGCGTTCGGCACGCCCCGAAACACCTCGACGCATTCCGGTTCCAGATCTCCTGCGTCGATGAAATCCTGTATCGAACCGCCGTCGGCGTAGTGCGATTTCAGCTGGACCAGCGGCTCCGGCCGGAAACGCCTGGTCGCGCACAGTTCGTCGAGCCTGGCGTTCAACTCCGCAGAGCGGGTATCGGTGAAGGAGCGCGGGAAGGCCTGGTAGCGATCGATGACGGCCTCATCAAGATCGAATATGTCCACCACAAGCTCTCGGTGCAAGCGCTCGACGCAGACTGCGATCGCTTGATCGTCAGCCTATCATCCGGCGGGTACGACGATAAATCGGCATCGAGGCCAGGACACTTCGGCCTCCTGTGGAGCGGTACACTGGAATTTGCGCCCATCAGGATTCCCGCCGATCTTCCATTCACTCAAGCAAATCGCTCAGGTCAGTCAGAGGAACCACCTCTCCATCCTGCCGAGATTGTCGATCCGTACCACCATAGACAACAGCCCTGGTGGCGATTTCCGGAAGCTCTTTCGCTACCCGTTTGAGCGAATCAAACCAGTCGGAAGCGACCGTCGCACCAGACTTGATCTCTATGGCCGCCATGCCGTGGCCGTTCTCACACAGCAGGTCGCACTCAAGACCGCGGCTGTCCCGGAAAAAGGACAGGTTGGATCGGCGGCCCCGATTGAACCGGTGTTTGAGCGCCTCTACCACAACGGCATTCTCAAACAGCGGCCCGCGAAGAGGGTGGGTGGCGATCTGTCCGGCACGTTCGATGCCGATGAGGTGGCTCGCCAGTCCGACATCGTAGAAGTAGATCTTCGGCGACTTGACCAGCCGCTTGCGGATATTGGCGTGAAACGGCGGGAGCCGGAACACGACGTAGCTCGCCTCTAGGACCGTGAGCCAATGGCTTGCCGTGGTGTGGGACACCCCGGCATCCGCGCCCAGGGACGAGAGATTGGCCAGTTGTCCGACGCGCCCGGCGCACAGGCGGACAAACCTGCGGAAGTTTGCGAGATTCCGGATCTCGCCGATCCTGCGTACGTCGCGTTCGACGTAGGTCTCGAAATAGTCGCCAAGCGCCTGCCGGGGCTCGAGCTTCCGGTCGTGAATCCGGGGATAGAATCCGGAATACAGAATGTCGTCGATACCGTCGCTCGCGCCCGTCTGCCGCCGTTCGACCAGCGAGAAGGGCAGCAGGCGAAGCAAGGCCGTGCGCCCGGCAAGCGACTGGCTTATGGCGTCGGAGAGCCGGAACTGCTCGCTTCCGGTCAGAACGAAGAGGCTGTTCCGGCCTGCCTCGTCGGCCAGAACCTGGAGGTAGGACAGGAGATCGGGCACACGCTGGATTTCATCCAGGATGGCCCCGTCGCCAAGCCGCGCAAGAAACCCCCTCGGATCGGA
>MPMT01000112.1 GCA_002238645.1 Alphaproteobacteria bacterium bin52 | reverse complement strand
CCAGGGACGACGGACGCGGGGCGCCCTGCGTGCATTCGCTGCGGCATACCTTCGCCGTTCACCGGCTGACTTCCTGGTACCGGCAGGGAGCCGATGTGCAGCGTCTGCTGCCGGTCCTCTCCACCCTGCTCGGGCATCGCGACCTGAATGGCACTCAGATCTACCTGTCGATGACACCCGAGCTGCTGCACGAAGCCTCGCAACTCTTCGAACGATACGTCCATGGAGAATCCGATGAATGATGCCGACTGGCTGGGCCCCTGGCTTCGCCGCTTCCTCACCGAACACATCGTCAGCGAACGCAACCTGGCGATCAATACCCGGAAGAGCTACCGCGATACCTTCTCCCTCCTGCTGCCCTTCGTCAGCGCCGGGATCCACAAGCCGGTCGACCGGCTGGCCGTGTCGGATCTCACATCCACGCGGGTCCTGCAGTTCCTCGCCCATCTCGAGGAAAGCCGCGGATGTTCCGTGCAGACCCGAAACCAGCGCCTCACGGCAATCCGCTCGTTTGCGAGCTTTGTGGGCGGCCGAGAGCCGACATTGGTGGAATGGTGCGGAAACCTCCGTGCCATCCCCTTGAAGAAGGTGGCGACGAAGCCGATCGGTTGGCTGACCAAGCCCGAAATCGACGCCATGCTCGCGGTCCCCGATCGCGCGACGCCGCAAGGCCGGAACGAATACGGCCTGCTGCTGTTCCTCTACAACACCGGGGCCCGCGTCTCGGAAGCCACACAGCTGCGAATGTCCGATATGCAGATCGGCCGCACGGACGGCGGCCATGCGCTCGTTAACCTGAACGGCAAGGGCGGAAAGACCCGTCAATGTCCGCTGTGGCCGCGCACCGAACGCGCCCTCGCCGAGCTGACGAGGGGGCGGACAAACGGCGATGCGGTGTTCCTCAGCCGTTACCGCGAGCCCTACACTCGCTTCGGCGTGTACCATCTTGTGGCGCGTAGCGCGGCCCCCGTGCCGTCTCTGGATGGGCGGAAAGTCACGCCCCACGTGATTCGACACACCACGGCCTGTCACCTGCTTCAGGCCGGTGTGGACATCAACACCATTCGTGCCTGGCTTGGCCATGTGAGCCTCGAGACCACCAACATCTACGCCGAAATCGATCTGGAAATGAAGGCCAAGGCGCTGGCTCTCTGCGATGCAGCGGAGGCAGGTCCGCATCGCCCGTGGAAAGAGGACAAGGGCCTCATGGCCTTCCTCAAAGCCATATGAGCATTCCGGAATATGTTGCGGCTACGTGGCGCAATCCCTTGCTGGGAGCGGGGTAGCGGGTTCACCGAAACATAGCGGCGACCGCGACATAAGTACCGCCTGAGCGCGTAGGGCAGCTTCTCGGGTGCGTTGTTACGAAAGTGCACGGCCTGTCCCGAATACGGGCCCACGCCCGAGGCCACGAACATCAGCCAGGACAGGAGTTCGCCCCTTTTGCCGGGACCTTCAGGGGGCAGGAACCTTCCCGTCTTTTCCGCGAGGTAGAGGAGTATGGCGTTGCTGTCGAAAACCGTGGTCTCGCCATCGACGATCACGGGCACCTTGCGGTTCGGGTTGATCGCCAGGAATTCCGCCGTGTGCTGCTCGCCGCGGCGGGTGTCGACAGGAACGGGCTCGTAGTCCAGACCGGTTTCCTCGAGGAAAAGGGCAACCTTCATCGGGTTCGGCGCGTTGTTGTAGTAGAAGGTGATCATGACCCGCTCCAATGGCGCACAGGGCTGGCGGACTTGTGCCTGCCTGCCATCGCACCCGTTCCAAGAACAAACTCTTCGACAATGACAGTTCGGAGGAGGACCATGGCACAGTCAATCCCCCCGATCATGCCGGACCGGCAGACACAGCCGTCAAGATGCCCGCCGAAGTCCTGACCTTCGGCCTTGTCGTCAATCCCGTCGCCGGTCTCGGCGGCACTGTCGGGCTGAAGGGAACGGACGGCCCCGGCATAGCGGCCGAGGCGCTGGATCGCGGAGCCGTGCCCCGTGCGGGCGAACGGGTTCGACGGGCCTTTGCGCGACTCGCCGAACGTGCGCCGGCAACGCCTGTCCGGGCCGCTCCTGGAGAGTTGGCTGTGGACTGGCTGGTGGGCCTTGATCTGGATATCCGGCCCCTGCCCCCGTTCGAGGTCACAGGCACGGCACGTGACACGCGCACCGCGGCCCGGGCGCTGACGGGGTGCGACCTTGTCATCTTTGGGGGCGGGGACGGAACCGCCCTGGACGTGACCGACAGCCTTGCTCCGGGCCAAGCCGTTCTCGGCGTCCCCTGCGGCGTGAAGATGCACTCGGGCGTATTTGCCGTCTCGCCGGAGGCGGCTGGCGCGATGCTGGCCGACCTTGTGACCTCGCCGGACCGCTTCAGCTGGGACGACAGAGCCGAGGTCATGGATATCGACGAGGCGGCGCTGCGGTCCGGTCGCCTGGCGCCACGGCTGTTCGGCCATGCCCGCATCCCCGTGTCGCGTACGAGAATGCAGGCTTCGAAGGGCGGGCCCTCGTTCCCCGCCGCGGGCGCCCTGGCGGGCGCCGCACGGGAACTCGTCGACAGCATGACGCAGGGCACGCTCTATGTGATCGGTCCGGGGACCAGCGCCGGCAGCGTCCTGACGGCACTGGGCGCAACGCCCAGCCTGCTCGGGATCGATGCCGTCCGCGACGGCAGGGTTGTTGCCCGGGATGCAACGGCCGAAGAGCTGGAGGCGCTCGCAGGCGACACCCCGGTGCGCATCGTCCTCGGGGTCACGGGAAAGCAGGGATTTCTCCTCGGGCGGGGGAACCAGCAAATCACTCCCTCGCTGATTGCGCGGGCCGGGCCCGAGGGCCTGATCGTGATGGCCTCCGCAGAGAAGCTTGCCACCCTGGCGCAACCCCGCCTCTGGGTCGATACGGGCGACCCGGTGCTCGATCGGGCGCTCTCGGGATATCTGAGAGTGAAGACCGGTGCGGGTCGCGAGACGATGATGCGAGTTGGAGCGGGTTGAGGCACGAGCGTGCTTTCCGTCCGCCGCGGTGCCCACATGCGAGAAGACGGCGACACGATACCGCACCGGTTCGTGCCGCCCGCCCGATCAGGCGGGGATCTCGAGCCCGGAGCCAGTATCGCCGGGGCAAGCCCGGCAAGGCAGCGCTTCACGTGGTTCGGACCGGGCGTGCAGCAGGTCCGGATGAAGGCGCTCCGGATGGTGCCGGAGGCGCATCGACCCGTGTGAAGCGGGGCGGGCCGGTCGTGATGGTCCTGTACCTGATGGCCCGGCAGTCGGCGCCGGACCCCGGGGCGACAGCCCCGTTTCGTGGAGGCGGCACCAATCTTCGCCGTCACGATCAGGCAGGCGAGCGCTCGTCGGGCCGACAGCGCCAGACCGGTCGCACGGAAGTTCTTGCCCGCCGCGGGCGAGGCCTGCCCCCTGCAGGGAGCGCACCGTCAGGACCCACTGCCACCCGGCCGGCGAGGGTCGCGGTCGGCCGACAGGCAGTGCGGCCGGCGCAGGCGGACCGGTGTCGCGCGGTAGCGCTCCGGGGTACCGAAGGCCGGCGAAGCGTTTCGCCATTCGCTCCGTGCGCGCGATGCCGTGTACGCGACGCGACCGCAGGGAACGGATTTCGAACACGCGGTCTTTCTGTCCGGATGTCATGAACGAGCAAGTTGTGCCTTGCGCGCCCATTTGTACATTATTTGGGAATTATATCGAATAGTGCCCGCATCACGCCGCCAGCATCCGATCGTTCTCGCGTCTCTCGGGCCGGGCACCCCGCCGCCTCCACGCGCAGCAGCCCCGGTCCCCGAGGCCAGGATGTTCGCCGCTGCATTCAGGTCGGTGTGATCGGCGTGGCCGCAGGCCACGCAATAAAACCGGTCCCGTGTCCTGCGCGATCGGGCGTCGACGTGCCCGCACGCTGCACAGGTCTGGCTGGTGTGCCGGGGATCGACGGCGATCACCCGGTGTGCCTTGTATTCCAGCATTCGGCGCAGGCTCCCCCAGCCGGCAGCCAGGATCTCCCGGTTCAGCCCCGCCTTGGCGCTGGCGCGCAAGCTGCCTGCGGTAACGCTTCGCGCGTGCCTTCAACCTGCCGGTGTCAGGGGCCGGAATGACCATGCCGTCACTGGTCGCGATCTGGCCCGCGTTCATGTCGATGCCGATCGCGTGGCCGTTGTCGTCATGCACCGGCGCCAAGACCGCGACCGCGGCGTACCATTTCCCGCCTTCGCGCTTCGGTATCGCCGACCTCGGCACCCCGTCGGGAGACCCGCCACGCCGGCGGACCGTCATCTGCCCGTAGCGCGGGATCTGCAGGGAGTTGCCCCGGATCCTGACGCCGGAAATGATCGAGATGCTGTTCCAGTGCCGGCGCCCCTTGAAACGGGGGAAACCGCCGAGCCCCGCCTTCGTGCGCCTGAAGAAGCCCTGCATCGCATCGTCGAGACGTTTCAGCGTCCCGCGCTGGATCGCGACCGCGACATCCTCCATGCCGGGGACTTCCCGCCGGCACCTGGTGAGCGACCTGAACTGGTCGCGCCAGGTGAGGCTCCTTCCCTCCTTGTGCCAGCAGTCGACCCGTTCCTGCAGCGCGGCGTTATAGAGCTGGCGCTGCTCCTCGAGCACCCGCTCCAGCCACCGCCATGCCGACGTCTTGCGTGGCAGAAGCCGGTATGTGACCTGGCGGTAGGTGACGGGATCGGGCATGGAGCCACTCTTGAACAATACAGATCCAGTACATGAAGTAATCTGGAACACGAGCATGAAGTCGGTGCTGTCAGCCCACTCCCGCAGTGAGCGTCCGGTCCGGGAGACGCGAAACCATCGGATGCTGGCGGAGGGATGTTGGCACTATTCGATATAATTCCCCACTAGTGTCCCAACGTTTGCGGGCGACTGCCTGATAAGGTGTTGATTTTATTGTAATTAAAGTTAATTTTGGCTGTTACCGACTTGAACTGTCCCACTCGATCCCGCACCGTGAAGCCTCTTTTCTCAAGGCAAGGTGGTATCGAGGCATGTATACTGGAAAACTGGTGTTCACTCAGATCATGGATCACCTGCCATGGCACAAGTTCCGCCAGTTCGTCCAACACTATGACGGCAATCGAAAGATCAAATCCTTTACATGCAATGATCAATATCGATGTATGG
>MPMT01000111.1 GCA_002238645.1 Alphaproteobacteria bacterium bin52 | reverse complement strand
GCCTCTCCAGAGTGCATCACCACCCCGGAAACCGTGTCAAATTCCGACAGTTTTCCACAGATGCCCCGGCACCAGCCGCCTGTGGACAAATCAACACCAAGAGTGATGAAGAGGGTCATACAAGAGGCGCGGAGCACGGATTTCCGCTACCCGGGAGCGGGAAACAGCTACCGAAGAACACGCGCACGATGTAGATTGGGCCGGTACGCGTGAGCGGTGCCGGATGCACACTGTTCGCGTTGCCGGACCGCCTCCGCACGGAGCGAGCCGGCTGGTGGAGTCCGTTCTTCGCGGCATGCGACGTCTCCGATCCTGAGGATCTCCTCGAAATGACCCCTGCCCCGGTGCCTCGTGACTAGTCTCCTTCACCGGTCCGGCGCCCGACCCGGTCCCGGGGGGACAGGCATGACGCATTCCCTTTCCCGGGGGAAACGATGATGTCAGCTGCGCGAAAGCGTGACCCGCGGCTCGATTTCTTCCGCGGCGTGGCCATGCTCATCATCTTCCTCGCCCACGTGCCGACCAACCTGTGGGGACAGTACATCCCCGCCCGGTTCGGCTGGTCGGACGCGGCGGAGATGTTCGTGTTCTGCTCCGGATACGCCGCAGCCATCGCCTTTGGCGGCACCTTCGTGCGCGCCGGTTTCTGGTACGGCGTTGCACGGGTATCGTATCGCATCTGGCAGCTCTACTCGTCGCACGTGATCATCTTCTTCTTCGTGCTGGTGCTTTGCCTGCTGGGCAACCTGCTGCTCGAGTCCCCGGTCAACTACCTGAGCCGGCTGAACCTGCACTACGTGATCAACGAGCCGGTCGACGCGCTGATCGGTCTGTTTACGCTGACCTACGTTCCCAACTACTTCGACATCCTGCCGATGTACATGGGGGCGCTGCTGATGATTCCGGCGGCCATGCTGCTGGCACGCGTCCATCGCCTGGCGCCGCTGCTCGCGTCCTTCATGGTCTGGGGCCTGAACTGGGTGTTCGATGGCGGACTGCCGGCCCACCCGGCACATCCCCACCTCGAATGGTTCTTCAACCCGCTGGGCTGGCAGGTCCTGTTCTTCACCGGCTTCGCCCTGGCCAGGGGCTGGGTCAAGGCGCCGCCGGCGAACGCCGTACTCGTGTGCCTGGCGCTACTGTTCATCGTGGCAAGCGTCCCGTTTGCCCACTGGCCGACCTGGACCCGCATCCCCGCCTACGAGGCGATCCACGACGTGCTGAAGCCATGGCGCACCAAGATCGACTACGGACCGCTCAGGTACATCCATTTCCTGTGCCTTGCCTATCTGGCCATCGTGTTCGTCAAGGGCCGCGAACACCTGCTCGAGGCGGCGTGGGCGCGTCCGATCCTGAAGGTCGGACAGCAGGCACTACCGGTGTTCCTGCTCAATCTGTGGCTGGCCCAACTGGCCGGGATGATCCTTGATCTGGCCGGCCGGTCGACCTGGAGCTTCGCCGCGGTCAACCTCGTCGGACTCGCCTGTATCGTCGGCTTTGCCTATATGGTGAGCTGGATCAAGCGCGCACCCTGGCAATCCGCCACACCCCGGACACCGGGAGCGGGAGAGGATCGGATCGCACGGCGGCCCATGGCGTTCCAGGGCGACTGACAACGGGAACCACCCTCGGGGAGGAGTATTAGGCATGGTCGAACTGAAGGGCGTGATTCCGCCCGCCACCACACCGTTCGATGCCGACGGAGAGATTGCCTACCCGCTGGTGGCACGCCAGATGGACTGGTTCGCCGAAGCCGGGGTGACAGGCGGGGTGGCAGTCGGCGGCAGCACCGGCGAGGGTCACACGCTGGATGCCGAGGAGCACGTGAAGCTGATCGACACGGCCGTCGAGGCGGCTGCCGGCCGCTTCCCGGTGATTGCCGGCCTCATCACAGACAGCACCCGTGACGCGATCCGCCGCGGCAGGTCCCTCGCCAGCCTCGGCATCGCGGCGCTTCAGGTCACCCCGGTCCACTACCTGTTCCGGCCCGACGACGACGCGATGGTGGAGCATTTCCGGGCACTCGCCGGCGAGACCGGCATGCCGATCATCATCTATAACGTGGTGCCGTGGACCTACCTCTCGCCGCAGCTGCTGCTGCACATCATGCGCGACGTCCCGGGTGTGATCGGTGTCAAGCAGAGTGCCGGCGACCTGAAGCTCATGGCGGACCTGGTCATGGACGCGGGGCCGGAGGACCACATCTTCAGCGCCGTGGACGCACTCATGTACCCGTCCTACGCACTCGGGTGCCACGGCTCGATCGCCGCGATCCTGACGGCGGCGCCGCGGGCCAGCGTAGCTCTGTGGGACGCGGTCCAGGCCGGCGACCATGTCGCGGCGCTCGACCTGCACCTGCGGCTGCTGCGGCTGTGGAACGCGCTGGCGGCACCGACCGACGTCCTGCCCGCGGCAACCAAGTATGCCCAGGGCCTGCAGGGATGCACGGCAGGACTGCCGCGGGCACCCATGTCGATGCCCGGCGACGCGCAGAAGGCCGAGATCAGAGCTGCACTGGGCGCGCTCGACAGCGCCGCACTCGCTGCCGAGTAGGCGTCAGCTCGCCCCGGGGGAAGATCCGAAAGCATTGGTGATCGGATAGCGGCGATCGCGCCCGAACGCCCTCAGGCCGATCTTGACCCCGGGCGGCGCCTGCCGGCGCTTGTACTCGGCCCGGTCGAGCATGCGCCACACCCTGAGCACCGTGTCCCGTTCGTGACCGGCCGCCACGATCTCTTCCACCGTCGCCTCGTTTTCGATCAGTCCCTCGAGCACGGCGTCGAGCACATGGTAGGGCGGCAGGGTGTCCTGGTCGGTCTGATCCGGCTTGAGTTCGGCCGACGGCGGCTTGGTGATGACGCGCTCGGGCATGACCGTGCCTTCCGGGCCCGACGCCCCGGCCGGCCGGTTGGAATTGCGCCACCGCGCGAGCGCGAACACGGCGGTCTTGTAGACATCCTTCAGCACCGAGTAGCCGCCGCACATGTCGCCGTAGAGGGTGGCGTACCCGACCGACATTTCCGACTTGTTCCCGGTCGAAAGCACCATCGAGCCCAACTTGTTCGACAGCGCCATCAGGGTGAGACCGCGGGCCCGCGACTGGATGTTCTCCTCGGCGATACCGCTCGCCGTGCCGTCGAAATGTGCCGCGAGCATGTCGGAAAACGCCTGCATCGCCGGGCCGATGGCCACGGTATCGAGCCGGACTCCGAGCATCCGTGCGGCTTCGGTCGCATCCTCGAGGCTCTCGGTGCTGGTGTAGGGTGACGGCATCATGACGCAGTGCACGCCGTCGGGACCAAGCGCATCGACCGCCACCGCCGCGCTCAGTGCCGAATCGATCCCGCCCGACAGCCCGAGAATGACCCCCGGGAAGCCGTTCTTGCGCACGTAGTCCCGCAGACCGGTCACCATGGCCGCATAAACGGCGGCAAGGCCTGTCTCGAGCGGTGCGATCTCGCCTGGCGCGCAGTTCCATCCGTCGGCACCCCGCCGCCATCGGGTCACGGTAACCTGTTCCTCCCAGGCCGGCAGTTGCACCGCCAGGGACCGGTCGGCATTCATCACGAACGACATGCCGTCGAACACCAGTTCGTCCTGGCCACCGACCTGGTTCAGGTACACCAGCGGCAGGTCGGTCTCGACCACCCGCGCCACCGCGTGGGTCAGCCGCACGTCCGGCTTGCCGGCCTCGAACGGCGAGCCGTTGGGTACCAGCAACATCTCGGCGCCGGTCTCGGCCAGGCACTCCGTCACGTCGGGCGTCCAGATGTCCTCGCAGATCGGCACCCCGATGCGGATGTCGCGAAAGTTGATCGGCCCGGGCAGAGGCCCGGGATCGAACACGCGCTTCTCGTCAAAAACACCGTAGTTCGGCAGGTCGTGCTTGAACCGGGTCGCGGCCACCCGGCCCCCGTCAAGCAGCAGGTGGGCGTTGTACAGCCGGTCGCCTTCCTGCCACGGCGCCCCCAGCAACACCGCGGGCCCGCCGTCAGCGGTCTCCGGCGCGAAGGCCTCGATGCAGCGCCGGACCTCGGAGACGAACTGCGGCTTGCGCACCAGATCCTCGGGCGGATAGCCGCACAGGAACAGCTCCGAGGTCAGCACCAGGTCGGCGCCCGCCGCCGTCACCCGCGCCTGCCTGAGCCTGGCCAGGTTGGGTTCGAGACGGCCGACCGTCGGGTTCAGCTGCGCAAGCGCGATCGAAACTGCGTCTGTCATCGGAAACCTCGCGGGATATCCCTTCCTTGAGGGAGGGGAGGAAGGCGAGAGCGTCCCTTGGCCGCTTCCCGCTGTGATGTGACGTAATCGGCGATCACGGAAAGGGGCGCGCCGCCACAGGAAGCCGCGACGTATGACGGCGACCAGAGGACGCCCTTGTAGTAGCGACCGGTGATTTCAGGGCGGTTCTCGCGCAGAAGGCGGCTGGACACGCGCTTGAGACTGTTGACCAACCGCGACAAGGCAACCTTGGGTGAGTACTGCACCAGCAGGTGAACGTGATCGTCCTCGCCATCGCATTCGATCAGTTCCGCCTCGAAATCCCTGCAGACCCTGGCAAAGATCCGCGACAGGTCGCGTATGGCCGGTTCGGACAGCACGTCGCGCCGGTACTTGGTGACGAAGATCAAATGGACATGCAGCATGTAAACGACATGCCTGCCAGTTCTGTAATCTTCGCTTGAAATACTCGGACCAATTGCTGGAATTGCAACATGATCTCTCGCGGTTATGTCTTCAAGCTGAAACCGACGCCTGCGCAGGCAAGCCTGTTCGCGCAGTTCGCGGGTGTGTGCCGCCTGATCTACACTCTCGCCCTTGAGCAGCGGCGCGACCATTACCGTGCCTATGGACGCGCCACCGGCAAGAGCGTCACCTATCCGGGTCAGGCCCGTGAACTGACGGAGCTGCGCCGGGAATACGACTGGATCGCGGCGGTGCATGTCACGCCCCAGCAGCAGGCGCTGCGCGATCTCGACCGGGCATACAGCAACTGGTTCAAGGGCGTCGCCCGATACCCGTCGCCTCGCAAGAAGGGCCAGAACGACACCTTCCGCTTTCAGGGCCGTGAGATCGAGACCCGCAGCCTGAACCGCAACTGGTCGGAAGTGCGCCTGCCAAGGATCGGATGGGT
>MPMT01000025.1 GCA_002238645.1 Alphaproteobacteria bacterium bin52 | reverse complement strand
AGTCGCCGCAGTTCATGTAGGTCACGCCGTCGTAGTCCGTGATCTCCGCGTGGTGGATGTGTCCGCACACCACGCCGTCGAGTTTCCGTCGCCGGCACTGGTGGGCCACCGCTTCCTCGAAGTCGCTCACGTAGTTGACCGCCCGCTTCACGCGCCGCTTGATCCACGCGGACAGCGACCAGTAGCCGTATCCGCACCGGGCGCGCACCGCGTTGAGGATCCGGTTCAGCCGCAGGAGCAGGTGGTAGCCGATGTCGCCCAGGAACGCGAGCCAGCGGTGGTAACGGGTGATCACGTCGAACTGGTCCCCGTGCACGACCAGCAGGCGCCGTCCGTCCGCCGTTTCGTGGACGGCCTGATCGGCAAGGCGGAGATTGCCTATCTCCATGTCGGAGTACTTGCGCAGGAACTCGTCGTGGTTGCCGGTGACGAAGACGATGCGCGTGCCGCGCTTCATGAGGGTGAGGAAACGGCGCAGGACATTGTTGTGCGCCTGCGGCCAGTAGAAGTTCGATCTGAGCCGCCAGCCGTCCACGATGTCGCCGACCAGGTAGAGGGTCTCGCAGTCGTGATGCTTGAGGAAGTGATCGAGCCGGTTCGCCTGGCAGCCCTTCGTGCCCAGGTGGACGTCGGAGAGGAAGATGGTCCGGTAGTGCGCCTTCGGCGGGTCGTTCATTGCCTTGTCGTACCTCATGCTGGCTCTGCGCGGTTGCTCCGGCAATTCTAGGCAGTCCGGGTGACACTCCGGTGACACGTTCCGGTGTCGTGCACGTGCATTACGCTACGGGCAGCATCGGGTTCGGCAGACACGGCAGGAGGAAGGCCAGGGCCGAAGCGCAATCCACCGACTGAGACCGCACCCGGGCGGCCAGGGCGCAACGCCACCGCAGGATGATGACGACCGTCAAACCGGACCGGGAAGCGCGGGACAGGACGCTGGCCGAGATCCGGGAACTCGGACTCGAGACCAACGTGGCCGAAATCGACGCCATCGGCTGCACGACGGTCAAGGGTGCCATCGACGCCCCGACCAGGGCGCCCGGGCTCGGGAAGCCGTCGTGCGCGTCATGGAGCGCATGTCCGGCATGCCCGTGGACATCGAGAGCGAGACCGCCTAAGCGTGGAACGGCGTGTCCCTGGCCCACTACCTCCTGTACGAGGACGAGGTGTTCGAGTCGATCCTGAAGGCCGGGGAAGATGTTAAGCTCAGGAACCGCCGCGCGGGATCGCTCCGTACCGTCCCTGCAGGTATCCCAGTTCGAGGTTGTCCCCTTTGCGTGTCTGCAGGTCCGTGAGGGAATAGAGATCCGTGGCGCCGTCCTGGTTCTTTTCCGCAAACCATAGCTGGTCGCGACGAAGCACCGGTGATTTCATCAGGTGCGTGTCGTGGGTCGTCGCTACGAGTTGCGCGCCGTTGCGGTTTGACCGCGGGCTGCAGAACAGTCGCAGGACGGCCTCGCCGGCATGGGGATGCAGGCCCGTATCGAGCCCGTCGATGAAGACGGGATGTCCGCCGTCCAGGGCCCTGAACACGCGGTCCAGAATGACCAGCAGGCGGCGGGTGCCGGAACTCTCCCGGTCCATGTCGAGATACACGGCCTTTCCGCCCCTGCCGCGGTGGGCAAACTCGACCCCGCCGGCTTCCCCGCTCCGGTACCCGACAATCCCGGTATCAACGGATTGCAGGAAATCGATGACCCGGCGGTCCGGCCCGGCCGCGGCCAGGCGAACGGGGACGTCCGGTGCCGCCGGCGGGCCGATGAAGGCCATGTTCCCGAAGTACCGGTGCACCGGCGAAAGCTGGCCGTGCCCGGCATGGGCGGCGGCTGACAGGAACGGGCTGTCCGGGCTGGTCAGCCTGGAAATGGCCCGGTTCTGTCCCTTCAGCCAGCGCCCGAACTCGAAGACCTGACCGTCGCGCTCGAAGAGCTTGCGACCGTGCGCCTTCGGAATCTCGTACAGCCACTCCGACGCGATCGTCCCGTTCCTGACTTCAAGACCGTAGTGGTAGCGGACGGCACCGATCACCAGGTCGATTTCGAAGCCGGAGGGTTTCGCGGACCACCCTGCATCCAACAGGAATGGGCTTGGCGATGGCTGCGCACCGTCGACCGTTCCCGCCCGGGACTGCATCACCAGGTCCTTCATGGCCGACGCCGCGCCAAGCAGGCTGGTCTTTCCGGATCCGTTGGCGCCGTAGACCAGCACAGCGGGCACAACCGCACCGCTGTACGCCGCCTCGCAGCCGACCAGTCCCTCGTCGACATCCTTCAGCGACGAGGCCTCGAAGCCGAGGTCCTGCCGTTCGCGAAAGCAGAGGTGGTTCTCGACACCGAAGCGGAGCAGCATGTGTCCGGTTCCTTCACGACACAAAATAATGCAATATACTGCTATTTTTGCATTAACTATACAAATTAATCGATAATATGCATTGCTATATGCGGTATTCCGGTTTAATCCTCATTATGTCCGGCGCGATTGCAGGTACCTCCGGCTCCGGATGGCCGTCGGTCATCCGGACGGGGCGGGACCACGGCGTCCCGCCGGTTCCATACCGGTGCGGTGCGGACCTATAGTGGGTGACGGGCGTTCGCGGGCCCGGGACAGCAACAGGAGAGAGGGGATGCCGGACACCGGATCCGACCGCGCGGCGGTCGACCTGAATGCGGACATGGCCGAGGGTTTCGGGGCCTGGGACATCGGCGATGACGAGGCGATGCTCGATCTCGTTACTTCGGCAAATGTCGCCTGCGGCTTCCATGCCGGCGATCCGATCGTCATGAACCGGGTGATCCGCGGCGCGGTCGCCCGCGGCGTCAGCATCGGCGCCCATCCCGGTTTCAACGACCTGTGGGGGTTCGGAAGGCGGCGCATCGAGATGGCGATGGCGGACATCGAGGCGATGACGGCCTACCAGATCGGCGCGCTGCAGGGGATGGCGGCAACTGCGGGGACGTCAGTGACCCACGTGAAGCCGCACGGAGCGCTCAACAACATGGCGAGCGAACGCGATGACATCGCCGGTGCGATCACGCGTGCGGTCCGCGCCGTCGATGCCTCGCTGATCCTGGTTGCGGTCTCCGGATCGGCGCTGTTCCGGGCCGGTGTGGACGCGGGCCTTGCCGTCGCATCGGAAACCTATGCCGACCGGACCTATGCAGACGACGGACTGATGACCAGCCGCAGGCTCGACAACGCCATGATCCGCGAACCCCAGCAGGCGGCGGAACAGGTCAGGCGCATGGTGGTGGACGGGATCGTGGTGTCCACCGGCGGCAAGGAGATCCCCGTCGATGCCAGGACGATCTGCATCCACGGCGACGAACCCACCGGACCGGCCGTGGCCGGCGCGGTGAGGGCTGTCCTTGAGAATGCCGGTGTCGATGTCGTGCCGCTGCCGGCCCTCGGCATCACCCCCGCCGCGACGCGATGACCTGCGACAGGATGCAGATGATCTCGAACATCAGTGTCGCGCCGGTGAGCGCAGTCACGCCGGAGGGGTCGAACGGCGGGGCGACCTCGACCAGGTCGGCCCCGACCAGGTTCAGCCCGGCCATGCCGCGGACCAGCACCTGGCCCTCGAACGAGGTGAACCCGCCGATCTCCGGGGTGCCGGTTCCCGGCGCGTAGGCCGGGTCGAGCGCATCGATGTCGAAGGAGAGGTAGGTGGGGCCGTCTCCGACGACCCGGCGGGCCTCGGCGATGACGGCATCGAGTCCCATCTCGCGGGCCTCGTGCATGTGGATCACGCGCATGCCGTGATCGTAGCTGAACTTCCATTGATCCGGGTCGTTGAGCGCCCCGCGGATGCCGATCTGCACGGTGCGTTCCGGGTCGAGGACTCCTTCGTCGACCGCGCGGGAGAACGGGGCCCCGTGGTGGAACCGCGAACCGAGATGGCCGTCACCGGTATCGCAATGCGCGTCGATGTGGACAAGACCGACCGGTCGATCGGCGCCGACGACGCGCAGGATCGGCAGCGAGATCGAGTGGTCGCCGCCGACGGCGAGCGGTACGGCGCCGGCCTCCATGATCGGCTCGAAGGCGCGGCGGATCTCCTCGTGCGACGATTCGAGGTGGAACGGCCGCTCGATGAAGACATCCCCAATGTCGCCGACCGTCGCCAGTGAATAGGGTTCGACCCCGGTTGCCTGGTTGACCAGCCGCATCAGCGAGGACTGGTTGCGGACCTCGCGCGGCCCGTGCCGCGCGCCCGGCCTGTTGGTGACACCTCCGTCGTAAGGGACGCCGATCATGGCGATGTCGAGCCCGGCCGGACCGTCATGCGCCGGTGCTCGCATGAAGGTCGGCATGCCAAGGTAGCGGGGCCGCTGCATCTTCTCGAGCGCGGAGGGATCCATTGCCATGACTGCCTCTTGTCGCAACGATCAGGGTGACCGACAGTCTGGGACCTTCGGCGTCAAGGCGCCACCGCAATCTTGAGGTCTTGCGCATCATGTCACGGGACGACCTGGCCCGGTACCGGGCCCTGGTGTTCGACTGCTACGGCACCCTGATCGACTGGGAGGGTGGCATCTGGGCTGCGGCGCAGCCGTTGTTGCTGGCCAACAGGCGCACCGACATCTCCCGTTCCGCCCTGCTGCAAGCCTTCAGCCGCGCGGAATCGGACGCGCAGGCGGAAACCCCGGACTGTCCGTATCCGGGGATCCTGGAGCGGGCGCACCGGGAAATTGCCGCGGCTCTCGGGCTCGAGACGTCGGGGCCTCTGGACCGGGCATTCGGTGCGTCGGTTCCGGACTGGCCGGCCTTCGAGGACAGCGCTACCGCGCTGCGCCTGCTCGCCACGCGGTATCACCTGTTCGTGCTCTCCAACGTGGACCGCGCCGGTTTTGCCGGCTCGGCCGCGCGCCTCGGTGTGACCTTCGACGGCGTCATGACGGCCGAGGACGTCGGCAGCTACAAGCCGGACCTGCGCGGGTTCCACGCGATCCTCGAGTGGCTCGAGCGCGACTTCGGCCTTGCGCCGGGCGACATTCTCCACACCGCCCAGTCGCAGTTCCATGACCTGGTGCCAGCCGCCCGGCTCGGACTGGCGACGGCCTGGATCGATCGGCAGCGCCTGTCCGAAGGCGGCGACTGGGGTGCGACCGCGGTTGTCGCGGAACAGCACCGGCCGGATTTCCTGTTCTTCAGCCTCGCCGAGATGGCAACGGCGGTCCGGTCGGTCCCGGAGCGTCGGGCCGCGCCCGCCTGATCAGGCGGGAGAACACCCGAGCAGTCCGACGAGGTCGGCCATGGTGTCGAAGACGGCGTGGCACCCGGCCCTGCGCAATGCAACGGCATCGCTCGCTGCCGCGAACCCGTAGACGGTCATTCCGGCGGCAACGCCGGCGGTGGCGCCGCGCGGGCTGTCCTCGATCACCGCACAGCGTGCCGGGCGCACGCGCATCCGATCCGCACAGTGTAGGTACAGGTCGGGCGCAGGCTTCGGCACCCCGACGTGGTCGGCCGAGAACACCCGGCCGGAGAACCGCGGTGCGAGACCTGTGAGCCCCAGGGTCACCTCCATCTTTTCCGGCGGACCGTTGGACCCCACACAGTATGGTACCGATGCGGCGTCAAGCGCATCGAGCACGGTCTCGACCCCGTCGATCTTCTCCAGTTCCCGCCTGAACGCGGCAAATTGCTGCTCGTAGATCCGCTCCACCCAGTCCGCCGGCAATGTCCGGGAAAACCGTTGCTCGATGGCACACCGGATCTCGGTGAGCTTGCCGCCGAGGAACGCGGCGTAGTCGTGCTCGCGCGCACCGGGCAGTCCGGCCTCGTCCAGGGCCCGGACAAGGAGGCGGTGCGCGATCGGCTCGCTGTCCACGAGCACCCCGTCACAGTCGAAGATCACCAGGTCCCAATCCATGGCGCAGGTCATACAGGCTCGGTCATGCGATGTCATGATGATTAAGTTTTAGGCAGTACTATTTCAGTGCTTGCTTCGTGTGCAAATGCCTGTATGTTCGGCGGCCGGAACGCGGTGAAGCGAGGAGGCTTCGAGCCATGAAGACCTGCGGATCGGCCCGGAGGAGTGTCGGGCTTTCAACCTTGCTGGCGGTGCTGCTCGCAACCGGCCATGCCTCCGCCGACGACGGTCTGTCCGGTGGTGACACCGCGTGGATCCTGACGTCGACGGCACTGGTGCTGTTCATGACACTGCCGGGCCTGGCACTGTTCTATGCCGGCCTCGTCAGGTCCAGGAACGTGCTTTCCGTGCTGATGCACTGTTTCTCGGTCGCCTGTCTGGCCTCGATCGCATGGCTGGTGGTGGTCTACAGCCTGGCATTCGGCGACGGCGGCGGCGTGCACGCGGTGATCGGTGGTCTTGGCAAGTCCTTCCTCGCGGGCGTCGGTCCCGACACGATGGCGGGATCAATCCCGGAAACCGTGTTCTTCATGTTCCAGATGACGTTCGCCATCATCACGCCGGCGCTCATCGTCGGCGCCTTTCCGGAGCGGATCCGGTTCTCCGGCGTCCTGCTGTTCTCGCTGCTCTGGCTTATCCTGGTGTACGCCCCGGCGTGCCACTGGGTATGGGGCGGCGGCTGGCTTGCCGACATGGGCGTGATGGATTTTGCCGGCGGCATCGTGGTGCACACCACAGCCGGTGTGTCGGCGCTGGTGCTGGTCATGGTGCTCGGGCCGCGGCGCGGATTCCCCAACGAACTGCGTCCACCGCACAATCCCGGCCTGACGGTCGTCGGAGCCTGCATGCTGTGGGTCGGCTGGTTCGGGTTCAACGCCGGAAGCGCGCTGTCCGCTGGCGGCGGTGCCGGCATGGCGATGGTGGTCACGCATGTTTCGGCAGCGACCGCCTCCCTGGTCTGGGCCGCGATCGAGTGGTACCGGTTCGGCAAGCCCAGCGTGGTCGGGATCGTCACTGGCATGGTTGCCGGCCTGGCGGCCATCACTCCGGCGTCCGGCTTCGTGGGACCATTCGGCGCAATCGTGATCGGCGTGCTCGCGGGGGCGCTGTGCCAGTGGTTCACCACCTGGATCAAGCAGGGACTGAACATCGACGACTCGCTCGACGTGTTTGCCGTTCACGGTGTCGGCGGGGTCCTCGGCACGATGCTGGTGGCGGTCCTGGCGCTTCCGGGCCTGGGCGGGCTCGGTCTCGCCGAAGGGGTCTCGGTCGGCGACCAGCTCGTGACCCAGCTGATCGCCGTTGTCGCCGTCACTGCGCTCTCGGCGGTCATGACCTTCATCATCGCCCGGATCGTGGCCGCCACGACCGGGCTGCGGGTCTCGACGGAAGACGAGATCGACGGCCTCGACATAACCGGGCATGGCGAACGGGGCTACGACCTCAGCTGAGCCGCGCAGTCACATTCGGGAGCATGGCATGAAACTCATCATCGCTGTCATACAACCGCACCGCCTCGATCCGGTCCGCGAGGCGCTGGCCGGGATCGGGGTCCAGGGAATGACCGCGAGCGAGGTCCAGGGATACGGCCGCCAGGGCGGCCACCGGGAAATCTACCGCGGCGCCGAGTACACCGTGCATTTCGTGCCCAAGACCAAGATCGAGGTCGTGGTCCGCGATGATGACGAGGACCGGGTGATCGAGGCCATCCAGGCCTCGGCCCGAACCGGACGCATCGGCGACGGCAAGCTGTTTGTGCTCGACGTCAGCCGGACGGTGCGGATCAGGACGGGCGAGGAAGGCGAGATCGCCCTGTAGGGACCGCGTGCCGGCGATCCCGCTCGAAAAGTCACCGGCGCACCGGGTCGCGGTCGACCCGCTGCATCCGTGCTATAGAGACGTCCATCAGGTTGCCGGCGGCAGGTCGGCCCTCTGGCCTGGAGGATGGAGCCATGGCGTCGAACCGGGACGAAACCGCGCTGGTGTTGCGACAGGACCGCGACAGGGTCGCCTGGCTCACGCTGAACCGGCCGCGCGCATACAACGCACTCTCCCTCGAACTGATGGCGGCGTTGCAGCACGAACTGGATACAATCGCGCAGGATCGCATGGTCAGGGTGGTGGTGATCGCCGGCGCGGGCAAGGGGTTCTGCGCCGGGCACGACCTGAAGCAGATGCGTGCCAACGACAGCCGGGCCGCACACGAAGCGGTGTTCGCCAGCTGCTCGCGGCTGATGCAGACCATCCTGCGCCTGCCCAAGCCGGTGATTGCGCGTGTCCACGGCATCGCCACCGCGGCGGGATGCCAGCTGGTTGCGACCTGTGATCTTGCGGTTGCGGCGGACACGTCCCGGTTTGCCACCCCCGGAGTAAACATCGGCCTGTTCTGCTCGACGCCGATGGTTGCGGTCTCCCGTGCGGTTCCCCGCAAGCGGGTCATGGAGATGCTGCTGACCGGGGACATGATCGACGCGGAAACCGCAGCCGGCTATGGACTGGTCAACCGCGTCGTTCCCGCCGGGAAGCTCGATGAGGAGGTTGCCGCGCTGGCGGGAGGGATCGTCGCCAAGTCGCCGCTGGTGCTCGAGATCGGCAAGGAGGCGTTCTACCGCCAGCTCGAGATGCCGATCGAGGAGGCCTATGACTATGCGAGCGAAGTAATGACTCGGAACATGCTCGCGCGCGACGCGGCCGAGGGGATCGACGCCTTCATCAACCGGCGCGACCCGGTCTGGAGCGGAGAATGAACATGGCTGAGCATGATCCGGCCGGGGCACCGGTTCACGACAGCTACAGCGATGCCTTCATCAGGAGCATCCTGTCCGATGTGCGGACCATCGCGATGGTCGGGGCGAGCGCGAACTGGAACCGTCCGTCCAACTTCGCGATGAAGTACCTGCAGGCGAAGGGCTACAAGGTCTACCCTGTCAACCCTGGTGTGGCCGGCCGGGAGATTCTCGGCGAACCGGTCCACGCGTCGCTCGACACCCTGCCCGAGACCGTCGACATGGTGGACATCTTCCGCAATTCGGCCGCAGCCGGACCGATCGCGGACGAGGCGGTCCGCCATGGCGCCCGGGTGGTGTGGATGCAGCTGGGCGTGCGCAATGACGAGGCGGCGGCACGGGCCGAGGCCGCCGGTCTCAGAGTGGTGATGAACCGCTGTCCCAAGATCGAGTTTTCCCGCCTGTTCGGGGAACTCTCCTGGCACGGGTTCGACTCGAAGGTGATCAGTTCACGCCGGCGAACCGTTGGCCAGGCGCGTCCGGCGAACGCACCGGCGGCTTCGACCCAGGCTCCGCCTCCGGGGTTCGAGACCCGGGCCATCCATGCCGGCGCGGCCCCCGATCCCACCACCGGGGCGCGGTCGACGCCGATCTTCCAGACCACCGCATTCGTGTTCGACGATGTCGAGCACGCCGCGTCGCTGTTCAACCTGCAGACCTTCGGCAACATCTATGCCCGGCTGTCGAACCCGACCACGGCGGTGCTCGAGGAGCGCATCGCAAGCCTCGAGGGCGGGCGTGGAACCACGTGCACGGCATCGGGACATTCGGCCCAGATGGTCGCGCTGCTGCCGCTGATGGAGCCGGGCGACCGGATCGTGGCCTCGACCCGGCTCTACGGCGGATCGATCACCCAGTTCGGAAAGACGTTCCGCAAGTTCGACTGGCACTGCAGCTTCGTCGACACCGACGACATGGATGCGGTGCGCGAGGCAGCGGCGGCACCAGGGGTGAAGGCGATCTTTGCGGAATCCCTCGCCAACCCGGGCGGGGTGGTCAGCGACATGGAAGCACTCAAGTCGGTGGCGGACGAGGTCGGTGTGCCGCTGATCATCGACAACACCATGGCGACGCCGTACCTGTGCCAGCCGATCGAACACGGTGCCGACATCGTCATTCACTCAACGACCAAGTTCCTGTCCGGACACGGCAACGCAATGGGCGGCGCCATCGTTGACTCCGGCCGGTTCGACTGGTTTCGCAACGACCGGTTTCCGGCACTGTCACAGCCGGAACCGGCCTATCACGGGCTGACCTTCTTCGAGACCTTCGGCGATCTTGCCTACACCACCTATGGCCACGCCGTGGGATTGCGCGATCTTGGCCCGACACTCGCGCCGATGAACGCGTATCTCACCCTCATGGGGATCGAAACCCTGGCGCTGCGCATGGAGCGCCATGTCGCCAACGCCCGCGAGGTGGCGGGGTTCCTCGCGTCACACCCCGCGGTCTCGTGGGTATCCCACGCCGACCTGCCGGACTCACCCTACCGGGAACTTGCACGGAAATACCTGCCGAAGGGCGCGGGTTCAGTTTTCACCTTCGGTGTGCGGGGCGGCTATGAGGCGGGAGTGCGCTGCGTGCAGGGGTGCGAACTGCTGAGCCATCTCGCCAATATCGGGGATACGCGCTCGCTGATCCTGCATCCGGCCTCGACAACGCACAGGCAGCTGACCGACGAGCAGCGCGCCGCGGCCGGCGCCGGTGATGACGTGGTGCGCCTGTCGGTAGGGCTCGAGTCGGTCGAGGACATCATCGCCGACCTCGAAGCCGCACTGGCGCCGTGACCGGGCCGTCCGGCACCTGACAACGAGAGGACCGGAATGACGGGCCGCATCCTCACCACCCACGCCGGCAGCCTGCCGCGTCCGCGCTCGCTGGTGGAACTCTACGTCGCGCGCGCCCGCGGCGGCGCGATCGATCCCGACGTGCTGGAGCGCGAAGGCGAGGCGGCTACCCACTGGGTGGTCGAGCGTCAGCGCGAGTGCGGTATCGACATTCCAAGCGACGGCGAGCAGGTTCGCGAGGCCTTCTTCCTCTATGTGCAGCGGCGGATGTCGGGGTTCGGCGGCCGGTGGGACCGCGGGGGCGGGTCCGAACTGGCCGACTACCCGGAGTTCGCCGAGGTCCGGCGCGCCTTCATGCGCGACCGGCTCGCTGTCAGCAACATGGAACCACCCGAAGCGATCGGCGAGGTCCGGCACACCGCGCCCGAGGCCAATGCCGCCGAGATCGCCGTGTTCCGCGACGCGCTCGGCTGCCACGAGGGGGCATTTGCGGATGCCTTCATGACCGCGCCCTCGCCGGGGATCGTTGCGACAGCTATCCGCAATGCCTACTACCCGGACGATGACGCCTATCTCGATGCTCTCGCCGATGCGCTCGAAGTCGAGTACCGCGCCGCGGTCGACGCCGGGTTCATCCTGCAGATCGATGCACCCGACCTCGGGCTCGAGCGGCACATGCTGTTCCACGACCGGCCGCTCGCCGAGTTCGTCGATTTCGTGGACCGGGTGATCGCACGCGTCAACAGGATGGTCGCGGGATTGCCCCGCGACCGGGTCCGGCTGCACGTCTGCTACGGCAACTATGAATCACCGCATGACCGGGACGTGCCGCTTGCCGACATCCTTCCCAGCCTGCTGCGGGCCAATGTCGGCGGGTTCCTGTTCCCCTTCGCCAACCCGCGCCATGCGCACGAGATCCGGCTGTTCCGTTCGCAGCCGCTGGCGCCGGACCAGTTCCTCATCGTGGGCGCGATCGACACGCTCACGACCTTTGTCGAACATCCCGAAGTAGTGGCCGACCGGCTGGAGCTGGCGGCCGAGGCGGTCGGTGATCCGTCCCGGATCATGGCGGGAACCGACTGCGGGTTCGACACCTCCGCCGGCATGGGCCGGCTTACCTCCGACGTCGTGTGGGCCAAGCTGCGCGCTCTCGCCGAGGGCGCGGAGCTCGCAAGCCGACGTCTGTTCTGAACACCTGCCACACACATCAAGGGAGATTGCACGCCATGGCACAGAAGACCGTCTACGACATGATTCCGCAATTCGGCAAGCTGCGCGACGAGGTGCTGTTCGGCGACGTGTGGGAACAGCCGGAACTCTCCAAGCGCGACCGCAGCCTCGTGACCTGTTCGGTTCTGGCCGCGCTCTACCGCACGCCGGAGCTGAAAGGGCACCTTCAGCGCGCGCTCGACAACGGGGTCACCCGCGAGGAATTGTTCGGGATGATCACCCACATCGCCTTCTACTCCGGCTGGCCCACGGCGGTGAATGCCGGGCGGGTGCTGCAGGAGGTTCTCGGCGACGACGCGTAGGATGACCATGGACATCCTTGCCACCGGCTACGGCCTGGTCGAGGGGCCGGTGTGGAATGCGGAACTCGGCCTGCTGTTCAGCGACGTGCTCGGCGGCGGCGTGCATCGGGTCGATCGCAAGGGGCAGGTGTCGGTGCTGCTGCCGCACCGCCGGGGCATCGGCGGAATGGCGCCGCACGAGGCGGGCGGCCTGGTTGTCGGCGGCAGGAACATTGCGTGGAAGAGCATCGACGGCCAGAGCTCGACCGTGCTGCTCGATGCGCAAGTGACCCCCGACGCGGTCGGGTTCAACGATCTCGCCACCGACGAGGCGGGCCGGATCTATGTCGGTTCGCTTGCCTTCAGGGTGTTCTCGGGCGACCCCGTGCGACCCGGTCACCTGCACATGATCGACCTGGACGGCTCGGTGCATACCGTCGCCGATGGCGTGCGGCTGACCAACGGTCTCGGCGTCTCGCCGGACGGCGCCCGCCTCTACCATGCCGACGCCCGGGACGATGTCGTCCGGGTCTACGATGTCGATCGGGGCGACGGCCGGCTCGCCCCGTGGAGACCGTTCGTGCGCACCCGCGACGGTCATCCCGACGGCCTGGCGGTGGCGGAGGACGGCTCGGTATGGGTGGCGATGGCCTTCGGCTCGCGAGTCGATGTCTTCGAGCCGGACGGAGAGCTGCGCCTGAGCCTGCCGGTGCCGCTGCCCATGGTCACCTCGGTGTGTTTCGGCGGCGATGACCTGCGTGACCTGCATGTCGTGACAGGAAGCAGGGAGGGGCCGACGGAGAACTGCGGCACCGTCTACCGGATCGCGGTCGATGTGCCGGGCCTGCCGGTCACACCGGCCAGGGTCAGGATCGGGCAGAGAGGCGAACAGGAGAAATGAACGTGACGACGACGAGTGCGACCCCGCAGATGTCGAGGTCCGAGGCCCTGGCCCTGCGGTACGGTGATGGACCGGTGCCCCTGGCCGGACCGTGGAACGACCAGATCGCCGCCCTGCTGTCGCACCGCTCGGTGCGCGGCTACCGACCGGACCCGCTGCCCGACGGGACCCTCGAGACACTGGTGGCGGCCGCGCAGTCGGCCGCCACCAGTTCCAACCTGCAGGTGTGGTCCGTCATCGCCGTCACCGATGCCGACGCCAGGCGGGAACTGGCCGAGATCGCGGGCGGCCAGCAACACATCGTGCAATGCCCGCTCTACCTGGTGTGGCTCGCCGATCTCGCGCGCAACAGCCGTCTTGGCCAGTCGGCCGGGGTGGAGATGCAGGCCATCCCCTATCTCGAGACCTTCATGCTCGCGGTGATCGACGCCGCACTTGCGGCCCAGAACGCCGTCGTGGCGGCTGAATCCCTCGGTCTGTCAACGGTCTACATCGGTGCGATGCGCAATGATCCGCTGCGGGTCGCGCGGCTTCTCGGCCTCCCGGCCGGAACGGTGGGCGTGTTCGGACTGTGCGTCGGCTACGCGGCCGATAGCGAAGCGGGGGAGGTGAAGCCCCGTCTGCCGCAGGCGACGGTGCTGCACCGGGAACGGTACGGCCGCGAGGACGATCCTGGACTGCGCGCGGTCTACGACCGGGAGATGAACGACTTCAGGCTGCGCAACGGCCTGCCGCCGCAGACCTGGAGCGAGCTTGTGCTGGCCCGGCTGGGCAGGCTCGCGTCGATGAACGGCCGCGAGGTCCTGAAGGACGTCGTCCGCGAACGCGGCTTTCCGCTGCGCTGACCGGGCGACCGAAGGTCCGCACGGCCACACGGGCCGCGTTCGAGCCCACCCTTCGTGAATGGCCGGTTTCCCGGACCGGGAAAGACGCGGGAGTACGGAACCTGGGCAGGTTCCGGGCGCATGGAATCGAGGATGCAGGCGGGGTTCCAGCTTCCCGATGCAGGGCGCTGCTCCGCAAGACGGCCGCCCGCGCCCTGCCCGGGAGCTTCAAACCCGACGAGTGCGCCAACGACGTCCGCTGCCCCGGACATGGCTCTGTCTGGGCCGACCCCGCTCAGGCTGCGGACCTGCGGCAAAAGCAGGACGCCGCGATCGATACGTCCGCCCGAGCCATGGTGATATCCAGCTTCTGCCGGATGACCGCCGCCTCGTCCCTGCGCCCGAGACGCTCGAGACATTCGAAATACCCGTGCAGGCTCCAGACATTGTCGGGATGCTGGCACGCGCGGCTCACGGTGGCGTCGTATCCCAGATCGGCCCGGTAGACCGCCGCCGCCTCCTCGACCCGGCGCTGCTCGAGCAACAGCGCGCCCAGAGCATGGCGGGCCGGCTGCATCCAGCCCCACGGCTCGTCATAGGCAAGGTTGTCCGACAGTTCCACTGACCGGCGCAGAAGCTCGAACGCCGTTCCGTATTCGCCGTGGCGGTAGGCAATTTCCCCGCGCATCATCGCCCGCGCCACGGCCAGGATGTCCCGGCAGGAGTTGTTGAAGACGTACCGGCTGTCCGGTACCGTCCCGAACGCTGCCTCGAAAGCCTCCGCTTCCTGCTCCGCCGCCCCGACGTCTCCCAGCACGGCGTTGGCGACGGCCCTGGCATAGCGGGTCATCGCGAGCGTGACGCAGTACAGTTCGCGGTCCGCCAGCAGCTCGCAGGCCAGGATGTCCTCCCAGCGCCCGAACCGCACGAGCACGTGCAGCTTCATCGCCACAAACCCTTCCAGCCAGTCGGCCATGGGCGGCGAGCGCACGGCAAGGAGGTCGGCGGGAAGCCCCGCCGCCATTTCTTCCGCCGCATCGAGCGCGTCGCGGAACCGCCCGAGGAACATCGCGCCGTAGATCTTGAAGTGGATGTTGTGGCAACGGTAGAGCGAGTAGAAATTGATCGCTCCCTCCCGGACCAGGAACTTGCGGTCGGCGGTGATCGCCGCCTCGTTCGAACGCACGACCGCCGCGTAGTCGCCGCACAGCACGTCGATATGGGTCGGCATGTGCCGGAGATGTCCGGCATCCGGCACGGCGTCGCGCAACTGCTCGCAGGCGCCCAGCGCGCGCTCCGGATGCGGAGACATTTCCATCAGGTGGATATACATGTGCAGCAGCCCCGGGTGCGGCCCTTCGCCTCGTTGCGCGCGCGCCTCCAGGCCCCGCTCGAGCACCTCTGTCGCTTCGGCGGTGTGTGCGCCTTCGGCGATGCGACCGGTTTCCAGGTCCCACAGCGCCCAGGGCGTCAGGTTCATCAAGGCTTCCGCAAACAGGGCCTGCACGTCGGAATCGTCCGGATGAGCCCTGTACACGTCCCTCATCGCCCCAGCCCAGGCATGGTTCCATGCGTCCATTCCGTCCTGCGGCCGCACGGAGGGGCAGCGCTCGTCGATGGCGTCGACAAGGGCCCGTTCCACCGCACTCCCACCGGCGGAATGGCGGAGCGCGTGCCTTGCCGCCTCATGGGAGACCTCGACCGACCGGACCAGGTCCTCCTCGTCGAAGCCCTCCCAGGGCTTGTTGTAGTTGGGCCCCGACGCGTAGGCGATGCCCCACCAGGCCATGGCGCAGGTCTCATCGGCGTCGAGCGCACGGCGGAAACAGGCAACGGCTTCCTCGTGATTGAAGCCGTATGTCCAGATCAGCCCGCGGTCGAACCACAGTTGCGCCTCCGCAGAGCGGGTCGTCACCGGCCGGCTGTACCCTCCGAGGTCGAAATAGGAATTGACGTCCGCCATGATGCTGCCTGCACTCCTTTCCGGACTGTCCAAGAGTCCCGGGCGCCCGCCCCGGATCCGGAACTCGACCGGCGGGTGACCCGCCCCTGTACCGGACTTTCGGCAGGGGCAAACGTCCCGCTTCCGAAAAACGTTGCGTTTTCAATTTCCTGCATGGTTCTTGACTTTCGCGACGGCCAAGAGACATGGCCATGCAGATTCAGGCCCGAGAGCGGACCGTACACTCACATCCTGCAGACAATCAGGATTTTCTCGAGCGATTGCCTGGCAACCGGGAGCCGTACCCGCCTGTGCGCTCGGCCACGCACATCGAGTCCGTTCCTGACCGCGACCCTGCGCCCGCCATGCGAGCCCTGGCGGGACAAGACCGCCAGGGCAGGTTTCGAGCGCATGCAACACTGACGGGGCGACCGAGGGCCCGTACCGGCACAAGGGCCGGGTTCGCATGCACCCTTCGCGAATGGCCGTGCCACGACAGCCCGGCTGTGGCACCATGGCTGTCTGTGTGTCGGGGGATGCGCGGATGGCGGAAGTGCTTGTTGGCGTCGGGACCGATTTTCTCGGCTTCCTCGTGCAGTCGTTCCTGCTGCTCGCCCCGATGCTGCTGCTGGGTCTGTTCCTCGGGGGGCTGATCCATGTCTTCATCTCGTGTCACGCGATCACGCGCTGGTTCCGCCATGACACCCTGAAGTCGGTCACAGTCGCCGCCGCGGTCGGGGTGCCGGTCCCGTTGTGCAGCTGTTCGGTGGTGCCGGTGGTTGCCGAGATGCGCGCCAAGGGGGCGTCGCGTTCGTCCTGCATGTCACTGCTGATCACGGCACCCGAGACCGGGGCCGACTCGATCCTGGTCACCCACGCGTTCTTCGGGCCGGTCGCTGCCGTTGTCCGCCCGGTCATCAGCTTCGTGACCGCCGTTGTCGCGGGGCTGCTTTCCATCAGGCTCGTCCGGGACGACCACGAACGGGTTCCGCAGGATGTGGCAGACGGCTGTTGCTGTCATCAGGGCAGCGCGGGACCCGGCGCGCACCAGTCGCTGATCCCGGGCCTGGACAGCTGTTACGTCAGCCCGGCTCAGATGTGGCGCGCGGGCGTCGACTGGGCGAAGGGTGCAGTCCGCTCCGTGAGCCGGGGTGCCGGGCCGGGGGCTGTCGAGACAGGGCCTGCCTGCCTGCTGCCCGACTTCCGGACCATCGTTGCCCACGTCTTCCGGTACGGTTTCGTCGAAATCGCCGACGACATCCTGTTCGCCCTCATAGTGGGCATCGTCCTCGGCGCAGTGCTCTACGTCGCGATCCCGGCCGACCTCATGGCCAGCGAGTACTCAGTGTGGCTTTCCTACCCAGTGATGCTGCTGGTCGGAGTGCCGCTCTATATCTGCGCCTCGGCGAGCACCCCGATCGCGGCGGCGCTGGTCGCGAAGGGGGTCAGTCCCGGCGCGGCGCTGGTGTTCCTGATGACGGGTCCGGCGACCAATACCGGGACCATCGCCGTCATCATGCAGCGGTTTGGCCTCCGCTTCGCGTCGATCTACCTCGGCAGCGTCGCCGGTGTGACCGTCGTCTGCGGCGTCCTCATCGACATCCTGGTCATCGCAGGCGGCTACCCGGTAATCGTCACTCTCCAGGCATCCGAGATCCCGACCGTCCAGGTGCTGCAGTGGGCCGGCGCATTCGCGCTGCTAGCGCTCATTGCCTGGCGCTTCCGGGCCGGCGCGTTCAGGCGCGGCTGGGAGGAACTGCTGGTCAACCTTCGACCCGTGATCCGTCTGTAGGCGCCCTGCCGCCCGCCCGGGCATGAACGGTCATATCCACGGCGACCGCGTCGGACCCCGGGCGGGGATGTTCACCGAAAGTCAGGCGTCCTGCGAGTCCGGCACTCCGTAGCCGCCACCACCGGCTTCGTACATCGAGATCCGGTCACCCGGTTCGAGCATGATGCGGGCCTTCGGGTCGACCGGCGCGCCATTGACCTCGTAGCGACGCAGCGCACCGGAGCCGCCTCCGGCAAGTCCCCGAGCCGGAAAGCTGGTGCGCTGGCCCATCAGTGCGAACTCCAGCGGATGCCCGGTATCGTTGCGGAAAACGACCTTCTGACCGTCCCCGCCGCGCCAGCGGCCGACACCGCCGGTGCCGGGAAGCACTTCACGGGATTCGACGGTCATGCTGGTCCGGCTCTCCCAGATTTCGGTGGGAACCACCGTCATGTTGGACGGCGCCGGGGTTACGTCGCGGCCGTGGAGCCCGTGCATGGCGCCAAGACCGCCGGCAAGGAAGAACAGAGACGAGACATCGCCGCCGTCGCGATGCCGGCCCTGGACGCTGAAGACGTTCATCATGGCGCCGTCGGACTGCACACGCTCGGGTACCACGTCGGCCATTGCGCCCATCAGCAGCGGGACCACGAAGTGTCCGACCGAGTGACGCCCACCGGTTGGCCAGGGATGGCGGGCGTCGAGGATGCAGCCTTCCGGGGCCCGGACCGTGACCGGCCTGGTGCTGCCCATGGTGTTGGGCAGGTCCGGGATCGTGAGGCACTTCATGACGTAGTTGGACTGGGCGACGGTGTAGCAGAACGGAACGTTGATCGAGGCTCGGACCGGCCCGTCGGTGCCGGCGAAGTCAACCCTTGCCGACGTGTCCTCGATGGTCATCGAGGCCGCAAGCGTGACCGGGTGGCCCGGCCCCTCGATCTCGATGCTGTTGCGCCAGGTTCCGTCAGGCATGTCGCGGATCCTGCTGCGCATGGCGGCTTCGGAGTGGTCGTTGACGGCGTCGGAGAGGCTGTCGATATCGTCGAGACCATAGTCGTCCATGAACTCGAGTAACGCCCGTCCACCGACTTCGTTGCAGGCGGCATTCGCCATCAGGTCGCCGATGGTCTGTTCCGGAACCCGGACATTGGCGCCGACCACGTCGAGCAGCAGGGTGTTCAGGACACCGTCATCGCGCAGCTTGCAGACCGGCAGCCGCAGCCCCTCGTGGTAGATCTCGGTACAATCGGACGCCATGCCCCGGCCGCCGATGTCGGGCAGGTGGGTGACACTCATGGTGTAGCCGACCAGCCGGCTGCCGCGGAATACCGGTCGCAGCATGGTGACGTCGAACAGATGCCCGGTCCCCATCCAGGGATCGTTCGTCATCACGATATCGCCCGGACGCAGGGTTTCGGGTGGATAGACCGCGAGCATGTGGCCGATGGTGCGCGGCGCCGTGCCGGTGAAGGACGGAACCGAGTAGGTTCCCTGGGCAACCAGCCGGGCCTTCGCGTCGAAGACCATGCAGGACAGGTCGTAGCCCTCGCGCACGTTCATCGAGAACGAGGTCCGCACCAGCGAGAGCACGAGCTCGTCGGCGATCGCGACCAGGCGGTCCCACAGGATCTTGAGACTGACCGGATCGTAGGTCGTCATGCTTCCTCCTCGGCGAGTGTGATCACCAGGTTTCCCATGCTGTCCACCCGCATGTTGTCGCCGGGGCTGAGGACCGTCGTGGCCTCGTCCTCGCGCACGAGGGCCGGACCGACGACCGTCTGGCCGGGTTCGAGCGCGTAGCGGTCGAGCACCGGCCAGCGGCGCCTTTCGCCGGCCTGCGGGTCCCATGCGTCGATTGACCCGACCTCGCAGTCGGTCCCCGAGGCGCCGGGGAACGGCTTGTACCCGCGGGCGAATTCCGGGCTCGGGCCGGAGGCCTCGACCTTCCAGTTGACGATTTCGATCGCGGCGTCGATGGGTGTTGCCGCGTAGATCGCGGCATAGGCGTCGAGGAACCTCTTGCCGAGTTCGCCGGGCGATATGCCGGCGCTGCAGACCACCTCGACTTCGTGGCCCTGGCCATGAAAGCGCATGTCGAGGCGCCGTTCGACGGACATGTCGTCGAGCGCGATCCCGGCCGCCGCGAGCAGTCCCGTGGCCTGATCGATTACCGGCCTGAACCCGCTCTCGATCCCGCCCGCGCCCAGGTCTTCCAGCAGGATCTGTCCGGAACGCAGGGTGGCGTAGGAGACCGGGGTCGTGAGCAGGCCGATCGCCGACATCACCCCGGCCCCGACCGGCAGGATTACCCGGGGAATTCTCAGCTTGCGCGCGACCCTGACCGCGTGTGCAGGCCCGGAGCCGCCGAACGCGATCATGACGCACCGTCGGTAGTCGAACCCGATTTCGGAGGCGTGCATGCGAAAGGCCCGGGCGACATCCTCGTTGATGACCTCGTGAATGCCCCATGCCGCCCGGTCAAGGCTGATGCCGAGAGGGCCGGCGACACGCGTCTCGATTGGGCCGTCGGGGTTCAGGCGCCCGCCGAGGAAAGCGTCGGGCTCGAGGTAGCCGAGCGCGAGGTTGGCGTCGGTCAGGGTGGCGCTGTCTCCGCCGGTTGCGTAACAGGCCGGTCCGGGATCGGCGCCGGCGCTGTACGGTCCGACGGCGAGCAACCCGCGGTCATCCACCCGGGCGATCGAGCCGCCGCCGGCACCGATCTCGATCATGTCGATGACCGGGATCCTGAGCGGCAGGCCACTGCCGGCCTTGTAGTTGTAGGCCCGCGCCACCTCGAACTCGTAGCGCCGCAA
This sequence comes from Alphaproteobacteria bacterium bin52, assembly GCA_002238645.1. Lineage (GTDB taxonomy): Bacteria > Pseudomonadota > Alphaproteobacteria > Thalassobaculales > Thalassobaculaceae > Bin52. Next base: position 38,239 of record MPMT01000025.1, on the reverse strand, counting down.
CGGCCGGCCGTTCCTGATGAGCGCGCCCTTCGCCGTGGTTCCTCCCATGTCGAAGGAGAGCAGGTCGCCCTCGCCGATCTGTTCGCCGAGGAAAGCGGCGACCAGCGCCCCCGCCGCGGGCCCGGACTCGATCAACCGGACCGGAAACCGGCGCGCGATCGCCGGCGTGACCATGCCGCCAGACGCCGTCATGATCAGCAGGGATCCCGCGAACCCCATCCGGGCGAGGCCGTCCTCCAGGCGGCGCAGGTACCGGTCGGTCAGCGGCTGGACATAGGCGTTGACCGTGGTGGTCGACCAGCGCTCGTACTCGCGCATGAAGGGCAGGATCTCGGACGAGGTGGTGACCGTGAGCCCGGGAAAGCGGGCGGCGACGACCTCGCGCGCCGCGGCCTCGTGCCGGTCGTCGACGTAGGAGTGCAGGAAGCACAGTGCGAGTGCCTCGATCCCGTGCTCCTCGACCAGGGTGCGGGTTGCCCGTTCGACCTGGTCCGGGTCGAGCGCACTTTCGACCGCGCCGTCGTAACGGATGCGTTCGTCGACCTCCAGCCGCAGCTCACGGGGAACCACCGGGTCGGCGAAGGTGATCGAGAGGTCGAACAGGTCGAAACGGCGCTCCATCGCGATGTCGAGTACGTCGCGGAAGCCGCGGGTGACCAGCATGCCGGTCTTCGCGCCGCGGCGCTCGATCACGGCGTTGGTCACGAGCGTGGTGCCATGGGCCAGGGCCGAGACCTCGCCCACCGCCACCCCGGCGCGCGCCAGCAGGGTCTCGAGACCGGTGAGCACGGCCCGCGACGGATCCTGCTGCGTGGTCAGCTGCTTGTGGATCGACATGGCGCCGGTCGCGTCGTTGACCAGCGCGAGGTCGGTGAAGGTCCCGCCGACATCGACACCGACGCGCCAGCGTTCTCCGGTGTCCGGGTTTCCTGTCGTCACTGCTCTCCCCTTCCTTGGTAACCCGTGCGGGACTGTCCGTCCGTGCCGGGCTTCAGGTCAGCCCGAATGCCGTGCGTACTCGTCGTGTGACGCCGTGGCCCGGTTGTTCCCCGAAGACGGAGCCTTCCGTACTGCCGCGAACAGGCACAGACCCGGGTCCCCGGCCAAGGCAGATGTTCTGGGATAGCGGGACACGGAAACACGCCCGTCGGCGTTACTCAACCGGCCACATGCTGACGAATGGCGGTCTCCCCGATGCCCTTGGCGAAGACTGTATGCGAGCCTTGGTGCCGGTTTCAAGGCGGGATGTTCCCCGGGGCCGTCGGTCGTTTGTCGCGGCGGTGCCGGAGGTTGCGCCTGCCGCAGTACACCTCGCCCGTCAGCCCGGTTTCGCGGTCCGCCCTGTGTAGGCCGGGCGTCACCACCCCGCGCTTCATCGCCGGGGTGATGCGGTCTCCGTCGGCCACGCGCGATCCGGTCCCTCGACGGGTGCGCGGATGGTCACGGCGCTTCTCCATCCCGGGACGTGGCGTCAGTCTCTCGTGGCTTTGACGGCGGCGACCTTCCGGCACGTATGCCCTCCTCACCACGGCCCGGGAGACATCCATCGTCGGGCAGACGCGCATCACCGCGATCGAGAGACACGGGAGAAGCCGGCACCGCAGGGGACCAGGCCCAGGGGCCGAAACGCGAGGGCGAGGAGGTGACGGGTCAACGGCTCGGCGCGGAACCAGGCATGGGCGGCGAGCAGCAATCCGGTCACTGCTTCGACGCGGTCGAGAACTTCCAGCATCTGGCGCAGGCGGGCCCGGGTCTTGGGTTCGCCAACGCGCGATGCTCGTGCGAACCCATCCTTTCCCAGGCCCAGCGTACCGGCGATCCCGGACTTCGTCGTGCGCAGCACATCGGCGATGAGCATTGGCGACAACATCCCGTGTGCAGTGAATTTCTGAAACCGCTTAACCTGTCTTCGAGAATTTCCACTTCAGTACGGCGAACAAGCCCACGCGGTCCGGAGAAAGAGCATTCTGGTCGCAGCTGACAGCCTGGTGTCCAAAATGTCTGGTCCCGCCACGAAAGGTCGGCACCGGGCCGGCCGGAACCGCACAGTCGTGCATACACGGTGGGCACCGGGCACCTCGGCGTGTCACCCGGACATTGGCGGTGCTTTCAGCGGGCATCGGTCACACATTGAAGACCGTCGTGGCCGCATGCGTGCCGCAATGGCCGGTACGTGTTGGAATGCGGCTCGAACACCCGCTGCCTGCCAGTGGTGACCCGGTCCACCCGAAGGTTGCCATCGATCTTGTCGAAGCGCCGGGCGCCGATACCCTGGCGCACGGAGTGTCTGTCCACCGAAGGCCCGGGCGAGCCCCTGGCGGTTCGGCCGGAAGGCTCACGGCACAGTGCCATCAAGAACACGTTGCCATTGACCGTGTCTCCGGGTCATATCCACCGGTTCGATCCCGGGAAAGGAAACCGGCATGTCTGATCGAAGCGGCACGGGGATCCGACGTGCGTGCATCCTTTTGCTGTGCACTGCGCTGCCGATGATGGTCCAGGCCACGGAAATCCAGGGCCACCGCGGTGCTCGCGGGCTGCTGCCCGAAAACACGCTGCCGGCCTTCAAGCGTGCCATCGAACTCGGCGTCGATCAGCTTGAGCTCGACATCGGCATGACCCGGGACGGTGTCCCCGTGGTGCACCACGACCGGGCCCTGAACCCCGACATCGCCCGTGATGCCGACGGCAAATGGCTGAGCGGGCCAAGACTGCTGCTGTGGCACCTGCAATCCCGCGCGCTGTCGGCGTTCGACGTCGGGCGGACCCGGCCCGGCAGCAGAATCGCCGAGCGGTTTCCGGAACAGGAACCCCGTGACGGCGCCCGTGTTCCGACGTTGCGGGAAATCCTGGCCCTGGGGCGCGGCCCGGGTGCCGAGGCATTGCGCTTCAATATCGAGATCAAGCTCTCGCCGCTGGAACCCGATGACACGGCGGATCCGACCAGGCTCGTGCAGGCGACCGTCGGGGTGCTGGAGTCCGAAGGGATGAGTGGGCGGGCCACCATCCAGTCCTTCGACTGGCGCATCTTCCGCGAGGTGCAGGCGCAGGCACCGGAGATCCGGACAGTCTGCCTGACTGTCGAGCGCTCCTGGTTCGACACCATCGAGCGCGGACGCCCGGGACCGTCGCCCTGGACTGCCGGTCTTGACATCGATGCCGTCGGCGGTTCGGCCCCGCGACTGGTGCAGCAGGCCGGATGCGCGGTGTGGTCTCCCTATTTTCGCGACCTGACCGCAAGAACACTCGCTGAGGCGCACGGTCTGGGCCTCAGTGTCGTGGTCTGGACCGTCAATGATGTCAATGACATGGAGACGATGGCGACACTCGGGGTTGACGGTCTGATCACCGACTATCCGGACCGCGCGATCCGCCTGCTGAGGCCGTCGCAGTGAGCAGGTGTCGGGCGTTTGCAGAGTTTCTGACGTGCGGAGGCTGGATTGCGCCCGAACGGTCCGGAGGAACGGCGACACCGGCGCCGGATACCGTCCCGATCCTGCCTGAAGCGCCCGGCCGCCCCGATCAGTCTGCGGGGCGCATGCGCTGTGCGGTGCGGGCAAGGCCGTGGTGAACCGGGTAGAGGTGACCCGATGGCATCGTCGCGACTGGAAGACCTGCGCCGGCTCTGCGACCTGTTGGGTGCGCTCGAGAAAAAGTCGGGGGCGCGCGTCGGTTGTGCGAGTGTTCGGGTCGCCTGTCCTGGACGAGGCGCGGGGTCTACTTCTTCCGGGAACCCGGTGAAGTCCGCACCGGCAACGGGACGGGGCCGCGGGCATCTTCAGTGCGAACCGGCTCCTGTTATCCCTGGAAAGGGACTTACAAAGAACACTTGACGGCTCATGCCGCCATCCTTCCTCGTGTGTTCACGGTTCCACGGCCCGGCACCCCGGCAGCCTCCCCGTGCAGCTGCGCCAGTCCCCGGCGCCGAATGTTGCGGGCAGCGTTCGCGTCCGCATTGTCGGCATGGCCGCAGGCCACGCAGTGAAACACCGCCTGCGAGCGGCGCGATGCGGCGTCGACATGGCCGCAGGCCGCGCAGGTCCGGCTGGTGTGGCGGGGATCGACCGCGATCACGCGCGCCGCCTTGTAGTCCAGCATCGCGCGCAGGGCGGCCCAGCCGGTGTCGAGAACGACCCGGTTGAGCCCGGCCTTCTGCTTCACTCCGCTGCCCGGCTCCTTCGCCGTGCCGCGGGCGCTTGCCGTCATGGCCTTCACCTTCAGGTCCTCGATCGCGACGGTGTGCGCACCCTCGGCGATCCTGCGCGAGACCTGGTGGTGCCAGTCGCGCCGGGCCATGGCGATGCGCCGTGTCGTCCTGGCGAGCCGCGCCCTTGCGCGGGCCCGCCGGCGGCTCGCGCGCCTGCGACGCGCAACTATGCGCTGATACCGGCGTTTCCGGGCCTCGAGGCGGCGCATGTCCGGGGCGTGGAACAGCCGTCCGTCGCTCGCCGCGACCTGGCCGGCGTTCATGTCGATGCCGATTGCGGTCCCGTCATCCTCCGGCGGCGCAACCGCGAGCGGGTGGCAGACCACGGCATACCAGCGCCCGGCCTCGCGCTTCAGCACCGCCGAGACCGGACGGGCGTCCGGATACGGGGTGCCGCCGCGCCGGCGCACCGTCATCCAACCGAAACCGGGGAGACGCAGCCTGCCTGCTTCCAGCCTCACCCCGGAGACGATGGAGATGCTGTCGAAGCGGCGCCGTCCGCGGAACCGCGGGTAGCCGGGCTTCTGCCCGGCCCGTGCCCGGCGGAAGAAGCCCTGGAAGGCTTTGTCCACCCGCTTGAGCGTGCCGCGCTGGATGGCGACCGGCACGGCCGCCATCTCCGGGATCTCCCGGCGGCACGCCGTCAGGGACTTGAACTGGTCCTGCCAGGTGATGGAGACGCCCGCCAGACGCCAGGCGTCCGACCGCTCCTGCAGGGCGGCGTTGTACAACTGGCGCTGGTTTTCCAGGACCCGCTCAAGGCGGCGCCAGTTGCCCCGCGTCTGCGGCAGCAGACGGTATGTGACCTGGCGGTATGCACGCTGCGGTTTCGTCCCGGGTCCTGTCTTGGACGCCATGCGGCGTCTCCTGAACAATACGGGAAGAATACAGGAAATTACATGAAACATGCAAGGGGGAAGCGCCTGCAGGTCTTCGATCCAGGCCCTGCAGGCGGCATGACGCTGTCAACTATTCGGTAGGAGTCCCTTTCGTTACTGCGCGGGACACGGGCCTGGAGGCGGCGTGACCAACCTCTTTGCCATGCCGGATCCCGGCGTCGGAGCGCATGCGGTTGAATCCGGTTCGGCGCGGTCCGCGTATCCGCATGCCACGGCCTGGAAGCCGGCCTTCGTCCGCGCGCGGGTCCGCGCCCGACGCCGGTTGTTGCTGCCGCTCAGTTGTCCGACCGTGCGCGGCGCGCTCGCTGTTGCGGGAGCGGACGACGAACAGCCTGGCGGTTGACGGCACGCTCACCAGTCCGGTCGATCAGGTGTGTCGTTGGAGCCCGGGAGACGGGCGAGCGCAGTTGTTCCGCCCACGCTGGCGCCCCGGGAGCCCGTGCTCGCGCCGGCCTGCAACAGGGGACTTTGCGATATAGTGCGCCTCGCCCGCGGGGCCAGGTCATGCCATCACGCCGGAAGGATTTCTGCAATGTCTGCGGCCAGGTCGCGACGTGTCTCGGTCCAGCCCCTGCTGCCGCTGCCGTGCGCCTACGAGTACCTCGACGGCGGACTGTCACTCGAGACGGGCGCCATCGTGGAGATTCCTCTCGGTTCCCGACGGGTGCTCGGAGTCGTGGTCGGCCCCGGCCGGTGCGAGGTGGCGGAGCACAGGCTGAAGCCTGTCCTGGACCGTCTTGACGTGCCCCCGATTCCCGCGGTCTCGCTCGCCTTTGCCGACTGGGTGGCCGGCTACACGCTGTCGCCGCTGGGCGTGGTGATGAAGATGGTGGTGGGCGGACGGGACATCGTGAGTGCCGCGGCACCGGTCCGCGCATGGGCCCGAGGCGGGCAGGGGTCTGCGGCGCGCCTGACCCCGGCACGGCAACGGGTGCTCGATCACCTCGGGCCTGGTTCCATGTTGTCCGGGGCCCGGATCCGGAGTGCGGCCGGGGTCTCGGACGCAGTGCTCCGGGGCATGGCGCAGGCAGGACTGATCGAGCGCGTCACCCTGCCGGCCGAGCGCGAGGAGATCGCCTCGCCCGATCCGGACCTCGAACCGGTGGTCACCCTTGACGCGACGCAGGTCGAGGCGGCTGACCGGTTGGTGCGTGCCGTTCGGGACCGGCGCTTTTCGGTGACTGTCGTGGACGGTGTCACCGGCAGCGGCAAGACCGATGTCTACTTCGAGGCTGTCGCCGAGGTGCTGCGCCAGGGCCGACAGGTCCTGGTGCTCGTGCCGGAGATCGGTCTGTCGGTACCGTTTCTCGACCGGTTCGCTGCCCGCTTCGGAGTGCCTCCGCTCGCCTGGCACTCCGAGCTGCCGGCATCGCAGCGTCGAATCGTGTGGCGTGCGGTTGCCGATGGACGGGCGCGAGCCCTGATCGGCGCCCGTTCGGCACTGTTCCTGCCCTACACCGATCTGGGGCTGGTCGTTGTCGACGAGGAACACGAGCCGGCCTACAAGCAGGAGGACGGCGTCCGCTACCAGGGGCGCGACATGGCGATCGTCAGGGCCAGGCTGGCCCGCATCCCGGCGGTGCTGGTTTCCGCTACTCCATCACTCGAGACCGTGGCCAATATTCGCCGCGGACGCTTCGGGCGGGTCGCGCTTCCGGCCCGGGTTGGTGGCAGCCGGTTGCCGGAAGTCACCCTGCTCGACATGCGCGTTCGCGGGCCCGGCCGCGGTGAGTGGATGGCGCCGCAGTTGCTCCACGCCGTCGAGACGGCCCTCGAATCGGGCGAGCAGTCGCTGCTGTTCCTGAACCGGCGCGGCTACGCGCCGCTCACGCTGTGTCGTCGTTGCGGCTGGCGCTGCAGTTGCGACCACTGCAGCGCGTGGATGGTCGAGCACCGACTGCTCGACGTGCTGCAGTGTCATCACTGCGGTACGACCCGGCCGCGGCTCACGGTTTGCCCCGGCTGCGGCGCAACCGAAAGCCTGGTGGCCATCGGTCCCGGAGTCGAGCAGTTGCTGGCCGAGAGCCGGATACGCTTCCCCGACGCCGTGACTGTCATTGCCTCCAGCGACACGCTGTCGGGACCGGGCGCGGCGAGGGAATTCGCGCGTTCAGTCCAGGCTGGCGAGGTCGACATCATCATCGGGACCCAGGTCGTGGCCAAGGGACACCACTTTCCACTGCTGACCACGGTCGGAGTGATCGATGCCGATCTCGGACTGTCGGGTGGAGACCTCCGGGCCGGGGAGCGGACCTACCAGATGCTGCACCAGGTCGCAGGACGCGCCGGGCGGGAACTACGGCCGGGCAGGGTGTATCTCCAGACATTCCAGCCCGAAAATCCGGTGATGAAGGCGCTTGCGGCATGGGACCGGGACGGGTTCGTAGCGGCCGAGGCGCGTGAGCGCGAGGCTGCGGGCATGCCGCCGTTCGGACGTCTCGCGGCCCTCATCGTCAGTTCGCACGATGCCGCCGATGCTGACGGCGCCGCGGCGGTCCTGGCCCGCACCGCGCCACAGTATACGAACGTGCGGGTGCTGGGGCCGGCCCCGGCCCCGCTCTCCCTGCTACGCGACCGGCACAGACGCCGGCTGCTGGTCAAGGCCGACCGGGACGTCGATGTCCAGGCGGTACTGAAAGCCTGGATCGAACCGCTGAAATTCCCATCCAGGGTGCGGGTCGGGATCGATATCGACCCCTATTCGTTTCTCTGATCCGGGCCCCGGGCTTGCTTGCGCACCCGGGGTCCCTGTGTTAGGTAGACGCCGCCTTGCGAGCGGTGGACGGACACACCCGAACGGGGCGTGGCAGGGCGCGCCGTGGGGCCGGCTCCTGCTCGGCAGACATTCGGCAAGGGACGGTCCCTGGTGGCACTTGAATCGCATGGACTCGCGGCCCGGTACGCCTCGGCCCTGTACGAGCTCGCCGAGAACGAACGGGCACTCGATACCGTTGCTTCGGATCTTGCGGAACTCAGGTCGCTGATTGCCGGAAATGTCGACCTGGGTCGCCTGGTCCGCTCACCGGTGCTCGGCCGCGAGGACCAGGCGCGTGGTCTGGACGCGGTACTGGATGCGGGCGGCGCCCACTCGCTCACCCGCAGGTTCGTCGGTGTCGTGGCCATGAACCGGCGCGCGTTCGCACTGGCCGAGATGGCCGAGGCCTTTCTCGCCGAGCTGGCGCGCAGACGCGGCGAGGTCGTGGCCGAGGTGATGACTGCCGTGGAACTGACCGCCGCTCAGGCGGAGGCCATCGCGGCTGCCCTTCGCGCCGCGATCGGACAGAAGGTCGCGGTCACCCATACCGTCGATTCATCCCTGATCGGAGGACTGGTGGTGCGCGTCGGATCGCGCATGGTCGACAGTTCGATCAGGACCAAGCTGCAAAGGCTGCACAGTGCCATGAGGGGTGTAGGCTGATGGATATCAGAGCCGCCGAGATTTCCTCGATCCTGAAGTCGCAGATCGCCAACTTCGGCACCGAGGCCGAGGTCGCGGAGGTCGGGCAGGTCCTGTCCGTCGGCGACGGGATCGCCCGGGTTCACGGGCTGGACCAGGTCCAGGCCGGCGAGATGGTCGAGTTCCCAAACGAGATTCGCGGCATGGCGCTCAACCTGGAGAGCGACAATGTCGGCGTGGTGATCTTCGGTGACGACCGGGACATCAAGGAAGGTGACACGGTCAAGCGAACCGGCACGATCGTCGACGTTCCGGTTGGCCGGGGACTGCTGGGCCGGGTCGTGGATCCGCTTGGCAACCCGATTGACGGCAAGGGACAGATCGAGGCCACCGAACGACGCCGCGTCGAGGTCAAGGCTCCCGGGATCATGCCACGCAAGAGCGTGCACGAACCGATGCAGACCGGCCTGAAGGCGATCGACAGCCTGATCCCGATCGGCCGCGGGCAGCGTGAGCTCATCATCGGTGACCGGCAGACCGGAAAGACCGCCATCGCCATCGACACCTTCATCAACCAGAAGGCGGTCAACGACGCGGCGGGAGACGACGAATCCCGCAAGCTGTACTGCATCTACGTCGCGATCGGACAGAAGCGCTCCACCGTGGCGCAGATCGTCAAGACGCTCGAGGATTACGGTGCGATGGACTACACCATCGTTGTGGCCTCGACGGCGTCGGAGCCGGCTCCGTTGCAGTTCCTGGCACCCTATGCCGGCTGCACCATGGGCGAGTTTTTCCGCGATAACGGCATGCACTCCGTGATCGTCTACGACGACCTGTCGAAACAGGCGGTGGCCTACCGGCAGATGTCGCTGCTGCTGCGCCGTCCTCCGGGACGCGAAGCCTATCCCGGCGACGTGTTCTACCTGCATTCGCGCCTCCTCGAGCGTGCGGCCAAGATGAATGACGAGCACGGTGCGGGCTCGCTCACCGCGCTGCCGGTCATCGAGACCCAGGCCGGTGACGTATCGGCATATATTCCGACCAACGTGATCTCGATCACCGACGGACAGATCTTCCTCGAGACCGAGCTCTTCTACCGCGGCATCCGTCCGGCGGTGAACGTCGGGCTGTCGGTCAGCCGCGTGGGTTCGGCAGCCCAGGTCAAGGCCATGAAGCAGGTTGCCGGACGCATCAAGCTCGAGCTGGCCCAGTACCGGGAGATGGCGGCCTTTGCCCAGTTTGCGTCCGATCTCGATCCGGTGACCCAGCGTCTGCTGGCCCGCGGTGTCCGGCTGACGGAACTGTTGAAGCAGTCCCAGTATGCGCCGCTGCCGTTCGAAGAGCAGGTGGTATCGATCTTCGCCGGTGTAAGGGGCTATCTCGACGGTGTCGAGGTGAACGCGATCACCCGGTTCGAGCAGGGTCTGATCTCCGAGATCAAGGCGAATGGCACGTCCATTCTCGATGCGATCCGGTCCGAGCAGGAACTCAGCGATACGACCGACAAGCAGCTGGCCGAGTTCGTGGGAGCCTACGCCAGCAGGTTTGCCTGATCGCCCGGGTATCGTTTCGGGACCCGGCCGGGAGACAGCATGCCAAGCCTCAAGGATCTGAAGATCCGCATCAACAGCGTCAAGTCGACGCAGAAGATCACCTCGGCCATGAAGATGGTGGCGGCGGCACGTCTGCGGCGTGCCCAGGAACAGGCCGAGGCAGCGCGCCCCTATTCGGAACGCATGGACCGCATGATCGCGTCGCTGGCCGGCCGGGCTGCCCGCGGGCCGGCACTGCTTTCTGGAACAGGGTCGCAGGACCGGCACCTCGTCGTGGTGATGACGGCAGACCGGGGGTTGTGTGGCGGGTTCAACAGTTCGATAGCCCGCGCCGCGCGCGCGCGCATCGCCGAGCTCGAGGGCGAGGGCCGGTCGGTCAACGTGTTCTGCATCGGGCGCAAGGGCCGCGACCAGCTGCGGCGCGACCACGCCTCGCTGATCGTCGACACCATCGAGGGCGTGACCCAGCGTGGCGTCGAGTTTGCGTCGGCCAGCGAAATCGGTGGCCGGCTGATCCGGATGTTCGAGGAGGGGGCATTCGATGTCTGCACCCTGATCTACAACCGTTTCCAGTCGGCCATGACCCAGATCGTGACGCTGCAGCAGGTCATTCCGGCTCCTGTTCCCGACCAGGAGGGTGATGCCGGCGGGGGACTGTACGAGTACGAGCCGGACGAGGAGGAGATCCTGGTCGATCTCCTCCCGCGCAACGTGGCGACGCAGGTGTATTCCGCCCTGCTGGAAAATACCGCGAGCGAACATGGTGCGCGGATGACGGCGATGGACAACGCGACCCGCAACGCGGGCGACATGATCGACGACCTGACACTGACCTACAACCGCACGCGTCAGGCGTACATCACCAAGGAACTGATCGAGATCATTTCCGGGGCCGAGGCACTCTAGGCGAAGGCCTGGCAGGCGCCTGCCCCTGCGGGAACAAGCCGGCCGAGGGCCGGGTCGACCAGACGGGAGTGGAACATGGCAACCAATACGACAGGCCGGATCAGCCAGGTAATCGGCGCCGTGGTCGACGTGCAATTCGATGGCGACCTGCCGTCGATCCTGAATGCGCTGCACACGGAGAACGCCGGCCAGCGCCTGGTTCTCGAGGTCGCCCAGCACCTCGGCGAGAACATGGTTCGCACCATTGCCATGGACAGCACCGAGGGGTTGGTGCGCGGTGCCGAGGTGGTCGATACCGGCCAGCCGATCATGGTGCCGGTGGGACCGGAGACACTCGGGCGCCTGATCAACGTCGTCGGGGAGGTGATCGACGAGGGCAAGCCGATCGAGGCGCGGCTCAACTATCCCATTCACCGGCCGGCCCCGGCCTATGTTGACCAGTCGACGGAGTCGGAGATCCTGGTCACGGGCATCAAGGTGGTGGACCTGCTGGCACCATACGCCAAGGGCGGGAAGATCGGACTGTTTGGCGGCGCCGGCGTCGGCAAGACCGTGATCATCATGGAACTGATCAACAACATCGCCAAGGCGCACGGCGGTTTCTCGGTGTTTGCCGGGGTCGGCGAGCGGACGCGCGAGGGCAACGACCTCTACCACGAGATGGTGGAATCGGGCGTGATCAGGGCGGACGGGTCCGAGGGCTCGAAGGCAGCCCTGGTATACGGGCAGATGAACGAGCCTCCGGGGGCACGGGCCCGTGTCGGCCTGACGGGGCTTACTCTCGCCGAGTACTTCCGCGACGAGGAAGGCCAGGACGTGCTGTTCTTCGTCGACAACATCTTCCGGTTCACCCAGGCGGGCTCGGAGGTCTCGGCGCTGCTCGGACGCATTCCCTCCGCAGTCGGGTACCAGCCGACACTGGCAACCGACATGGGCACCCTGCAGGAGCGGATCACCTCGACCAACAAGGGATCGATTACCTCGGTGCAGGCGATCTACGTTCCGGCCGACGACCTGACCGACCCGGCACCGGCCACCTCGTTTTCGCACCTTGACGCGACCACGGTCCTGAGCCGGCAGATCGCGGAACTGGGCATCTACCCCGCGGTCGATCCGCTCGACTCCACGTCGCGCATGCTCGACCCGCGGATCCTCGGCGAGGAGCACTACGAGGTTGCCCGGCGGGTACAGGAGGTGCTGCAGACCTACAAGTCGCTGCAGGACATCATCGCCATCCTCGGCATGGACGAGCTTTCGGAAGAGGATCGGCTGACGGTGGCGCGGGCCCGCAAGATCCAGCGGTTCCTCTCGCAACCGTTCTTCGTGGCCGAGGTCTTCACGGGCACCCCGGGTGTGCTGGTTCCGCTCGAGGAAACCATCCGCGGCTTCCGGGAGATCGTGGACGGAAAGTACGACGACTTGCCCGAGGCGGCGTTCTACATGGTGGGAACCATCGAAGAGGCCATCGACAAGGCCAGGGAGATGGCCGCGGAAGCGGCCTGATCCGACCGGCTGTTCTGGAGCAGGCTCAATGGCTGACGAAACCACCCTGTTCGAACTGGTTTCTCCGGAACGTCTCCTGCTGTCCCGCCAGGTGGGCATGGTTGTCGTTCCCGGATCGGAAGGACTTTTCGGAGTCCTGCCCCGGCATGCGCCGTTGATTTCGACGCTGGTTCCGGGCGTGATCGATGTCTACGAGGAAGGGGCCGTTATCGACCGGATCTTTATTGCCGGCGGTTTTGCGGAGGTCACGGAAGACAGGTGTACTGTGCTTGCCGAGGCCGCGGTTCCGGTTGACGAAATCGACCTGGCGGCAACCGAGCGGCGTATCGTCGATCTCGGTGAAGAGCTGAAGAACCTGTCGGGTGCCGAGGCCGAACAGATGACAGCGCGAATCGAGGAACAGGAACGGTTGCTCGAGGCCATGCGGGTAGCGACCGCCTGATCCGTGAAGCCGATGCGTCCCGCCGGTTGACACGGGCGTTGTGCGGTGCAATATCAAGGTCAGATTTGCTGACCAAAAAGAAGAGTGCCTGTCATGTCCGGAACAATCGGGACCGTCGTGGCGGTCGGACTGATGTCCGTGCCGTTCCTGTGGGCTCTGCTCCACCTGTGCTGGCACTGCTGAGACCCGGATGGCCTCGCACGACGCCGGGCCCCCACCAGACTCCCGCAGCTTTCGGAATGCCGGCGTTGGCGGCCTGACCGCCATGTTCGACTCCCGGCCCCGAGGTGCCAGGGTCGGGACATGATCGCGGAACGGACCGGGAAACCGCACCGTCGCCGCGGACCACGCGAGCGGCCGCCGCCTTGGCCCCCGTGGCAGTCATCAGCAGTGCATCCGGGCGCGAACGCCTCAACAACACCCGCTTCGACCGTGGCGGTACGGCGTTCCCCGCCCTGCCGTTGCGACCCTGGAGCCGGCACGGCGAGATCCGTGGCTGTCCAACAGTACCCCTACCCCGGGTTCCGGGGCGGAGCCGGTTGACGACCGAAACCCGCCTCCGCTGCCGCGGTTGGCTGGCGCATGACCCCGGGCTACCCTTCGCGACCAGCATGGATGCGGACCTCGGGGAGGGGCGGATGATCTACGACTACATCATCGTCGGTGGAGGCAGTGCCGGGTCGGTACTCGCCAACCGGCTCTCGGCGCGCAGTGCCAACCAGGTTCTGCTGTGTGAAGCGGGGCAAGACACCCCGGAGGGCAGGGTCCCGGCCGAGATCCGCGACAGCTACCCGGGACTGGCCTATCTCAACCCCGCGTTCCTGTGGACCGATCTCAGGGTGACAACCCAGCCGGTCCCGCACAATGACCCCGATGCTCCGCCGCCGCCGCGCCGGGTCTACGAACAGGCGCGGGTGCTCGGAGGCGGATCGTCGATCAACGGTCAGATGGCCAACCGCGGCGCTCCGGCGGATTACGACGAGTGGGACGAACGGGGCGCGACCGGGTGGAACTGGCAGGCGGTGCTTCCCTACTTCCGCAAGGTTGAACGCGACATGGACTTCGAGGGGCCGTTGCACGGACGCGAGGGTCGCATTCCGGTCCGGCGCATCTTTCCAGACCTGTGGAGCGATCACGCGAAGGCGATGGCCGAAGCCTACGAGGAACTCGGGTACGGGTACCTGCCCGACCAGAACGGGGAATTCCTGGACGGTCACTTCCCGGTGACTATTTCCAACGCATTCGAGACCCGGGTCTCGGCCGCCATCGGCTATCTCGACCCCGGGGTCCGGCTTCGCTCCAACCTGCATCTTTCCACCGGTACCGTGGTGACCGGACTGGAGTTCGACGGCGCCAGGTGCACGGGAATCACGGCGCTCGTCGACGGCGAGAGGCGGAGTTTCCGGGCGCGCGAGGTCATTCTGTCCAGCGGCGCCATACATTCGCCGGCACACCTGCTCCGGGCCGGTATTGGTCCGGTCGGTCACCTGCACGACATGGGCATCGAGGTCCGCCAGGCACTTCCGGGAGTCGGCCAGCGCCTGATGGACCACCCGTCGATTGCAGTTGCCGCGTTCCTGCGTCCGTCGGCGCGGATGGATGAATCCCTGACCCGCCGACACCTGCTGGTCGGGCTTCGCTATACCTCGGACATCGAGAACGCGCGCCAGGGCGACATGTTTGTCGCGACCGCGAGCAAGTCATTCTGGCATGCGGTCGGACGCCAGTTCGGATCCATGATCATCTTCGTCAACAAGACCTACTCGGAGACTGGCGAAGTCCGGCTCGCCTCGTCCGACTGGCGTCAGGAACCCGAGGTCGAGTTCAATCTGCTGTCCGATCGTCGCGATCTTGACCGGTTGATGGAGGGTGTGCGGCTTGCCGCCAGGGTGCATGCCCACCCGGCGGTGCAGGCTGTCGCCAGCGATCCGTTTCCTGCCGTCTGGGGCGACAAGGTGCGCCAGTTCGGGAACCGGACCGTGCAGAACACCGTGATGACCGGGATCGCGGCCCGGCTGCTGGATGGACCGGGTTTCATGCGACGGGTGCTGATGGACCGGTTCGTGGCCGATTCCGGACGCCTCCACGAAGTGATCAACGACGTCGACCGGCTGGAGTCCTTCGTGCGCGAGGGGGCCGTCGGTGTCTGGCACGCGTCGTGCAGCTGCCGGATGGGGGCGGGCGATGATCCCATGGCAGTGGTCGACGTGACCGGAAGGGTCAGGGGCGTGGACGGGTTGCGGGTCTGCGACGCCTCGATCTTCCCGGTAGTGCCTTGTGCCAACACCAACTTTCCGGTGCTGATGACCGCGGAGAAGATCGCCGACACCATTCTGGCCGGCCAGTAGCAAGTCCGGAAAGCGCCACGCACCGGTCCCGGGACCGGTGCGCGGCGATCCGCAGGGGCGTTACCCGATCGGGCCGCCGTCAAGCCGGGTGACGGCGATCACCGTCGAGCGCGGCACGGTGTCTCCGCCGCCCGGGAAGGTGCTGGAGCCCCGTTCGCCCGGGTGTTGCAGTCCGACGAACATGGTCTTGCGGTCGGGCGACCAGCACAGGCCGGTGACCTCGCACTCCCTGGGGCCGACGAGGAACCTGGCGATGGCGCCGCTGTCGGCGGAGGCATGCAGCATCTGGTTGTTGCCGTGCCCGGCAAAGTCACCCTCGTTGCTGTAGTTGCCGTCGGTCTGGATCCAGAGCCCGCCCCGGTCGTCGAACTTGAGCCCGTCGGGCGAATTGAACATGTTCGCGGCATCGACGTTCGCCGAGCCGGCCCGGGCGTCACCGTGGACTGCCGGGTTGCCCGCCACCACGAACAGGTCCCAGGAGAAACCCTCCGCGGTATGGTCGCCGTTGTCCGGGCGCCAGCGGACAATCTGGCCGTAGAGGTTCTCCGGCCGAGGATTGGGACCGCCGACCGGGGTCGGATCCCCGCCGGCATTCGGTTTCTTGCCCCGGTTCTTGTTGTTGGTCAGACAGCAGTAGACCTCGGGCCGGTGCGGGTTGCTTGCCACCCATTCGGGCCGGTCCATGGTGGTGGCCCCGACGGCGGACGCAGCCATGCGCGTGTGGATGGCGATGAGGGGTGCCGAGTCCATCCCCGTGGTCTCGGGGGTCAGCGGGATCCACCGGCCGGTACCGTCGTCGCTGAACTCCGCGACATGGATGGTGCCGTTCTCGAGTGCGTCACGGTCGTCGCCCGCACCCGACCAGGGCGCGGCGGAGACGAACCGATACAGGAATTCACCACGTTCGTCGTCGCCGAGGTAGGCCACGACGTGTCCGTTGTCCGCGACCACGACCTCGGCGTTCTCATGTTTGAACCGACCGAGGGCGGTGCGTTTCTTCGGGGTCGAGGCGGGATCGAACGGGTCGATTTCAACCACGTACCCGGCGCGGTTCGGTTCGTTGGGATGCCGTGCGATGTCGAACCGTTCGTCAGCCGTCGCCCAGCCGTATCCCCTGTCCTTGTGCTTCACGCCATACCGTTTCAGTGCGTCCGTGAGTGGCAGATCGGGATCACTGGAGGAAAAGTAGCCGTGGAAGTTCTCCTCGCATGCGAGGTAGGTGCCCCACGGGGTCTGGCCGTTGGCACAGTTGTTCCACGTGCCGAGCGAGCGGGTGCCGGACGGATCGTCACGCGTCTTCAGCAGGTCGTGCCCCCGGGCCGGCCCGGTGATCTCCATCGGCGTGTCGGCAGTGATCCTGCGGTTGAAGCCGGAATCGAGTACCGGCATCCACCTGCCGTCGGTCATCGCGATCTCGACCACGCTCACGCCGTGGTTGGCCTTGCTCTTGCGGACATCGTCGTCGGTTTCCGGGCCTTGCGACGCCCGGTTCCCGTGGCTGATCTTGCGGTTGGTGTACTCGTTGTTCACCACCAGCAGGCTGTTCCCGCCTTGCGTAAACAGCGACATGCCGTCGTTGTTGTCACCGAAACTTCGCTCCTGGCTCGCTCCGGTCCCGCGGGTCTCGTGGTCGAATGCCGGGGCGTCGGACCACAGCGGGTCGCCCCAGCTGATCAGCGGGTACCATGCGAATCCGTCGGGAACCGTCACGGTATCCAGGCTGTTGGCCGCTATCGGCTCGAACGCCAGCCACGCCGGTCCGGCGGAAGCCGGCCCTGCCGCGCCGGCGCCGATGATGCCGATGGTGCTTGCGGCAGCGGCACCCTTCATGAAGTAGCGCCTGGTCACGGCGGTCTCGAAGTCCGTCGGCTGCGCGCTCATCCTGTCCTCGTTCCGACTTTGTGTGTGGTCAACCAATGGCTCTCTCCCCCTGCGGCCGCTGGATCTGTTCACGCACGAACACTTCGGGAGTGCCGCCATGGGTCCCCAGCGCGCCATGTCACTTCCATGCATCAACTACCACAAGCGTTGTGACCGTTTGTTGAAGGCTCCCGCTTCGGGTACCCGCGCCAACACGTCGCGTCACGAGCGGGTTCCCGCCGTGGTTCAGGTGTGGATGAACCCGAACGAGCGATCGGGTTCGGCCAGGACCAGGTCGACGATGGTCTCGAGCGTCGTGCCGACCGGTGTCATTCCGGCCGCGCCAGCGGCGTTGACTATCGCCTGCATGGCACGCACGAAATTGCGGCAGACCCGGTCCCCGGGGTCGGAGTAGTCATTGTCGTTGTGCGTGATGCAGTTCATGACCGGGACCGTCGCGCCGCGCCGGCGGACCTGTTTCGTGATGTTGGCGGCAATGGTCTCGTAGTCCGCCTCCTGCCAGTCGGGGCGCATGTCGAGGTGCCCGACCAGGGTGTTGTCTTCCAGCGATGCGGCCGACGGTGCGACCTCCTGCCACTTGATCCCGGTCGTTGCGCGGGTTCGGGAGAAATCCACCGATACCGGCATGTTGGCAAAGGGCAGGCTGCCGACGAGCTGTCTGAACGTTGCATGCGCCCGGTGCGGATCGGGCGCCGCCCCGGTCCAGACGGCGTTCATGCGCGGCCAGACCCGTCCCGGCAACGAACAGGAGCCGCCGCGGAACCCCAGGTCGACCAGGACCCGGTACATCAGGTCGTTGGCCGAGAACGTCCCTGGGCGGAAGTACAGCGGACGGCGTCCCATGGCGGACTGCCACATCGAGACCGCTTCGGAGAGAACGGCCCGCATGTCGTTCTCGCCCAGTCCGCCGAAGTGCGACTGGTAGACGCCGTCGCGGAACTTCCATGGGTGCAGGTGAAGGCCCTCGACGCAGCAGCCCCGTTCCCGTAGTTCGCCGAACAGTCCGGCCTGTTCGACGGCCACCTCGGGGTGAATGAAGAAGGTGACCGGGAACCCGAACTCGCTGGCCCTGTCGACATAACCCCGGATGAACCGTTCGCTGTCTGCCCAGCTCGCGGGTCCGGTGGCGGTCGGATGGGTGTCGTGGATCGGGGGCTCCACATCCATGGTTACGACAACGTGCAGTGTTTCCATGGGCCTCTCCCTCGAACCCGGACGACGGACGGGTGATCATGCAGGTGGCATCCGATGCTGGCAGCGTACGGGGCCGCGGGCAATCCCCCGTGTTGCCCTGGCGCCCCTCGTGACGCCGGTCCGTGGCAGGCGACGTGACGCTGTCGACCGTTCGGGGCAAGGCCCATTCGCCCTCATGGGTCCGGTAACGGAAAGCCGGGGACACCGCCACATGGATGAGCCGGCGGACGGACGGTCACGCCAGCGCCCTCAGCCGCGGCATGGCCGGATCGTCCGCGGACGGGATGTCAGGCCGAAGCGCTGTGGGCTTGCTGCCCGTCAAGCCGGGCCAGGAAGGTTGTCGGCGTCAGCAGGATGTGTGCCTCGAGCGGCGGAGCGAGTTCGTAGGCCCTGGGCCGGCGCAGGGCGTCCCAGATCCGCAGCAGGCGCCATTCGTCCTGCTGCTGCCGGGAGACCGCCAGTTCGTTCCTGGTGATGTGGAAGGGCGCATATTCCCAGCCGCTGGTGGTCTTCACCTCGAGGAGGCGGTTCCGTCCGTCGGGTTCGAAGCTCGCGATGTCGTAGCCGGCGCCGTCCCCTTCCAGTTGCGACACCCAGCGCACCCGGTCCGCAAGGTCGCCCCGGCCCGCATCGCGGAGCACGGCGCGTTCGTGCGCGAGCGCGAGCTTCTCGCCCGCCTGGCCGAGCGCCCGGTTGCGTTCGTCCCGTCCCGCCATGTCGACGGTGTGTGCCAGCCCGAGCATTCCCTTGAGCGTCGGCGGCTCGCGGTTGCGCCGCGTCGGGGGCGGTCCGGTTTCGAGCCGGTCCGGGATGTCGAGACATGTCTGCCACGCGGGTTCGGGCAGTGCCGGGTTGCGTGCGAGCCATCTGCCCACCGCCTCGACAAGCGCCTGCTGGTAGTTTTGTGCCGGGCGGTATCCGTTGATCCGGGTCACTCCCAGGGCCTGCAGCACGGCGCTGATGTTCTGGTGCTTGAACTCGATAGCGCCCTTCGATCGGTTCGCGAGCTGAGGTGCCAGGCGGCGTCGATGCCCGGTCTTGCTGTACGCACGCCCGGCCATCTCGTGTGCCAGCATCGCGAAGTAGTCCGCGACGATACGGTCGTTCTCCTGCTGCGACCAGTCGCGGCTCACGTCAGCCCCGGCCTGGCGGTGTCGCGGTGGGGGTCAGACCTACCCCGAAACAGCGGCAGCGTTCACCGCGGCAACCGAGACCTTGATCGCCGCCAGCAGCGTGGCGGTCCCGATCTCTCCGTTCTCGATCCGCTGCGACAGGTTGCGGACCCACAGGTCGATGATCTTGAAGGTCACGATCTGGATCGCGAGGGTCACCACGCCCCAGATGACGATGTCCCAGACGCTGGCGCTGTATGCCATGCAGATGGCAAGCGGCAGTGCCAGCCCGATAATCGCGGCTCCGAGGGAAATGGCGGCTGCCATGTTTCCGTCGCGGATGAGGGTCCGTTCGTCGTGTGGCGTCATCCACATGTAGATGACCACGCCGATGCCCAGCATGGCGATGGTGACGGCAAAATGGCTGAACAGGAACGGGGCTCCCGCAAGGAAACTCTCGAACGCGGCGTTCATTGCTGTTCCTCCGACAGAATAGCTGTGAAGACCCGGACCCCCGCCGGTGCCCCGTCCGGATGGTTCCACACCGCACCGACCACGGCAAGGAAGTCGGCGCCGGCCCTGCGCAGCGGTCCGCAGTTTGCCGGAGTGATCCCGCCGATCGCCACGCTGGGGACAGTGGAGAGATCCGACCACCACTCGAGGATCCCGGGCGATGCCGGAACGGTCACCTCCTTGGTGGCCGAGGGATAGAAGGCGCCAAAGGCGACGTAGTCGGCACCCTGTTCGGCCGCGACCATGGCGAGATGTCGCGACGCCTTGCACGTCACTCCGATCATGGCGTCCGGGCCGAGCAGGTGCCGTGCCTCGGTGTAGGGTGCATCGTCCTGACCCACGTGCACTCCGTCGCACCCGGTCGCGAACGCAAGGTCGGGGCGGTCGTTCATGATGAGAGGAACACCGGCCGAGTGGCAGACCGGCCGCAGGCAGTCGGCGGCGCGCCGGATCCGGTCGTCGTCCGCCTGCTTCAGCCTGAGCTGCACACAGGCGACCGGACCGGACTCAAGCGTGCGGGCCAGCGTCTCAGCCAGGACGACCGGTTCAAAGGCGGGAGGGGTGATCAGGTACAGCTGGCAGGACGCCATGGCGACCCTACGCGGCCTGGCGATAGATGCCGATGATCCTGTCAAGCATTGCGATCGCGTCCTTCTTCGGGCGCTGGAAGGTATTGCGCCCGATGATCGAACCGGTGGCGCCACCGTCACGGAGCTGGCTGATCTCGTCGAGCAGGCCGTCGAGCCCCTTGGCTTCGCCGCCGGAGAACACCACCAGGCGCCGGCCGTTGAAACAGGACTGGACCACGTGGCGGACGCGTTCGGCCAGGGTTGCGATCGGGATGTGGTTGCTCTCGTAGGCCTTGCGCGCGGCGTCGAGTTCGATGTGGGCGGTCGGAGGTTTGACCTTAATGATGTGTGCCCCCGCCAGCGCGGCCATGTGGGCGGCATAGGCGACGATGTCGACGGCGGTCTCGCCCTCCTTGGAAAGCGCGCCGCCCCGCGGATAGGACCAGAGCACGACGGCCAGACCGCAGGCCTTGGCTTCCTCGGCCAGGTCGCGGAAGTCCGACATCATGTCGTAGGCGGCGTCCGAACCGGGATACATGGTGTAGCCGATCGCCGAACAGCCGAGCCGGAGCGCATCCCGGACCGAACCGGTGATGGCCTGGCTCGGAGCTTCCTTCTCCCGTGACAGGCTGTTGGCGCTGTTGACCTTGAGGATGCTGGGAACCTCGCCGGCGAAGCTGCCGGCTCCGGCCTCCAGCATTCCAAGGGGAGCCGCGTAGGCCGACAGTCCGGCATCGCGCGCGAGTTCGAAGTGATAGTGGGGGTCATACGCGTCCGGATTGGGTGCGAAGCTGCGGGCGGGACCGTGTTCGAACCCCTGGTCGACCGGCAGGATCAGCAGCCTGCCGGTGCCGCCGAGTTTGCCCTGCATGAGGATGCGCGCCAGGTTGGCCCTGGTCCCCGGGGAGTCGCTTTCGTAGTTGTCGAGGAGTCGCGAGACGGTGCTGGTCAGCTTCATTGGTGCCTTTTCCCTGGATGCCGTGTTCGTGCGGTCCGCTCAGAGTGTCCGCGCCACCGCGGCGGCGGTATCGGACATGCGGTTGGAGAACCCCCATTCGTTGTCGTACCACGCCAGCACCCGGACCAGCCCGCCTTCGATCACCTGGGTTTCGTTGAGGTCGAAGGTGGAACTCGCCGGGTTGTGATTGAAGTCGCTCGAGACCAGCGGTTCCTCGTTGGTGGCCAGGACGCCGGCGAGCGGACCATCGGCAGCGGCGCGGATCGCGTCGTTGATCTCCTCGACCCCGGTCGCACGGTCCGGGACGAAGGTGAAATCGATGAGGCTGACATTGGCCGTCGGCACCCGGATCGCCGTGCCGTCAAGACGGCCCGCCAGCTCCGGCAGGACCAGCCCGACCGCTCTCGCGGCACCGGTGGAGGTGGGAATCATCGAGCCTCCCGCGGATCTGGCCCGGTGCAGGTCGCCGTGCAGCGTATCGAGCGTCGGCTGGTCGCTGGTATAGGCGTGGACCGTCGTCATGTACCCGGTACGGATGCCCACTGCCTGGTTCAGCACGTGGGCGACCGGCGCCAGGCAGTTGGTGGTGCACGACGCATTGGAAATCACCAGGTGTTCCGGGGTGATCCTGTCGTGATTGACGCCGTAGACCACCGTGAGATCGGCGCCCGATGCGGGTGCCGACACGATGACCCTGCATGCGCCGGCCTCCAGATGTAGTGCCGCCCTTTCCCGCGACGTGAAGATCCCGGTGCACTCCATGACGATGTCGACGTCGAGTTCCCGGTGCGGCAGCCGTGACGGGTCCCGTTCCGCCGTCACCCTGATCGGGCCGGCGCCCAGGTCGATGCTGTCCTCGCCCACCACGATCTCGCCGGGGAAGCGCCCGTGGTTGCTGTCCCACTTGAGCAGGTGTGCATTGGATGCGACCGGTCCCAGGTCATTGATGGAGACGACCGCGAGATCAGTGCGTCCGCTTTCGTACAACGCACGCAGGACCAGCCTGCCGATGCGGCCAAACCCGTTGATTGCCACCCTCGTGGTCATGCATTCCTCCCGAGAAGGGACAGCGCCGTACCGGCAACCGCTGCCGGCGTGATTCCGAAATGGTCAAAGAGCTGATTGCCCGGTGCCGAGGCGCCGAAGCCGTTCATGCCGACAAATCCGCCGCGCTCGCCGATCAGTCCGTCCCACCCCTGGCCAATTCCGGCCTCGACCGCGACCCGCACCGTGTCGCGTCCGAGCACGGTGTCGCGCCAAGAGCGGTCCTGGGCGGCAAAGAGCTCGAGGCAGGGCAGGGAGGCAACGGCGGTTCCTATTCCCTGCTGCTCGAGTGCGGTGCGGGCCCGCAGTGCCACGACCACCTCCGAGCCGGTCGCGAGCAGGGTGATCTCTCGTTTGCCGGCCTCGGCCTCGCGCAGCAGGTAGCCGCCGCGCACGCACGGGTTGTCCCGGTGCGGATCCAGCCTGACCTGTTCCAGTCCCTGCCTGGTCAGGGCGATGACGGACGGGGTGGCGGTGGAGTTCAGGGCGATTTCCCAGCACTCTGCGGTCTCGACCGCGTCGGCGGGACGGAACAGGTTGAGGTTGGGAATTGCGCGCAGGGCCGCGAGATGCTCGACCGGCTGGTGGGTCGGACCATCTTCACCGAGCCCGATCGAGTCGTGCGTCATCACGTAGATCACCCTGAGACCCATGAGAGCGGACAGCCGGATGGCCGGGCGGCAGTAATCGGTAAAGGTGAGGAAGGTGCCGCCGTAGGGGATGACGCCACCGTGCAGGGCCATGCCATTCATTGCAGCCGCCATCGCGTGCTCGCGCACGCCGTAATGAAGGTAGCTGCCGGAACGGTCGGCCCGGTCAAAGGGGGCCTGGGCCGCCACGCGGGTGTTGTTGGATCCGGTCAGATCGGCAGATCCGCCGAAGAGTTCCGGGATCGCCGGAACGATTTTCTCGATTGCGTTCTGTGATGCAACCCGGGTCGCGATGCTGACCGGGGCTTCAAGCAGGTCTCCGACATGGGCCGCGACGGCGGCCCGTAGCCCGGCCGGTACGGTCCCCTTGCAGGCGGCGGCAAATTCGTCCCGGCGTCCGGAGGTCTCCAGGCGCTGCTCCCAGGCCCGGCGCTGCGGCACGCCGCCGCGGCCGAAGTCGCGCCATGCCGCGAGGACAGGCTCGGGGACCACGAAAGGGGGATGGGGCCAGTCGAGCGCTTCGCGGGCGAGCGCGATTTCGGCCTCTCCCAGTGGTGCTCCGTGGGCTGCGGCCGTCCCCTGCTTGTTGGGAGAGCCGTAACCGATGACGGTCCGCACGGCTATCAGCGACGGTTGGTCGGTCTCGCGAGCGGCGGTGAGCGCGCGGGAAGTCGCGGCGTTGTCATGCCCGTCGACTGCCTGGGTATGCCAGCCGAGGGCGCCAAAGCGGGCGATGGTGTCGTCCGACGCGGCAAGGCTCGTGGGTCCGTCGATCGAAATCCCGTTGTCATCGAACAGCACGACCAGCCGCGAAAGGCCGAGGTGTCCCGCCAGAGAGGCGGCCTCGTGGCTGATCCCTTCCATCAGGCAACCGTCGCCGGCAATGCAGTAAGTCCGGTGGTCGACCAGGTCGCGGCCGAAACGGGCGGCAAGCTTCTCCTCGGCAATTGCCATGCCGACGGCATTGGCGAGGCCCTGGCCGAGCGGACCGGTGGTGGTCTCGATGCCGGCGGCAACATCGTACTCCGGATGGCCGGCCGTTATGGCGTGCAGCTGCCGGAAGCTCTGCAGCTGCCCGAGCGTGAGCCTGTCATAGCCGGTCAGGTACAACAGGGCGTAGAGCAGCATCGAGCCGTGACCGGCCGACAGGACGAACCGGTCACGGTCGGGCCACTCCGGGCAAGACGGATCGAATTTCAGGTGTTCCGAAAACAGCACCGTAGCCGCGTCGGCCATCCCCATCGGCATGCCGGGGTGTCCCGACTTAGCGCGTTCCACCGCGTCCATCGCGAGTGCGCGGATGGCGTTGGCAAGTGCTGCGTGGTCCGGTGCCGGAGCATTGGGACAGGAAGAAGACGAGGGTGTCATTGTGAGCAGACCTGTCCGACGTGAAGCGTCCGGGCCGTGTCCGCGCGGTGCATCCCGTGCACCGGATGGCGCAGGCCCGGGCGTGTCCGGAATTCGCATCCCCGGAGCGTCGGCACCATGCCTGCGAGCGTGGTGAGCGTCAACCTCACAGTGGCGGTTCCTTGCCCGGACGGACCCGATCCCAGACACCGATTTCACGTCTGTCCGTTAAGTGGTTGTTTCCCAAAGCGACCACTTCACGGCTGCAAGAAAAATGTCATCCGGGTGCGATTCGGCGGTTGCACCCCCGACGGCGAGCGGGTAACGTGATCACGGATCGTTGACGCAAAAGCAAGAATAACTATCTCGTATATTTCTTGTGAATAACTTGTGCATTCTCGGTAAATATACATTTGATGTTGTTTATGCTGTGTGCGGCGGGCAACACTGATAAAAATTATGGATCGTGTTTGCGACTGTAGTGATTGTTGCTTTGTAATCGAGTCGTATTTTCTGGTATATGTACTTAGATACTGACAAACGTGAAGTAACGAGAACCTTGATGCATAGGACGGCGCGAGGGGGCTGAACGAAAAATCCGCTAGCTCAATGGTCTTGGCACATGAACATAAAGCATGGGTTTGAGTGCCTGGGGGGGAGGTGTGACGGCTTGGGGTGCGTGTCCCGGTCATCGATCGGGTCGGGCCGTCGCAAGCAGGAAAGGGGCAGGCGTTGGACGACAGTATGGACAACGCGTCGTGGACGCGGTTTTTGCGGCTGGTTGCCGCGGAGGTTGGACAGGGAACGTTCCGCAGGTGGCTGAGGCGACTCACCCCGGTCGGTCTGGAAGACGGGGTTCTGACCCTCGCCGTACCGTCCCTGGTGGAGCGAGACAGGATCAGGACACAGTTCGCGGAAATACTGCGTCTTGTCTGGATGAAGGAAACCGGTACGCCGGTCGCCGCGGTCGACGTGCGGTTCGTGCCCGATGCCGCCCGGACGCAGGAGGCCGCAGCCGCACCGGGCGAGGCGAACACATCGTCCGGCGGGGACCCGGCTCAGCCCGGGGCAGTGATCGGCGGGATGCTCAACCCGCGGTCGACCTTCGAGCGTTTCGTGGTGTCCCGGAACAACGAGCTGGCGTATGCCGCGGCTCTGGAGGTCGCACGGGCCGATTCGTCGGAATACGGCCCGCTGTACCTGTATGGCGGCACGGGACTGGGCAAGAGCCATCTCCTGCACGCGATCGCGATCGAGTACCGGCGCCTGTTCCCGGAACGCCGCGCACTCTACATGATGGCCGAGAACTTCATCTACCAGTTCGTCCAGTCCGTGAAATGTCAGACCACCGGTGAGTTCAAGGAGTACTTGAGAAACGTCGATATCTTGTTGATCGACGACATTCACTTCATCTCGGCTGCCCAGAAGTCGCAGGACGAACTTCTTCACACCTTTGATGTCCTGTCCGGCCGGAACTCCAGGATCGTCATCTCCGCGAACGGTCGCCCAGACCAGCTGACCGGCCAGGGCGAAGCCCTCCAGTCTCGGCTCGGTTCCGGATTGCGCGCGAAGATCCGTCCGACGGATCTCGAGTTCCGGCTCAAGTTTCTTCATGCCCGGGTCGGTGAACTCGACATCCCGATCGATGATGCCGTGGTCGAGAAGCTGGCCGACCGGTTTGGTGGCAGTGTTCGTGAACTCGAAGGCGCACTTCGAAGGGTGGTTGCAAATGCCAAGTTGTTGAAGAGAAGAGTGACGACAGACATCGTTACTGAAATGTTCGATGATTACGAATTGAGAGAAACACGACGGCAAGGAAATCCCGAGCACATATGTAGAATGGTTGCGGAGAAATATGGCATAACGGTTGACGAACTTGTTTCCGCGAGTCGGGCGCGTCGGTTCAGCCGGCCGCGTCACGTCGCCATATACCTGACGAAGCGCCTCACTCCACTGTCCCAACCGGACATCGGGCGGGCGTTCGGCGGGCGCGATCACACCTCGGTGCTCTACGCGGTACGCCGGGTGGAAAAGCTGATGTCCGAAGACCCGGAGGTGACGGGCCGGGACGTTGAACAGCTGCTCCGCGATCTCGGCGGATGAAGTTTGGGCGAGTTCCCGGCCACGAAAATCGGGGCCGAGACCGGCCGGATATGTTATAGGTCGCGTTTCGGAGCCCTGCATGTCCATGCATCGGGCTGGCCGCAGTCGATCCGGACCGGAAAGCCGACACGCCGATGAAGATTTCGATCGATCGAGCCACGCTCATCCGTCCCCTGTCCCACGCTCAGGGCGTGGTGGAGAGACGACAGACCCACCATATCCTGGGCAACGTGCTGCTGAACGCCGAGAACGGTCTGCTCACCATGACGGCGACCGATTCGAACCTTGAAGTCGTCCAGACCATGCCGTGCGAGGACGAGGTCACCGGCACCGTGACACTGCCGGCCGGCGTCCTGCACGAGATCGTCCGCAGGCTGCCCGCCGATTCCCGCGTCCGGGTCAGTCCGTCCGACGACGCCGGCCGGATGGAGATATCCTCGGGCCGGTCGAGCTTCACGCTGCCGGTGCTGCCTGCGGAGGACTTCCCCGTCCTCGGTGCAGAAGCGCCGACCCACCGGTTCGACCTCGATGCCAGCGCCGCCCGGCTGTTGCTTGAACGGACCCGGATGTCCATGTCGTCGGAAGAAACCAGGTTCTACCTGAACGGTGTCTACCTGCATGCGACCCGCTCGGAGGGCATTCCGGTGTTGCGTGCGGTCGCGACCGACGGGCACCGGCTGGCCCGGGTGGAGATGCCGTTGCCCGACGGTGCCGAGGAAATGCCCGGAATCATCATTCCCCGCAAGGCGGTGGGCGAGGTGCTCAGGCTGACAGACGAGACGGTGGACACGGTTGCGGTCGCAGTTTCGGAGACCAGGGCGTCATTCAGTTTCGGCGACCGGACCCTGACCACGAAGCTGGTCGACGGGTCGTTTCCGCAATACGAACGGGTCATTCCGCAGAACAACGACCGGGAGCTGGTGGTCGACAGCCGCTCGTTTGCCGACGCGGTGGACCGTGTGGCCGCGATCGCGTCGGACCGGAACTCGTGCACCGTCAAGCTGGCCATCGACCCGGGAGAGCTCGTGGTCAGTTCCAGCAGCGGCGATTCTGGGTCAGGCGAGGAGGTTCTCGAGGTCTCCTACGGGGCCACCGCCATGCAGATCGGCTTCAATGCCCGCTATCTGCTTGACATCACAGGACAGATCCAGGGCGAGGGGACGGTGTTCCGACTGGCTGACGGCGGCGCGCCGGCGATCCTGCGCGATCGGGATGACGAGAGCTCGATTTACGTCGTGATGCCGGTCCGGGTGTGATCCGAATGGCGCCGAGCCGCACCGGACCGGCGCGCCGGCACGCACGGGCATGACGGGAACCGGGATCGCGGAGCGGGTGAGTGCGCACCGCGAGGCCGGTCCGGCAGTTCGCCGCCTCGTGGTTACGGAGTTTCGCAACCACGAGCATCTCGGCCTTGATCTCGACCGCTCACCCGTCGTGCTGACGGGCCCGAACGGTGCGGGCAAGACCAATGTCCTCGAGGCGCTGTCGTTTCTGGCGCCGGGGCGTGGCCTGCGCCGTGCGCGGCTGGTCGAAATCGACCGGATGCCGGCCCGTGCGGGCGTCGGATGGGCGGTGTCGGCCCGGGTGGAAACGGCGGCGGGTCCGGTGTCCATCGGCACCGGGCGCGATCCGCAGGAAAACAGCGAGCGCCGGCTGGTGCGGGTGGACGGCAGGCCGGCCCGCTCGCAGGGTGCGCTGGGCGACATTCTTGCCGTGTCATGGCTGGTGCCGCAGATGGACCGGCTGTTCCTGGATACGGCGGGGGACCGGCGACGGTTCCTGGACCGGCTGGTCCAGTGTTTCGACCCGGTCCACGCGGCCCGGGTCAACCGGTTCCGTCACACGGCCCGGGAACGGGGACGGCTTCTGCGGCAGGGCCAGGGCGATTCCGCCTGGTTTGCCGCGCTGGAGGACCGAATGGCAACCGCGGGAGTGGCGGTCGTGGCGGCGCGCCACGAACTGGTTCAGCGTTTGCGGCCGCTGGCGTCCGAAGGGACCGGGCCGTTTCCCGGCGCAGGGCTCATGGTGGCCTGCCAGGTCCAGGACTGGCTTGAGGCCGAACCGGCGCTCGCAGTTGAAGACCGGCTGCGGGACGCGCTGCAGGCGGAACGGCGGTATCCGGCCGGCCAGCCGGTTCCCGGGCCACACCGCGGCGATCTCGAGGTTCGCCACCTGTGCCGGAACATGCCGGCACGTCAGTGTTCGACCGGGGAGCAGAAGGCACTGCTGATCGCCATCGTCCTTGCCCACGCCCGGTTGCACGCGCTGCGTTGCGGTGCGCCGCCGCTGATGCTGCTCGACGACGTGGCCTCTCACCTCGACCGGGCCCGTCGTTCGGCGCTGTTCGGTATACTGGCAGGGTTCGACAGCCAGGTCTGGCTCACCGGCACCGACGCGGCGCTGTTTTCGGATCTGCGCGACCAGGCGCAGTTCCATGAGCTGGAGGCATGACGTGGAGAGAGTCAACACATCGCGGACAGTGTCATGACAGACATGCGGGATCCGGTCGATAACCCGGCTGACGAGTACGACGCGGACTCGATCAAGATCCTTCGCGGGCTTGAAGCTGTGCGCAAGCGGCCGGGCATGTACATCGGTGATACCGACGACGGCTCCGGTCTGCACCACATGGTCTACGAGGTGGTCGACAACGCGATCGACGAGGCCCTTGCCGGTCATTGCGACACCATCCTCGTAATCCTGAACAGCGACGGCTCGGTCACCGTGCGTGACAATGGCCGCGGCGTTCCGGTGGACATCCACCCGGAAGAGGGGGTATCGGCTGCGCAGGTCATCATGACCCAGCTGCATGCCGGCGGAAAGTTCGACCAGAACTCCTACAAGGTCTCCGGCGGCCTGCACGGTGTCGGCGTGTCGGTGGTCAACGCGCTGTCGGAAACTCTCGAGATCCGGATCTGGCGGGATGGTTGCGAGCATTTCATGCAGTTCAGCCACGGCGAGCCTCTTGGCGACCTGGCCGTTGTTGGCGAGGCGGGTGACAGGTCGGGAACCGAGGTCACCTTCAAACCGTCGGATACGGTGTTCACCAACCTGACCTTCGAGTTCGCGCGGCTGGAACACCGGCTGCGTGAGCTCGCGTTCCTGAATTCCGGCGTCCGCATCAGACTCGAGGATGCACGGGGTCTCGAACCTCGTGTCCTCGAACTGTCCTACGAGGGAGGTCTCGTTGCATACGCTGATTACCTCGACCGCGGCCGGCAACCGTTGCATGAACCGATCATCGTGGATGTGGATCGCGACGGCATCGCCGTCGAGGTGGCCATGCGCTGGACCGATTCCTACCACGAGACCATGCTGTGCTTTACCAACAACATTCCCCAGCGCGACGGTGGAACCCACCTCGCCGGTTTTCGCGGTGCACTGACGCGCACCGTCAATTCCTACGTGGCCGACAGCGGGCCGGCACGCAAGGAGAAGGTGCAGCTGACCGGTGACGATGTGCGCGAGGGTCTGACCTGCGTGCTGTCAGTCAAGATTCCCGATCCCAAGTTCTCGTCACAGACCAAGGACAAGCTGGTGTCTTCGGAGGTGCGACCGGTGGTCGAGTCCATCGTCGGCGACCGGCTGGGCCAGTGGTTCGAGGAACATCCGGCCGATGCCCGCCGGGTTGCCGCCAAGGTCGTTGAGGCTGCGAGCGCGAGGGAGGCTGCGCGCAAGGCCCGCGAACTGAGCCGGCGAAAGGGTGTACTGGAGGTCTCGAATCTTCCCGGCAAGCTGGCTGACTGCCAGGAGCGTGATCCGGCGCTTGCCGAACTGTTCCTGGTTGAGGGAGATTCCGCGGGCGGTTCGGCCAAGCAGGGACGGGACCGGCGAACCCAGGCGATCCTGCCGCTTCGCGGCAAGATCCTGAACGTGGAGCGGGCACGGTTCGACAAGATGCTGTCGAGCCAGGAAATCGGCACGATGATCACGGCGCTCGGGAGCGGCATCGGACCGGACGAGTTCGACATCGCGAAGATGCGGTACCACAAGATCATCATCATGACCGACGCGGATGTGGACGGATCGCACATCCGCACCCTCCTGCTGACCTTCTTCTTCCGTCAGATGCCGGCGCTGATCGAGGCCGGGTACCTCTACATCGCCCAGCCGCCGCTGTACCGGGCGAAACGGGGTCAGGACGAGACATTTCTCAAGGATGACCGGGCACTCGACACCTACCTGACCGACAACGGAGTGAAGGGTGTCGTGCTGCGCCGCGGTCCCGACACCAGGCTGACGGGACCGGATCTCGACCGGCACGTGCACATCGCGATCAGGATCCGCGGAATGATCGAGTCCCTCGCGTCCAGGGTGGGATCGCGGGCAGTGGTCGAACAGTGTGCGATTGCCGGCGTGATGGGACCGGACGCGTTTGACCACGCCGCGGCGGCAGCGTCCGGGATCGCCGGACGGCTCGACAGGATGAGCGAGCCCCTGGAGCGCGGCTGGACCGGAGAATTCGACGCGCCGCGCCGCGAACTGGTGTTCTCCCGGACCCTTCGCGGCGTGACCGAACGCCACGTTCTGGGCGAGCAGGTGATGCGTTCTTCCGAAGCACGCGGTCTGGCGGCCGAGGTCGATGCGCTGATGGACCTCTATTCCGAGCGCTGCGTACTCGAGACCGGGGACGATGAGGTGGTCATCGACGGTCCCGTTGCCCTGGTGACCCGCGTGCACGACCTCGCCCGCAAGGGTCTTGCAATCAACCGCTACAAGGGTCTGGGCGAGATGAACCCGGACCAGCTCTGGGAAACGACTCTCGATCCGGATCGCAGGGCGCTGCTCCAGGTCAGGATCGACCACGCGGAAGAGGCGGCCGACGTGTTCTCCACCCTCATGGGAAGCGTCGTCGAGTCACGCCGGGAATTCATTCAGGACAACGCGGCGAGGGTAGCCAACCTCGATATCTGAGCCGTTCAGTCCTGATGGCGGTCGGATTTCGAAGGCTCGTTGCGTCCGGCTGCCTCGTCGAGCGCCTCGTTGATTTCGTCCAGGCTGAGCGGCTTCAGGACCTGCCGGGGCCGTCGATAGGCCTCCGGGATCACGCGGCGCACGATCGCGAGCAGCACGGCGGTGACCGGCCGGACCACGATACGCAGTGGCCACCACAGAGGCAGAAGGGGCCGGTAGAGATGCGGCATGGTCTCTCCGGTGACAAAGATCGCGGCGGCCGCGATGATCCAGTAGGCGCCGCGATCGAAATCGTTCCACCACCACCAGACCCAGCATGCCATCAGCAGGGTCGACAGGGTCCGCGCCAGTGCCGTCTCGGGTGGAATGACCCGCGGCGCATGGAGCTCTTCCGGCGGAATGTCCGGCGGCTGGGTGAAGAACGGTGCCATGCGGGTTCCGGTGCAGGTGGTCGCTTTGCCGCAGGCCCCGACTATGCGTGCGAAGCCGCTACAATGGAAGGGGACGCGCTGCCTTGGTCGCGTGCTGACTGTGGCTTTCAAATGGGACGCCTATGAGCTCCCCCGTTGTCAAGCCGGAATTCGCTCCGTCGCGTCCTGTTCCTCCTGCATCGTGTTACCTTCTCACGGGTCGCGGGAGTCGGCAGACCCGAACGCTCCTCGTCGTGCAGCAGCGCCAGTCCCCGACGCCGGATGATGCGGGCCGCGTTCAGGTCCGCGTGTTCCGCATGGCCGCAGGCCATGCACTTGAATGCCCGGGCGTGCCGGGAGGCGGCATCGACATGCCCGCAGGCCGCACAGGTCCGGCTGGTGTGGCGGGGACCGACCGCGATCACCCGGTGCGCCTTGTACTCCAGCATCCTGCGCAGGGTTCCCCAGCCGGTGGCAAGAATCTCCCGGTTCAGCCCGGCCTTTGCCTTTACCTTCCACCCCGGCTCTTCGGCCGTTCCCTTCGCGCTCCGCGTCATGCGAAACGTCTCCAGGTCCTCGATGACGATGGAGCCGGCCGCGTTCGCAAGCCCGCGGCTGGTCCGGTGATGCCAGTTGCTGCGCACCGTCGCGATCCGCCGCTCGGTCCTGCGCAGCCGGGCGCGGGGGTGACCGCTCGCCGCCTCGAACCACGCCTCTGGCGCGCAAGCCGGCGCTGGTGGCGCCGTTTCCGCGCCTCGAGCCGGCGGGCCTGCTGCCCGTCGCTGACGGCGACCTGGCCGGTGTTCATGTCGATGCCGATCGCGCGGTCGTTGTCCTTGCACACCAGGGCTGCGATCTCGTAGCAAACCGTGGCCATCCACTTCCCGTCCACACGCCGGAGCACCGCCTTCTTCGCCACCCCGTCGGGAGACCCGCCGCGCCGGCGCGAGCCGTGAGCCGTGAGCCAGCCCAGCTTCGGGAAGTGCAGGCGGTCGTCCCGGATGCGCACATCCTGCGGGATCGTGACGGAATCGGTCCCGCGCCGATTGAAGCGCGGGTGCCCGGCCTTGCCCTTGAGGAATCGCTGTCAGACGTTGGCCTGGTACCTGAGCGCGTAGCGGACGGGATCGAACGGCAATTCCTGCAGCCAGGGCGTGTCCCGACGCAGCCGGGTGAACTCGCGGCCCAGCGCGAAGAAGGTGGGTCCCGGCGGCGTCGCGTCGTTCAGACGCGCGTCATCGAGGAGCTGTTGCTGGCGGTCCGGCATCCGGTTCCAGACGAACCGGCAGGCGCCGGCGATCGCGGCCAGACGCCGGGCTGTCGAACAGAACCCGGTATGTGACCTGGCGGTGCTCGACCTCCGGTTTCGTCTCGGGCGGCATGCAGTTTATCCTGAATAATACATGTATAAGACAGGATTTTTCAGCGAACAAACAAGGGGAAAATACGCTGCGTAGTCATCGATGTAATCCCCTTTCAAATCCCGGACGCGTCATCTAGTCTTTGCGGGGCAACCGTATCTTGCCGGGCGGGCGCAGGTCATGGACCCGGCACCTGTCGAGACAGGAAGGGACAGTTTCATGGCGGCAATACTGACCAGCTTGCGCAACACGGTCATCGCCGGTGTTGTGCTCACCATCGTGATGGTGCTCGTCGTGGCGGGAGTCGGCGAGGGGATGATGTTCGACCACGCCTATTTCACGTTCTTCATGCGCTGGCTTCATGTCCTGAGCGGCGTGATGTGGATCGGCCTGTTGTGGTACCTCAATTTCGTCCAGATACCGAACATGCCCAACATCCCGGACGAGCAGAAGCCGGCGATCAGCGGCGTCATCGCACCGGCAGTCCTGTTCTGGTTCCGGTGGGGTGCCATGGCGACCATCGTGACCGGCCTGCTGCTGGCATGGATGAACGGCTACCTCGTCGAGGCGATCACCCTCGGCCTGACCGACCAGGTCGCCAAGCACACCGCGATCGGGATCGGCATGTGGCTCGGCGCCATCATGTGGTTCAACGTGTGGTTCGTGATCTGGCCAAACCAGCAGAAGGCTCTCGGCATGGTCGAGGCCGATGCCGCCACCAAGGCGGCGTCAGCGCGGACCGCGATGCTGTTCTCGCGTACCAACACCTTGCTGTCGGTGCCGATGCTGTATGCGATGGTTTCCGCACAGAACCTGTACTAGTTCGCGGTTTCCGACGCGACGGGGCCGGGCCAATGTGCCCGGCCCTTGTCCGTCCCGGGGGGAGGGCCATCGCAATGACGCCAGCGGCAGACGCGCGGGAAGACATGCGCAGCCAGCTCCATGCCCTGATCAGGCAACGGTCGTTCCGCATGGGGGACTTCACGCTGACCTCGGGGCGCAAGAGCCTGTATTTCTTCGATCTCAAGCCGACCATGCTGCATCCGACCGGGGGCCGGTTGCTGGCCAGCATGGTCCTGGATGCACTCGACGATCACCCTGAGGTCGACGCCATCGGGGGCCTGGCGCTCGGGGCGGTGCCGATTGTTTCGGCGGTTGCCGTAATGAGTTCGTTGCGCCAGCGGCCGGTGTCCGGATTCTACGTGCGCAAGAACGCGAAGGGGCACGGGACCCGGCAGCGCATCGATGGCGTGGTGGACGCCGGCCAGAAAGTGGTGATCATTGACGACGTGACCACCACCGGAGGTTCGTCGCTCGAGGCCTGGCGCGCGGTACGCGAACTCGGGTGCGAGGTGCTCGAGGTCATGACGGTGGTCGACCGCATGGAAGGTGCCACCGAGGCGCTGGCCGAACACGGATTGCGTCTGCGTCCGCTGTTTACCCGCGCAGATTTCGGTTGACCACGGCAGCCCGTCCGGGCGCGGCGTGTGCAGCCGCGAAGTCCCCGAGCCGGTCGAGAACGGTCGCAAGGTCCGACCGCAACCGGTCGAATGCCGGCAGCAGGGTCCGCGTGGACTCATCCATGTAGAGGTCCTTGTTGACCTCGATCTGCAGGCAGTGATGACCGTCATCGGGGGCGGAGTACGCACGGACGATCTCCGCGCCGCGAAACACCCGGTTGATGTGGACATCGTATCCGAGGTCACTCAGCAGTTCCGCGGTGAACCCGGTGAACTGCGGTGCGCAGGTTGTTCCGTTGCGATCGCCCAGTTCGAAATCCGGCCGCCTGGTCCCGTCCTCGGTGTTGCGTGACCGCATGGAATGGCAGTTCAGGTGGTACACGCTGCCGAAGGTTGCATGCAGAACACGGTGCAGGCGGGCAAGCGTGCGGTGATAGGGTTCATGATACCGCGCGATTCGTCCCGCTACCTCGCCGACGGACAGACGGCGGTCGTAAAGCGGGAACAGGTCGCCGCTGAGTGTCCGGCGGATCAGGCCGTTGCCGCGGGCCGAGCGTCCCGTGGGCTGTGCCGGGCCGGGCCAGGGTCGGTCCAGCATGTCCTCGTCGATGTCGGTGGCGGCCCGGTTCGGGTCGACGTAGGTCCGTGGAAAATGGGCATGGAGCATGGTCAGGCCCGAGCCCGGCGAAGGGCGAAACAATCGGTCCACGGCGGTGTCCACCGCCTCGAGCAGCATCTTCTGGGACACGACGGTATCGAAGTCGTCGGGAAAACAGGTTCCGCTGTGCGGTGAATCAAGCATCAGCGGTCGAACCGGGCCGGTCGGCCCGACCAGGCTCAGTACTCCGGGAACATCGAGATCGTCGATCATGTGTTCACTGCGGCGCCGCCGTGCCGGTCGACCCGCACGGATGCGGGCAGTCGCCGTCGGTTTCAGCCGACCGTGCATGAACCAGATCGTCCCGCCCGTCCATGTCCCTGCCTCCCGGCGTTCCGGCTGCACTGGACTGTCTGCCCGGCAGCGATGACGGATGCCGGTCCATGGTACCCGATCCGGGGTCCATGTCGCGCATCGTTCCCGACAACCGGCCGAAACGCGCCGGGACCGTTTCGCATGCCGCTCCCGGACGGGACGGGTACCCGAAGCGGGACGGCACGCCTGCTCTGCCAGGTGGGAAGCGGAGCGGATCTGCTCCGCTGGGTCCATTCCTGTGAACGCCGAAATCCATATATGGCGACACAGGTGCCGCGACGCGGTCGACTGGGAACACGTCGTCAATTCCGACTGAAATCTTCTCAACCGAGCTCCAGAACGGTGCCGCCTCGTGCCGCGGTCCCGGAAATCGGCAAGGCCGTCCGCAGCGCGCCCGGCGAACCGCCATGCCGAGCGTGAAACGAGCGGGCGGCAGGACTGCGGCTGGCCGGACGTTCTGTCCGGGTCACGCCACTGTCATGAGGTTTGCGGGTCTTGCCCGGCGTTGCCGCGATTGCCCGGTGCGAAGCGGGTTGACTGAAGGGCGCGGCTTCAGGGCGACTTTTCGTCAATGTCCGCTTGCGAAACGCTGACGGGACCGCTTGTCCCTGCCCGCACTCGTACCGGTCGGGTCCGTGCAGACCCGGTCAGAAGACCAGGCAGACCGTGGTGTGCGTCCGCGAACGCTCCGGCTGACCGGGGAAGGTCCCACGGTTTCCCCCGTCCCTGGAGGATCGAGTCCTTCGCACCTGCGTCGCCGGAACGGCGCAATGCGCCGGGCAGGCTTTCGCGTGTCGGCGGTTTCCGGCATGTCCTCAGCTTCGGGCCCCGTCTGGTGACCCGGTCGCCACCGGCCGTTCCGGACCCCTTTGCGGGCTCTCGGGACATCTTGAGCGGGTCTGGCGCGCCCGGGAGGACTCGAACCCCCAACCTCCTGATCCGTAGTCAGTTTTTTTGGCGTTTAGGCCTGTTCAGCCTAGATCACTCCATCTTACATTTTTATCATTATATCAGCTTGTTACACTCTATTCTGGTTTTCGTTGCGTCATTCTGCATTAGCCGATATTCTGTCTCCGTGGTGACATCCTGGTGACACGGAGGCGGTTTCATGCTCACAGAGCGCATTGTTCGGGACGCGAAATCGGAGGGCAAGGCGCGGACGCTCTGGGACCGCGAGGTCGCCGGGTTGGGTCTCCAGATCACCCAGGGCGGCAAGAAGAACTACGTGCTTCGGTACCGGGCTGCCGGGCGGAAGCGGCAAGCCATCCTGTGCCGGGCCGGCGAGGCGTCTTTGCGAGAGGTCCGCAAACGGGCCGGCGAGGAACTGCTGCGCATCAGGTCCGGCGAGAGCGACCCTCTGGAGCGGCAACGAGAGGCGCGTGAAGCGCCGACTGTCGGCGATCTCTGCGACCGGTTCCTGAACGAGCATGCCCCGGCCCGTGTCGAACGCGGACGCATGTCGCCGCGGACACTCAAGGAATATCGGTACCAGATCGGCCACTACGTCCTGCCGCCGCTCGACCGTCTTAGAGTCGAGGACGTGAAGCGCCTCGATATCGAGCGCGCCGTCACCGGACTGAAGCCGATCACCAGAAACCGCGTTCTCGCCCTTCTAAGCCGGTTGATGTCGTACGCGGAGTCCGTTGAATGGCGTCGCCAGAACGATAACCCTTGCCGGCACGTGGAGCGCAGCCGGGAGGAGGCGAGGGACCGGACCTTGTCGGGCGCCGAACTGGCGGCCTTGGCGGCAGCGCTGAGCGGAGCCGAGGAACGTCACCCAGCGCCGGTCGCCGCGATCCGGTTTGCGATCACGACCGGACTGAGGATCGGGGAAATTTTGGCTGTCCGCTGGGTGGATGTGGACATGGAAGGCGGCCGGCTGATCCTGCCGAGCACGAAGACCGGCCGGCGCATCCACGACCTGCCGAGCCCGGCCGCCGCGGTGCTGGCGGGTATCCCTCATGTCGGCGAGTTCGTCTTCTCCACCCGCGGCGACGCCCGGATGACCTACTCGCATGTCCGAAAGGTGTTCGTCGAAATCGTCGGCAAGGCCGGACTACAGGACGTTCGGCTGCACGATCTCCGCCGCGGCTACATGACCCAGGCCGCCATGGCTGGCGTCACCGCTCACGTCCTGCGCGACTTGATGGGTCACCGGTCTGCGCAGGTGGCCGACAAGTACATCCGCTCGCTCGGTGATCCTGTCCGGCGGGCGCGGGAACTGACCAGCCAGACACTCGCAGCGATGATGGAGGATGGTGCCGTGTTGAACCACCTGCAAAACTGACCCACTACGGGAAGAATCCTCGTCCAAATTTGACCCACCTTCCCGGTAGGGGATCGGTACTCCTTGGGGCTGTTGTCGCAGTGGTCGAGGGGTGGGGGAGATGCTGGTGGTGGAGACGATTGCGAAGATCCGGAGGAAGCATTTTGGAGGAGGCGAGTCGATTCGTTCGATTGCGCGCGATCTTGGTATTTCGCGCAACACGGTT
>MPMT01000024.1 GCA_002238645.1 Alphaproteobacteria bacterium bin52 | reverse complement strand
AATGCTGGACTACAAGGCGGGGCGCGTGATCGCGGTCGATCCCCGCCACACCAGCCGGACCTGTGCAGCGTGCGGGCATGTCGACGCCGCATCGCGCCGCTCGCAGGCGGTGTTTCACTGCGTGGCCTGCGGCCATGCCGACAATGCGGACGCGAATGCTGCCCGCAACATCCGGCGTCGGGGACTGGCGCTGCTGCACGGGGAGGCTGCCGGGGTGCCGGGCCGTGGAACCGTGAATACACCGGAAAGGCTGGCGGCATGACGCTGTCAACTATTCGGTAGGAGTCCCTAACGAAAAAGCCGCATGATTGTGGCATTTCCGCACAGGCCGCCGATCATGCCACAACGTCGACATACGGACATTCCGGCAGGTAGGATGAACCGCGGTCGAGATCCGACGGCGCAAGCAAGGGGAGGCTGGCATGGAGTTCTTCATCGACACCGCCGACGTCGCAGAGATCCGTGATCTGGCTGCAACCGGCCTGGTGGATGGCGTGACAACCAATCCGTCACTGATCGCCAAGTCGGGTCGTGACATTCTCGAAGTGGTTCGCGAGATCTGCGAACTCGTCGACGGACCCGTCAGTGCCGAGGTGGCCGCGACCGATTTCGAAACCATGCTGGCCGAGGGGCGAACGCTGGCGGCGCTGCATCGCAATGTCGCGGTCAAGGTGCCGCTGACCGTCGATGGTCTGAAGGTGTGCAAGGCGCTGTCCGACAGCGGCACCCGGGTGAACGTCACCCTGTGCTTTTCGCCCGCACAGGCGCTGCTTGCCGCCAAGGCCGGTGCCGCCTACATCTCACCGTTCGTCGGTCGGCTCGACGACATCGGGTCGGACGGAATGGAACTCGTGCACGACATCGTGCAGGTCTATTCCCATTACGACTTTCCGACCCGGGTCCTGGTCGCATCGGTGCGGGGACCGGCGCACGTGATCGAGGCTGCACGGCTCGGCGCCGACGTCGCGACGGTGCCGCCGGCGGTCATCAGGGCCATGTACGCCCACCCGCTGACCGACAAGGGACTCGCGGCGTTCCTCGAGGACTGGCGCGCCACCGGCCAGACCATCCTGCGTACGAAGGGTGAAGCCGCGTGAGCGACAACGGACCTGCCTCGACCTCGGGCACCGGGTCACCGTCGGACCCCGGAGCCGGCGACCAGCCGACCCGGGTCCTGGCCTGGCTGAAGCAGAACCCGGAGTTCCTGTCCGATCACCCGGAACTGCTGGAGGCCCTGGCGCCCGCGCCGAGGTTCCCGGGCGACCGGGTCGTCGACCTCCAGTCGGTGTTCCTGCAGCGGTTGCGGGGCGAAAACGAGCGTCTGCGCGAGACCATGGGCGCCATCATCGGTGCGGCACGTGACAACCGCTCGGCCCAGGGCCGCATTCATGCAAGCGTCCTGCAGCTGCTTGCCGCCGAGAACCTCGAGGCAGTGATCAGCGCCGCGACCGCGGACCTTCCGCTCGCGCTGAATGTGGAAGCGGTTTCCGTCTGTGTCGAGGCGGGTGTTTCCGGCCTA
Source organism: Alphaproteobacteria bacterium bin52 (assembly GCA_002238645.1). Lineage (GTDB taxonomy): Bacteria > Pseudomonadota > Alphaproteobacteria > Thalassobaculales > Thalassobaculaceae > Bin52. The sequence goes on along the minus strand of MPMT01000024.1, from coordinate 59,427 downwards.
CCGGTCGGGAATGCCGCCGGCGTGCGCCTGCTGCCGGAGGGCGCTGTCGACCACTACGTAGGCGCCGGCCGGGACAGTGTGCTGGTTCCGAGCTGCATTGGCGAGGAACGGATCTATGGTGCCGTGGCCGGCGTGATCAGAAGCCAGGCACTGGTCCGCCTCTGTGTCGGTCCGGGTATCCCGACCGGTCTGCTCGCGCTTGGTGCGCGTGAACGCGGGATGTTCAGCCAGTCCCAGGGCACGGAGCTGATCATGTTTCTCGCGCATGCACTCGAGACCATCATGCGGCAATGGCTGGACCGGGCCGCCTGACCGAGGTAACGGTCGCCGCCGACCTGGCGCCGATCACCGGCCAGTGGCTGAACTGGCTCGCGGTCGAACGACAGGTTGCCAGGAACACGGTCCTCGCCTATTCGCACGACCTCGCCTCGTTCCTGGAATTCCTTGTCGGCCATCTCGGGACCGCGCCCGGATGTGCCGAACTGGGAGCCCTTCAGGTGCGCGACTTCCGCGCCTGGCTCGCCCATCGGCGCAACCGGGGACTGGATCCGGCATCGACCGCGCGGGAACTGTCCGCCATTCGCACCTTCTACCGCTACCTCGAGTTGCGTCACGGCATCACCAACCCCGCCGTGCGAAGTGTGCGAAGCGCGAAGCACCTGCCACCCCTGCCAAGGGCACCGGGAACGACCGAGGCGCTCGACGTGATCAACCACGCGGCACGGAGCGCCCGCGGACCGTGGATCGCAGCTCGCGACGCGGCGCTGCTCACCCTGCTCTACGGCTGCGGCCTGCGGATCGGCGAGGCCCTCGCGCTCAACCTTGGCGATGTGCCCGACGGTGACACCATGATGGTCCGCGGCAAGGGCGGGAAGGAGCGACTGGTCCCGCTCCTGCCGGTGGTCCGGGACGCGATCGCCACCTACCGGGAACTGTGTCCCTGGCACACCGGACCCGCAGACCCGCTGTTTGTCGGCCAGCGCGGCAGGAGACTGCAGCCGGCGGTCGTCCAACGGACCGTGAAGGCGGCACGCACGGCACTCGGCCTGCCGCCGGCCATGACCCCGCACGCGCTGCGCCACGCCTTTGCCACGCACATCCTGGAAGGCGGCGGCGACCTGCGCGCCATCCAGGAACTCCTCGGCCACGCGTCGCTGTCGACGACGCAGCGCTACACCCACGTCGACGCACGCCGGCTGATCGCCGTGCACCGCCGTGCCCATCCCAGGGATACCTCCGGCTGATCAGTCGGGCAGGCCGAAGCCGGCGTAGTCCGCATTGCCGGCGGGAACCACCGCTCTGAGGCCCAGTGCCGACTTGCTTGCGGGATCGAGTGCGCCAACGCCGGCTACCAGCGCGGCCAGGACCCGTTCATGCGGCATGTCCGGTCCGGTAATGAAAGGCAGGCCGGGAACGGCAGGGCTTCGCGCGATGACGTCGACCCCGGAAGCGGAAGCCTCGTGCCTGCGGGCAAGGCGCCACGAGACGGCGTCAATGGCGGCAACCTCCGCGTCACCCGCCGCGATCGCGCGGATCGAGCCCCGGTGACTGCCTGTCGTCACCAGCCGGGGCGGGCCCGCCGGAGTCCGGGTGGCGAGGAAACCGAGCAACGCCACGTGACCTGACTGCGAATCAAGCCCGTTGACAGCCGCCACTGCGACCCGTTCCGGAACCGGTTCACCGCGGCGCGCGATGATCACGCTGTGATACCTGCCGGGCGGACCGGTTTCGGGACCGTAGTCGCCGGCGGCGATGATCCGGGCGCCGCCGCACCGACCGAGCGCCCAGGGCAGGCCGCAGGTCTGCGCCAGCACCAGTGCCGGCGCGGTCCATGCCGCATCACCGTCAAGGTCACGGTCAAGCGTCTCGGGTGCTGTGATGCCGTCGGCCCTCAACGCATCCCGAATGCGGGCCCACAGGGCGTCGGTAGCATCGCGCTCCTCCGGCCAGTCGTACATCCCGAGCCAGGCGACGCTCATTGTTCCTCCTCTCGGCGGCACGGTGCGCTACGCCCCTGGACGAACGCGGTGCCGCGGTCAGTCCTGGTCGAGAAACGCTGCAAAATCAGCAGCGACACACGCGGCACTGACCCGAGCGAGCCGCTCGCCGTGTTCGGGTCTCGCAAGGAAGCTGTCCGCCTCGATCCGCCCGTCCGGAAACAGGGCGCGGTAGTCCTCGGCATCCTGGAACGCCCGCGGTGCTGGCGGTGCCGGATCCATGGGCGCCTGCTTGATGAAGTCCGGGCAGGCGTACTGGGTCACGGCAACCTCCGATGCCGTCGCGTGGCGGCCGTCCCGGTCCGCGTACAGTTCCGTGGCAACTTCCCTCACCTCGGGGAAGCCGAACCAGTTCGCAAGCTTGCACCTGACCGGCGGCTGGTTCGTGCCGCGTGCAAAACTGCGCTCGGCATGGATCTGGGAGAACGCCGCGCCGATGGTGGCGATGTTGCCGCCGTGACCGTTCAGAAAATAGAACCGGTCGAAGCCGTTGCGTGCCAGTGAATTCACGTAGTCGCAGATGACCGCGATCAGGGTAGTCGGGCGCAACGCCACCGAACCGGGAAAGGCGAGGTGGTGCTGCGCCATACCCACGGAGATCGTCGGCCCGACCAGGTGTCCGCGCTCGTCGGCGGCAAGATCGGCGATCACCTCCGGGCAGATCGCGTCGGTCCCGATGAGGCCGATCGGTCCATGCTGCTCGGTGGACCCGATCGGGATGATGATGCCGGTTTCGCGGCCGAGATGCCGTTCGACCTCAAGCCAGGTCATCATGTGCAGGCGCATGCTCGCATCCTCCGGATTCGTGTGCCGGACTGTCGGTCCTCCCGGCAGTTCCGGTCTCTTGTTGAACAGCGGATTGCTGCAAATGTCGACCCCCCATGCGAATTCTCCGGGGGTTGCCCTCCGGCCGGCGTGCCGGTACTGACGGCGACAACGGTCACCGGACCCGATTGCCTGGAGAGTGCACGATGCAGGAACGCCAGCCGCGTCCACGACGCAGTTTCATCTTCACTCCTGGCCTGCGGCCCGACATGTATCCGAAGGCGCTGGCGAGCGGAGCCGATATCGTCTGTGTCGAGCTCGAGGACGGGATTGCGCCCGCGGACAAGGCCGAGGCACGCACGAGAGCGATGACGCTGTTCGAGGAACCCCAGGCGGACGACGGGGTCGAGCGGATGGTGCGTGTCAACTCGCTTCGCGAACGCGCGGGCATTGAGGACATGCGCGCGGTCCTTGCGAGTACGACGCCGCCCCCGGCACTGATGCTGCCGAAGGTCCGCAACCCCGACGAGGTCAGGCTTGTCGACGATTTGCTGTCGGAGGCCGGTCACTCGACAAGACTGCACGTGATCATCGAGACCAACGCCGGCCTGGAGGCCGCTCATGACATCGCGCACTGCTCGAGGCGGCTCGAGGCCCTGTTCTTTGGCGGCGTCGACATGGCCGCGGAACTGCGGTGCCGCAACGAGTGGGAACCGTTGCTGTACGCGCGCTCCCGCGTCGTGCATGCGGCCGCCGGCGCCGGCCTTGACGTCATCGATGTCCCCTACCTGGACCTTGACGATCCCGACGGCATGCGTGTTGCGGCCGAGCAGGCCCGAGACCTGGGCTTCTCCGGCAAGGGAGCAATACATCCCAGGCAGATCGCGGCACTGAACACCGTGTTCACGCCGTCACCGGACGAGGTACGGCGTGCGCGGCGCATCATCGACGAGTTCGAACAGGCGAACACGGGCCTGGTCGTGATCGACGGCAAGCTGATCGAGAAACCGGTGCTCCGCGACATGTACCGCATCCTTGCCATCGCCGACCGTGTGGCCGGATGAGGCGGAAGCCATCCCGCCATGGTGACGCGATGAGACGGGCACGGGGCAGAGGCCGGCGGAGGTGACCATGCACGACTATCCCGTGCGCATGGATGTGCGTCCCGAGGTGCAGGGGTTCTTCCACTCGGCAAGCAACACCGTCTCCTACCTGGTCACCGACCCGGCGGGCGGATCCTGCGCCATCATCGACAGCGTGCTTGACCTCGACTATTCCGCAGGCCGCATCTCCACGAACAGCGCCGACGCGCTGGTCGCCGCCGTCAGGGGCGCGGGGCTCTCGCTCGAGTGGATCATCGAGACCCACGTGCATGCCGATCACCTCTCGGCGGCACCCTACCTGCAGCAACAGCTGGGCGGACGGCTCGGCATCGGCGCCGGGATCGTGGAGGTGCAGGAGTCATTCGGCAGGATCTTCAACGAGGGCACTGAATTCGCGCGCGACGGGTCCCAGTTCGATGCCCTGTTCAGGGACGGCGACACCTACACGATCGGAACGCTGCCGGCGTTCGTCATGGAAACGCCCGGGCACACACCGGCCTGCACGGTCCATGTGATCGGCAACGCGGCCTTCATCGGCGACACGCTGTTCATGCCGGACGGTGGTTCTGCGCGGGCGGATTTTCCGGGCGGCGACGCCGCACGACTCTACGACAGCATCCGGAAGATCCTCGACCTGCCCGATGACATGCTCCTGCACGTCTGCCACGACTACGGCCCCGGTGGCCGCGCCATCGCCTGGCAGACCACCGTGGGCGAACAGAAGGCCTCGAACATTCACGTCGGCGGCGGCACGTCCAGGAGGGATTTCGTCGCGCTGCGTACCGCGCGTGACGCGCAACTCGCCATGCCGCGGCTGATCCTGCCCTCACTGCAGGTCAACATGCGCGCCGGCGAAGTTCCACGCGACGACGAGGGTCACCCGGTGCTCAAGGTCCCGATCAACGCCCTCGATTGACCGGCCGCAGTGCACCGGGAGGCAAGGGACGGATCACCGTTGCGGGTTGAAGATGCCGGGTAGCGGATGCGGGACCTGGTCCCGTGGCCGGGCGAAGTGGCGGCGGAACAACTCTGCGTAACTTGCAAACCGGTAGCCGTCGTTGACGCGCAGGATTGCCGTGCGACAGGCGCGATACCGAGCCGGCAGCCGGTACCACGCAAGTTCGGGTTCGGCGTGGTGCAGCGCATGCAGGTGGTTGTTCAGGAACAGCAGGCCGAGCACCCCCCCGTTCTCGACCACGCAGGAGCGTGCGTGCGGGTCCGGGTGGGCGCGGTGCTCGGCATAGGTGCGGACCTTCAGGATCGAGAGCGCCGCGTAGGCGGTTGCAAGCACCATCCACCCCGGCACCTCCCCTGCCTCGAGCAGCCACCAGATCACCGGAACCAGCCCGGCCGCATGCAGAACCCATGCCCGGACCAGGCCCGCCTCTCCCGACCAGGCGCGCCGCAGATCGCCCGAGACCAGCAGGAACTGGCTGATCAGCGGACCGAGGACAATCCGGCCGGCCAGGGTGTTGTTGGCGTGCAGGAGCATCTTCACCGGTCCTGGCAGCGCATTCCAGGTCGCCGGATCGACATAGGCTGATTCCGGGTCGCGACGCGGACAGGTCAGGGTATGTGACCGGTGATGGGCGAGGTGCGTGTCCCGAAATCGATTGTAGGGGATGAAAAGGCCAAGCGGCACGATCGCAAGCACTTCATTGAGCGCCCGGTTGCGAAACGGATGGCCGTGGATAACCTCGTGCTGCACCGAGGAGTGCAGGACCAGCACGATCGTGAGCAGCGGTGCCGTCACCCACGGTCCAAGGCTGTCCGCGCCCGCAGTCACCAGCATCCAGCAGACGTGTACCGCCACGACCAGGCCCAGGGTCGGCCATTCCACGGCATGGAAGCGAATTGCGTGATCCATACGGCATCATCACAACCTCCAAAAAATCATCAATGCGAATGTCCGTAACGAATGCATCTAAAACATTTGAATGGATCAATTCAATGTGTTAACGTGATTTCTTGTGTATTATATGTACAGGACGAGACAATGAACAAGCGCGCCATCGCCGACCTGTTCCGTCAGCGCCTGGCGGACCTGATGGCCCGGAACGGCGGAACTGCAGCCCGGTTTTCCCGGCTCACGGGTGTCGACAGGTCGGCGCTGTCACAGTTCCTCGATCCTGAGCAGCACCGCCTGCCGCGCGCCGATACCCTGCGCCGGATCAGTGAGACCACCAGCGTGCCGACGGACTGGCTGCTCGGACTTGCGAACTCCCCGGAGGCCGGCCAGGAAGTTCGCGGCAGTGTCCAGATCGAACTCGCAATGGCCGATGACGGCCGTTCCCCGCTCGACCGATGGCGCCGGGAAGCCGAGGGCGGCAAGATCCGCTACGTTCCGGCCGTGCTCCCCGATGTGCTGCGTCACCCGGCGCTTGACGGATACGGTGCGGAACCGGAACGCGACCAGGCGCTGGCGCGCCTGGGCCAGAACCTGCTCTCGGATGTCCGCATCGGCGACCTCGACATGGAGATCTGCATGCCGCGCCAGGAACTCGAGGCGCTGGCCGAAGGCAGTGGCGTGTGGAGCGCGGTCAGCCGCGGCGACAGGGTCACGCAGCTTCGGCACATGGCCGAGCTGGTCGAGGCGTCCTACCCCACCGTGCGGCTGCACCTGTTCGACCTGCAGAACAGTTTCTGCGCACCGCTGACGGTGTTCGCCATGAAGAGGGCCGCCATCTACCTCGGACACTCCTACCTGGTCGTCACCGCCAGCGACCAGGTCCGGGCGCTGGCCCGGCACTTCGACCGACTGGTCCGTGAGTGCGCGTCGGCGGACGAGACCCACCTGGTCCTGGACCAGCTGGCCACACGGGCAGCAGGCCCTGCCTGAAGTCCGCCCTCGCCATGCAAGCTGTCCCGGGAGGTCGACAGCAGGCACCGGGGCCAAAGCCAGGCCAACTCGCCCGGAAAACCAGGAGAACCGGTTTTCCGGATGACCCGAATGTGGCCATGATGTCCTTGTTCAGTGAGGAGAGTCATGCAAGTCCGGGAACACCGGGAGTATCCCGCCCCGGGCGGGATACCGGAGTGCTACTTGAACCGCTCACGGCCGCACGCCTGAAACGACAGGGCGACTTCCCGCAGGCATGGCCCGCCCCGGCTTCGAGCCGCAACTCGAAACTCGGACGGGATGCGTCATCAGGAGCCCGGGTATCGCAGGCGAGGTCCTTGACCGCCGCGACAGCGTGCGGTGGTCTCTTGCGCACCGCCCCGGCCTGCCTGAGGCGGCAGCCACACCAATCGACCGGCGGGCCGGGACTGTCGTCGACATGATGCTCGACGTCATCAGATCGCCTGGCGTACCGGTTCCAGTCGCGCAGCCACGAAGCGGGTGACCGCGGTCGCCGTCACGGCGTCCGGCGCACCAGGAACAGAACGAACACCGCGCCGATCGAGGTGGTCAGCACACCGATCGGCAATTCCTGCGGGGCCAGCAGCGTGCGCGCAGCAATATCGCTGGCCAGCAGCAGGGCGGCGCCGATCACGGCCGAGGTCAGCATCAGCGCGCCATGCAGCGGACCGACGAGACCACGCGCCAGATGGGGCACCATCAAACCGATAAAGCCGATCACGCCGGTGAGCGCGACGAAGCTGGCGGTCGCAAAGGCACAGACCAGGAAGGTCAACTGCCGAAAGCGGGTGACGTTCACGCCCAGCGTAACCGCGGCGTCGTCGCCGGCCAGCAGCGCGTCGAGGCTCCGATGAGCAAGCAGGGCGAGGGCACCGATTGCCGTCAGCCCGACCGCCGCAATGGGCAGCACGTCCCAGTTCGCCAGACCCAGCCCGCCCAGCGTCCAGAACAGCACGGAATGGGCTGCGCGCTGATCGCCAGCGAAGATGAGATAGTACGTCAGCGACAGGAACAGGAACGACACCGCCAGGCCGGCCAGCACCATCTGGCTGGCCCCCTGCCGGACCAGTCGGCCAAACAGGCCGAGCACGATCAGCGAGGCGATGAGACCACCTGCGAACGCCGCCACCGGCAGCGTCCAGAAGCCGAGTACGTTGCCGGTGACCGTGATTACCACCACCGCGCCGGCCGCAGCACCGGACGACAGTCCGAACAGGAAGGGGTCCGCCAGGTCGTTGCGGGTCAGGGTCTGCAGCACGACCCCGACCATTCCGAGACCCGCACCGACGATCACCGCCAGCAGCGCTCGCGGCAGTCGCAGATCGAACACGATCCGACTGATCGGTTCGGTTCCGGGACCGGCCAGCACCACGTCGATGACCCGGGCAACGCCGAGCTGGGTCGAGCCGACGGCCACCGCAACCAGCAGCAGCCCGAATACGCCCACCAGGCCAAGCGCAAGGACGACGGCGAGCCGCATGGCGGGTTTCCGGCGGGTCAGTTCATGGCATCTTTCATGGCCTTGGCCATCCTGGCCATCGCTTCGATGTTCGCCGGACCGGGCGTCAGTTCCTCGTAGCGGAGCGCCACATAGGCCTTGTTCCTGACCGCGGTCGTGTGCTTTATCACCGGATGTGACTGCAGGAACTCAAGAAGATCGGTCGCACCGCCACCGGACTGGTAGTCCAGCAGGATCAGGAACCCGGGGTCTGCGGCGGCCACCGCCTCCCACGAGGTTGTTCCCCAGCTGGTATCCATCCCGCCGGTGATGTTGGTCGCACCCAGCGCTTCGATCATCGCGGTCGGCATGGCGAATTTGCCCGCGGTGAACGGCTTGTCTTCGCCCGAGTCGTACAGGAACACCCGCGTACCGGAAACGTCGCCCACCGTCGCCTTGATCTCGGTTACCCTGGCTTTCCAGCCGGCGACAAGCACTGCGGCTTCAGCCTCCTTGCCGAAGATCTTGCCCAGGCGTTCCACATCCGTGAACAGCAGTTCCAGCGACGCGGCGGGACGGGACTTGTCCAGGTGGACACAGCTTTCGGTCAGGATCAGGGTCTTGATCCCGTGTGGTGCCAGCGTCTCGGGCGTCACGTCGCCGCCTGGCCGCATGCCGTAATACCAACCGGCAAAGTACAGGTCTGGCGTTGCCGCGACCAGATTCTCGATGGTCGGATACTTTGGCGCCAGTTCCGGGATTGAACCCCGCGCTTCATCGAATTCCGGCGTGGTCTTGTACCAACCGGTGATGCCGGTTACGCCGACCATCCTGTCCTGCAGACCCAGTGCAAAGGCCATCTCGGACATGTTGATGTCGTGCACGACCATGCGTTCGGGCATCGTGTCGAAGGTCAGCGGCGTGCCGCAATTGTCGACCGTGACGGGCTCGGCCTGGGCGGTACCGAACATCATGGCGACGGCGACGCCCGCAAGGGCGCGCACCATCGGTCGGTGGGTCATGTCGAATGTCCTTCAGGTTCGATCGCCGGGAGCGAAGTCGGCGTGATCGCCGATTGCGATGTCCAGCGACGGCAGGATGCGCTGTTCGTGCGGATGCGCCAGGCGGTACAGGTGTACACCGAAGATCTCCCGCACCGTGTCGGTGGTGAAGATCTCTGCGGGGTGCCCATAGGCAGCGAGCCGCCCCTGCCGCAGCACCGCGACATGGCTGGCGAAGGCCTCGATCAGGGTCAGTTCGTGCAGGGCGGTCACGACCGTGATCCCCAGCCGCATGGCCGCGGACAGCAGCGCACCCTTGGCGGCGGGGTCGAGATGGTTTGTCGGCTCGTCCAGCAGCAACAGGCTCGGCACCTGGCAGATGGCGCGGGCGAACTTGGCTCGCTGACGCTCGCCCCCAGACAACTGGTCCAGCCGTGCCGCAGCGTTCGCGGCCAGACCCACCTGGTGCAGCGCATGGTCGACCCGGTCGTCCACTTCGGCAGCGGACAGCATGGCGCGATGCGGCAGCGTGCCCAGGGCGACATAGTGGTGCAGCAGCAACCGTCCGTCGGCATCGTCGTGCTGGCCGACATAGGCGATCCGACGGGCCCGCTCGGCACCGGAGAGCGTTGCATAGGATCGGCCCTGCAGCTCGATCGTTCCGGCCGAGGGCTCCAACAGTCCCGCCAGCAACCGGATCAGCGTGCTCTTGCCCGCGCCGTTCAGACCAACGACGGCGAGGATATCGCCCGGGTGCAGATGCAGCGTAACCGCGTCCAGGAGAACAGCGCCATTCGGGGCGCTGTAGCCCAGCCCGTCGAGGTTCAGCGCGATCTCACCGTCGATTTTGTGGCTCATCTGTGTCGCACGGGTCGTTGTTGGCGCAAGCGCCATATATTATAACATAACATGCCGCGCTGCTGGTCCCAAGCGGTGCGGCGTTCTCACCTAACCTTACACCTCCACACCTGCCATATACACAGGATGTGACGCCGGATGACCCTCCTTGCGAGGAAGGTCAGCCGAAGCGCAGTTCCGAATGGAGGGGCCCGCCCGATCCGGACCGGCCGGGCGACCCGTGGTGGCGCGAGAACCGCGGTCCGGGCCCAGGGACTCCGCAGCGCGCAACCGGGCGGGTTCAATCTCGCAACGCCGGTGCCGAGGGAGCAATGCGTGCCCGCGGGAAGCCACCCTCCTCCATCCCATCCAGCTTGTGGCGTGGGTCTCAGGCTGTTTGTCGCGCTGCACGGCAAAGGCACGCTTCGCGCGGGCGGCCCAGGTCCGTCTCGCACCGGTGCCGGCGCAACAGGCACCGACCGCTCCGTGACCAGCAGTCTCGTCTTGCGCAGATCATCCGGGGACACCGCACCTACTGCGGGATCAGGGGGAACAGCGCATGCCTCGCACGCTTTCGCTACGAGGTCACCCGCACCTGGAGGAAGTGGCAGTCACGCCGCCGGGGCCGGGTGTACCGCCCGCAGGAGACACGAGCGCCCGCACGCCGGTGCCGAGTGCCACCGATCGCAGATCGACACCCGTGGCACCCGGTCCAGGAGTCGTGGCACGCTTCACCGCGACCAGTGTCAGGGTCCCGGCACCAGCGGACCGAATCACCGACCGGGGTTCGTGCTCCGGCATTGTCCCGGCAGGGCCAACCTGAGACACTGTACGCTCCGACAGGTACTGCACGCACGGCGAAGGGGACCACATGATGCTTGAGATCACACCGCTTGACTGCTCGCTCGGAGCACGTGTCACCGGGGTTCCGCCGGCCCTGCAGCTCACCGGGGCCGAGTGGCAGGAGATCGAGGACGCATTCCACCGCCACGCGGCACTGGTGTTCCCCGCCCTGCACCTCAGCGACGACGAGCACATTGCCTTCGCCGAACACTTCGGCGCCATCGAATTCCTGCGTGACGGCCAGAAGGTGGTCCGCATCAGCAACCTGAAGCCGGACGGCACGGTGATGGACAGCGAGGAGAAGCGCTACCAGACGTTGCGGGGCAACGAAGGGTGGCACACCGATAGCTCCTACATGCCGCTTGCCGCCAAGGCGTCGGCCCTCGCGGCCGAGATCGTCCCTGAACGGGGCGGCGACACCGAACTCGCGGACATGCGGGACGCCTGGGACACGCTCGACGACGCAACCCGCGGTCAGATCGAAGGGCTGTCGGCCTACCACTCGCTCTACGCATCGCAGGCCAAGGCCGGATTTGTCTTCAGGACCGGAGACGGCTACGGCTATCACACGCGGGGCGCACCGCTGCGCCCGCTTGTCAAGGTGCACCCGGCGACCGGGCGCCGCTCGCTGTTCATCGGACGGCACGCCTTCCGGATCCCCGGAATGGAAGACCGGGAGGCACAGGCACTGCTCGACAGGCTGCTCGAGCACGCATGTTCGCCGCCGCGCGTCTATACGCATCGGTGGCAGCCGGGCGACCTGATGATCTGGGACAATCGCTGCGTCCTGCACCGGGCCGGCGCCTATGACTACGCCCTGCCGCGGGTCATGCGTCATGTGCGGGTGGCGGGAGACCCGGAGCACGACCTCGTCTCGACCGGGCGCGACGACAGGGCCGACGATTTCGCGCCGGCCGCGGCCGCCCGCGGCTGACCCGATATCGTTTGGCGCCACTGTTGCCTCTCGGTGAAGCAGTGGCGCCGGTCTGGCGGGTGAAAGCCGCCTGGTTCATCGCCCGGATGTGCGGAACATGCCGGCCAGCGTCCCGAATGCGCCGCGATCCGGGCTCGGTGCCGGTCACCGGCCGCCGGAACCGGATTGCATCGCCGCCTGGCGGCTATCGATAGCCGGTGGTGTGCGGGTGCCTCCCGGGGACGACGGCGAACGGCGACCCGGCAACGAGCGGCCGCGCCCGGGCCATGGCATTCAGGCGTGGATCGGGCGTTCATCCACCGCGAGTGCCGCTTCCTTCACCGCCTCGCTCAGCGTCGGGTGGCCGTGACAGGTCCGGGCGATGTCCTCGGCCGAACCGCCAAACGCCATCACCGCGGCGCACTCGTGGATGAGAGTGCCGGCCTCCGGGCCGATGATGTGTACGCCGAGCACCCGGTCGGTATCGGCGTGCGCCAGCATCTTCACCAGACCTTCGATATCACCGCTTGCGCGTGCCCGGCTGTTGGCGCTGAACGGGAACACGCCCCTGCGATAGGAAACCCCGCCCTCCTTCAGCGTCTCCTCGGTCTCGCCGATCGCCGCAACTTCCGGATGGGTGTAGACGATGCCCGGAACCAGCGCGTAGTCGACATGTGCCGACAGCCCGGCCATGATCTCCACGGCCGCAACACCGTCCTCCTCCGCCTTGTGCGCCAGCATCGGTCCGCGAATGCAGTCGCCGATCGCGAAGATGCCGGACACCGAAGTCTCGAAATCCTCGTCCACCTCGATGAACCCGTGCCGGTCGCGCGCAACCCCGAGTTCCTCCAGCCCGAGGCCGGCCGTCCTCGGCCTGCGGCCGATCGCCACCAGGACCGCGTCGCACTCCACGGTTTCGGCATCACCACCCTGCGCCGGCTCGAGCGCAACGGCGATGGCGTCATCGCAAACCGTCGCCCCGGTAACCCGGGTCGACAGCCTGAACTGCAATCCCTGCCGGCGCAGGGCGCGGCGAAACCGCTCGCCGATCTCGCGGTCCATTCCTGGGACGATCCGGTCGAGGAACTCGATCACCGTGACACGCGATCCGAGACGGGACCAGACCGAGCCCATCTCCAGGCCGATGTAGCCGCCACCGACCACAACCAGGTGTTCCGGCACCTGTTCGAATGACAGCGCCCCGGTCGAGGTGACCACACGACGTTCGTCGACCTCGAGCCCGTCGAGCGGCATCGAGTCCGAACCGGTGGCGATCATGATACGGTCGGCCTGCACGTGGTTCGATCCGTCACCCTCGACCGCAACCCTGCCGACGGCCTCGATGCGTGCGGTTCCGGTGATCCGGGAAACTCCGTTCTTCGAGAACAGGAACTCGATTCCCCGGGTCAGGTCGTGCACGACCTTCTCCTTGTGGGCCAGCATGTTCGCCAGGTTGAGCGTCACCTCGCCGGTTTCGATGCCGATCCTCGACATGCCGGCACGGGCAGCGGCAAACTTCTCCGACGTCGACAGGAGGGCCTTGGAGGGAATGCAGCCCACGTTCAGGCAGGTCCCGCCGAGGGTTGGCCGTTCGTCGATGCAGGCCACCTTCATGCCGAGCTGCGCGGCCCTGATCGCCGCGACGTAGCCTCCCGGCCCGGCCCCGATGACGGCCAGGTCGTAATGGTCAGCCATCTGTCCCTCCAGGTCGTGCTACAGGTCGATCAGCAGGCGTCGCGGATCCTCGATCGCCTCCTTCACCCGAACGAGGAACGTCACCGCCTCCCGACCGTCAATGATGCGGTGATCGTAGGACAGCGCCAGGTACATCATCGGCCGGATCTCGACCCTGCCGTCAATCGCCATCGGACGCTGCTGGATCTTGTGCATGCCGAGGATGCCTGACTGGGGCGGATTGAGGATCGGTGACGACAGCAGGGACCCGAACACCCCGCCATTGGAGATGGTAAAGGTTCCCCCGGCGAGTTCCTCCAGGGACAGGCGGCCGTCGCGCGCACGCGCGGACAACTCGTTGATGGCCTGCTCGATCCGGGCAAACCCCATCTTGTCGGCGTCACGCAGCACCGGCACCACCAGGCCCCTGGGAGACCCAACGGCGACCCCGACGTGGTAGTAGTTCTTGTAGACGATCTCGTCGCCCGAGATTTCTGCATTGACGGCGGGAAGCTCCTGCAGTGCCGCGACACAGGCCTTCACGAAGAAGGACATGAACCCGAGGCGAACGCCATGCCGGGCCTCGAAGGCATCGCGGTACTCCGACCTGAGTTCCATGACGGCGCCCATGTCGGCCTCGTTGTAGGTGGTGAGCATCGCCGCGGTGTTCTGCGCCTCCTTGAGGCGCCGGGCCACCGCCTGGCGCAACCGGCTCATGCGTACCCGCTCCTCGCGCGGTTCCGCTTCCGGCTCCGGCGCTTGCGCGATCCCGCGCCGCGCATCGCCCGAGGCGACCGCCGCCAGAACGTCGGCCTTCAGCAGCAGGCCACCGCGTCCGCTCGGAACAATTCGCGCCGGATCGAGATCATGTTCGTTCACCAGCCTGCGTACCGCCGGCGAGAGCGCGGGAACGGTCTCGGACGTTGGCGGCGCGGGCCGGGTCGCCGGAACCGGTGCCGGGTCGGAACCGGCGGCCGGAGCCGGAGCGGTCGCCGCTTCCGGTGCCGCTGCCACGGCACCCTCGGCGATGACGGCCAGCAATGCTCCCACCGTGACGGTCGAGCCGGTCTCGGCAACGATCGAGGCGAGGATGCCGGAGGCCGGAGCATTCACCTCGAGCGTGACCTTGTCGGTCTCGAGTTCGACCAGCGGCTGGTCCATCGTGACCGCTCCGCCGGGCTCGACGCGCCATCCGGCCACGGTTGCCTCGGAGACCGACTCCCCGAGCGCGGGAACGAATACTTCGGTTGTCATCGGTCTCCCCGATCCTGCGTGCGGCTATTCGGCGGCGGCACGCGCCGCGCGACGGTTCGACACATCGAGCGCATCAGCGGACAAAGCCCGGTCCACCAGCGCCTCCTGTTCCTTCTGGTGGGTCCGGAAGTTGCCGGTCGCGGGCGACGCCGCCTCCGTCCGCCCCACGTAGACCGGCCGTCGGGCATCGCCATCGAGTTCCTCGAGCACCGCCTCGAGCCGGCGGTCGACAAAGCTCCACGCCCCCATGTTCTCGGGCTCCTCCTGGCACCAGACCACCTCGGCATGCGGGAACCGCGACAGCTCGTCGAGCAGGGCCGCCCGCGGGAACGGGTAGAGCTGCTCCAGCCGCAGGAAAAAGATATCGGTGATCTCCCGCCGGGCGCGTTCTTCGTACAGGTCGTAGTAGACCTTGCCGCTGCACAGCACCACGCGGCGCACCTCGCTGTCGTCGCACAGTCGTTCGTTGTCGTAGAGCACGCGGTGGAACGAGGTTCCCGGTCCCATGTCGGCGAGCGTGGATACGCAGCGTCGATGCCGCAGGAGCGACTTCGGCGACATGATCACCAGCGGCTTGCGGAAGTCGCGGCGCAGCTGGCGGCGGAGCGCGTGGAAATAGCTCGCCGGCGCCGAGCAGTTGACCACCTGCATGTTGTCCTCGCCGCAGAGCTGCAGGTAGCGCTCGAGCCTGGCCGAGGAATGTTCGGGACCCTGACCCTCGTAACCGTGCGGCAACAGCATCACCAGGCCGGACATGCGCAGCCACTTGTGCTCGCCCGAGCTGATGAACTGGTCCATGATCACCTGCGCCCCGTTGGCAAAGTCGCCGAACTGGGCCTCCCACAGGATCAGCGCGTTGGGCTCGGCCTGGCTGAACCCGTACTCGAACCCGAGGACCGAGGCCTCCGACAGCGGGCTGTCGATCACCTCGAAGGTTGCCTGCTCCGGCCCGAGATGGTTGAGCGGCAGGAAGCGTTCCTCGCTGTCCTGGTCGACCCAGACCGAATGACGGTGCGAGAAGGTTCCCCGGCCGCTGTCCTGTCCGGAAAGGCGCACCGCGTCGCCCTCAAGCAGCAGCGATCCGAAGGCGAGCGCTTCGGCGGTGGCCCAGTCCACTCCCTCGCCGGTCTCGAACATCCGCCGTTTCTGCTCGAGAACGCGAACCAGCTTGCTGTTCAGCCGGAGCCCCTCCGGCGGCCGGCACAGGACCTCGCCGACCTGCTGCAGGGTTGCCATTTCCACCGAGGTCACGCCGCGACGCGCATCGTTGCCCTCTGCTCGCCTGATGCCCGACCACACGCCGTCCAGCCAGTCGGCCTTGTTGGGCCGGTAGCTGACGCCGGCCTCGAATTCCGTGGTCAGCAGGTGGTTCTGGTCGGTAACCAGCTGGTCGCCGGTGCCGGGCTCGACGACGCCATCGGACTCGAGCCGACGGGCGTAGAGTTCGCGAACCGAAGGATGACCGGCAATCTTGCGGTACATCCGCGGCTGGGTGAAGGTCGGTTCGTCGCCCTCGTTGTGGCCGAATCTCCGGTAGCCGATAATGTCCAGCACCACGTCGACCCCGAAGGTCTGGCGAAACTCGGCTGCAATCCGCGCAACGTGGATCACCGCCTCGGCATCATCGGCGTTGACGTGGAAGATCGGCGCCATGACCATCTTGGCCACGTCGGTCGAGTAGGGCGACGAGCGCGAGTAGGCCGGACTGGTGGTAAAGCCGATCTGGTTGTTGATGATCACGTGAATCGTACCGCCGGTGCGGTATCCGCGCAGTTCCGAAAAGTCGAACACCTCCGCAACGATGCCCTGCCCGGCGAAGGCAGCATCACCGTGCATCAGGATGCCCATCACCTTGCGTCGATCGACGTCGTCGCGCTGGACCTGCTTGGCGCGCACCCGGCCCACCACGACCGGGTTGACCACCTCGAGATGGGACGGATTCGCGTTCAGCGTAAGGTGCACGGAGTTGCCGTCGAACTCGCGGTCCGCCGAAACCCCCATGTGGTACTTCACGTCACCCGACCCGCCTACATCCTCCGGATTGGCGGGGTTGCCCAGGAACTCGGAAATGATGGCCCGGAACGGCTTGTTCATGAAGTTGCACAGCACGTTAAGCCTGCCGCGGTGCGCCATGCCGACCACGACCTCCTCGAGACCGAGCTGGCTGCCACGTTTCAGGATCTGCTCCAGCGCCGGGATCACCGCCTCGCATCCGTCGAGGCCGAACCGCTTGGTTCCGACATACTTGACCGCCAGGAACTTCTCGAAACACTCGGCCTCCGTCAGCCGTTCGAGGATGGTCCGCCTGCCCAGCACAGTGAAGTCCGTGTGGTTTCCGGCCTGCTCGATCCGCTTCTGGATCCAGAGTTTCTGATCCGGGTCCTGCATGTGCATGAACTCGACACCGATGCTGCCGCAGTAGGTGTCGTGCAGGATCTGCATGATCTCGCGCAGGGTGGCCCGTTCACGTCCGAGCACGTTGTCGATGAAGATCGGACGGTCGAGGTCGTCCGGGCCGAACCCGTAGTGTGCCGGATCAAGTTCGGGGTGCGGTTCCGGTTCCACGAGGTCGAGGGGATCGAGCCTCGCCTTCAGGTGCCCGCGGATTCGATAGGCGCGGATCAACATGATGGCCCTGAGCGAGTCGAGCGCGGCCCGGCGTTCGTCAACACCGCGCGCGGAGACCGCGACGTCGGCTGCGGGAACCCCGACGACACGGGTGGTGCGTGGCGCCCAGCTCGGACCCTCGCTGTCGCACCGGAACCCGCCCGCCTCCTCGGCAAGCGAGTCGAAGCTGTCCCGCCACCCGGCATCGACGGAATTGGGATCTTCGCGGTACCTCCGGTACAAGTCGGCAATGTAGGGAGCGTTGGCGCCGTTCAGGATTCCGGGTTCATCGAGCTGCATGGTCTCTTCTACCCCTGGCTTGCGATTCCCCTCTACCGGGCAAGCAGCCCGGCCGCGGTCGTACCCAGCTCCGCGGGTGATTCGACGACGGTGATGCCCGCGGACCGCATGGCCTCAATCTTGTCACCCGCGCCGCCCTTGCCGCCGGCAATGATGGCGCCGGCGTGTCCCATGCGCCGGCCCGGCGGCGCGGAAATCCCGGCAATGAACCCGACCACCGGGGTACCGGTGTTCTCGCGGCGCAGGAATTCGGCTGCCTCCTCTTCGGCGGTGCCCCCGATCTCCCCGATCATGATGATCATTTCGGTCTCGGAATCGCCGAGGAACAGCTCGAGACAGTCGATGAAACTGGTGCCGTTGACCGGGTCGCCGCCAATACCGACACAGGTCGACTGACCGATCCCCGCGGCCGTGGTCTGGGCCACTGCCTCGTAGGTGAGTGTGCCCGAGCGGGACACGATGCCCACCCTGCCTCGGCGGTGGATGTGGCCCGGCATGATGCCGATCTTGCACTCGTCCGGGGTGATGACGCCCGGGCAGTTCGGACCGACGAGCCGGGTCCGCGAGCCTGCGAGCACGCGCTTGACCCGCACCATGTCGAGCACCGGGATCCCCTCGGTGATGCAGACAACCAGCGCAACCCCGGCGTCGACGGCTTCCAGGATCGAGTCGGCGGCAAATCTCGGTGGTACGTAGATGACTGAAGCGTCGGCCCCGGTAACCGAGACCGCTTCCGCAACGGTGTTGAATACCGGCAGGCCAAGATGCTCGCTCCCGCCACGCCCCGGTGTCACTCCGCCGACCATGCGCGTGCCGTACGCCAACGCCTGCTCGGTGTGGAACGTGCCCTGCGATCCCGTCACCCCCTGGCAGATCACCCGGGTCCCGGCATGGACGAGCACCGCCATCAGCCCGCTCTCCGCACCGCGCCCACGATCCGGGCCGCCGCATCGCCAAGGTCCGATGCGGCCTCGATGGTCAGACCGCTTTCGGCAAGGATCTGGCGCCCCTGCTCGACATTGGTGCCTTCCAGGCGCACCACTAGCGGTACGTCGACACTCATTTCGCGCGCAGTCTCGACCACGCCCGCCGCGATCACGTCGCAGCGCATGATGCCGCCGAATATGTTGACGAGCACTCCTTCCACGTTGGGATCGGACAGCAGGATCCTGAAGGCGGCCGCGACCCGCTCTCGGGTGGCGCCACCCCCGACGTCCAGGAAGTTGGCCGGTTTCTCGCCGTGCAGGGTAATGATGTCCATGGTCGCCATCGCGAGCCCGGCACCGTTCACCATGCACCCGATCGTGCCGTCGAGGCGAACGTAGTTGAGCTCGTGGAGCGCCGCCTCGGCCTCGGCCGGATCCTCCTCGTCCTCGTCACGCAGCGTGACCACGTCGGGCTGGCGAAACAGCGCATTGTCGTCGAAGTTCATCTTGGCGTCGAGCGCCATGACCTCGTCATCGGCGGTCACGATGAGCGGGTTGATCTCGACCAGCGAGGCGTCAAGTTCCACGAAGGCCCGGTACAGTCTTTCCAGCAGCGTGACCGCGGAGGCAACCTGTGCGCCCTCGAGACCGAGGTTCCAGGCGATGGCACGGGCGTGGAACGGCTGCAGCCCCGTTGCCGGATCGATGGCGACCGTCACGATCTTTCCAGGCGAATGCGCGGCCACTTCCTCGATGTCCATGCCGCCTTCGCTCGACGCCATCACGGTGATCCGGGAGGTTGCGCGGTCGACCAGCAGCGAGAGGTAGAGTTCGCGTGCGATGTCGCAGCCGGCCTCGACGTAGACGCGCCGCACCTGCTGCCCGGCACTGCCGGTCTGCCGGGTGACCAGCACCCGCCCCAGCATCGCCTCGGCGTGCTCGCGAACCTCGTCGAGCGAACGGGCGATCCTGACCCCGCCGGCCCCGGTTCCGTCGGCGACAAA
Source organism: Alphaproteobacteria bacterium bin52 (assembly GCA_002238645.1). Lineage (GTDB taxonomy): Bacteria > Pseudomonadota > Alphaproteobacteria > Thalassobaculales > Thalassobaculaceae > Bin52. The sequence goes on along the minus strand of MPMT01000024.1, from coordinate 39,905 downwards.
CCGGCCGGCCCCGCGGCCGCCGGCGTGGATCTGGGACTTGACCGCAAACACGCTGCCGCCCAGTTCCCGGGCGGCGGCGGCGGCCTGTTCCGGCGTGTAGGCGACCTCGCCCTTCGGTACCGAGACACCGAACCCTGCGAGCAGCTGCTTGGCCTGATACTCGTGCACGTTCATCACGACCTGCCATCGGGAAATACGGCGAAACCTGCCCACACCTCAGGCGGCTTCACTCTAGGGGCCGCACCCTGGCCACGCAACCGGCGCCGGTCCGGGATCAGTCCTCCAGGCCGGCGGCAACAGCGTTCAGTTCGCGGACCGCCGCAACCGATCGGTCGAACATGGCGCGCTCGTCGGCATCGAGTTCGATCTCGACCACGCGCTCCACTCCACCGGCTCCGAGCACGACCGGAACGCCGACGTACAGGCCGTCGAGACCGTAGGGCCCGTCACACCAGGCAGCGCAGGGCAGAACCCGCTTGCGGTCGTGCAGGTAGACCTCCGCCATCTCGATCGCCGACGACGCCGGGGCATAGAATGCCGAGCCGGTCTTCAGCAGCCCCACGATCTCCGCGCCGCCGTCGCGTGTCCGCTGCACGATCTCGTCGATGCGTTCGCGGGTACTCCAGCCCATTCTCACGAGGTCCGGCACCGGGATTCCGGCGACTGCCGAGTAGCGTACCAGGGGAACCATGGTATCGCCGTGCCCTCCGAGCACGAAGGCGGTCACATCACGCGCCGAGACTCCGAACTCGTCCGCCAGGAAACGGCGGAACCGGGCGCTGTCGAGGACGCCGGCCATGCCAACCACCCGGTTCGGCGGCAGGCCGCAGGCCTTTTGCAGCACGCCCACCATGACATCGAGCGGATTGGTGATGCAGATGACCAGTGCGTCGGGACAGTTGTCGCGAATGCCGGCCCCGACCGACTGCATCACCTTGAAGTTGGTCCCGATCAGGTCGTCGCGGCTCATTCCCGGTCGCCTGGCGATCCCGGCGGTGACGATGACCACGTCGGCGCCGGCCAGCGCCGAATACTCACCCGTCCCGGCAACGACGGCGTCGAACCCCTCGACCGGCGCCGCCTGGGCGATGTCGAGCGCCTTGCCCTGCGGCATGCCTTCGATGATGTCGAACAGCACGACGTCACCCAGTCGCTTCAGACCGGCAAGCAGTGCCAGTGTCCCACCGATGTTGCCCGCCCCGATGAGGGCGATCCTGTTTCGGGCCATGCCTGCCTCTCCAGCTGTCCTGTCGTCGGGGTGACGTCATGTATCGCGATTGCGTCCCTCCGGCAAGACGGCCGGTCAGGCCGCCGGCCGTTCCACATCCGACGCCAGGCGCGCCGCCTCGGCCCAGTCGGCGGAGCGCATCTCCTCCAGCCGCGAGGCGGTCCGTTCGAACTCGAACCCCCACCGCTTGCCCCGGTAGAGGTCGGCTGGCCGGGCTTCGGCCGAGATGACGATGTGGGTGCGGCAGTCGTAGAGAGTGTCGATCAGGGTAACGAAACGGCGCACGACGTCGGGGCTGCGCCGGTCGAGCACCGGAACGCCGGCAATCAGCACCGAACGGTAGCGCCGTGCGATGGCCAGGAAGTCGCCTGGACCGAGGGGCTGTGTACACAGATCGTCGAAATCGAACCGCGCCACCTGTCCGGCGGCCCGCGGAACCCGGATGGACCGTCCGCGAAAGGAGATCTGCTCCGCGCGCCCGCCAGCCCCGTCGGTCAGGACCGCGAACGCGTCCTCAAGCGCCGCTCCGGCCGCTGTATCGAGCGGCGAATGGTAGACCTCCAGTGTCCTGATCCGGTCAAGACGATAGTCGCGCAGGGCGTCGAGATGGAGGATGCCGAGGCGGGCGCGCAGGATCGCGATGAACGGCAGGAACCGGTCGCGGTGCAGCCCGTCCCGGTAGAGATCGTCGGGATGCCGATTCGAGGTGGCGACCACGACGACCCCGCAGTCGAACATGCCCCGGAACAGCCGCGAGACCAGCATCGCGTCGGCGATGTCCCTGACCTCGAACTCGTCGAAGCACAGCAGCCGGTTGCGTTCCGCCATCATGACTGCGACCGGGCCCACCGGTTCCGCCCCGGGGTGTGAACCGCGCCGTGCGTGGATCAGGTCATGCGCCTCCTGCATGAAGGCATGGAAGTGCACCCGACGCTTGCTCTCGACAGCCACGGTGTCGTGGAACAGGTCCATCAGCATCGACTTGCCGCGACCGACACCGCCGTGGATATAGAGACCGCGCGGTGGACGAACGGCCCCCCCGCGTCCGACGAACCGGCCCACCAGGCGGCCGAGCGCACCGGCCGGAGCCTGCGGGCGCCATGCACCGAGAGCGATATGCAGGGACTGCAGCCGTTTGACCGCACGTTCCTGCGCGGGATCCGGCTGCAGGATTCCGGTCTCGAGCAGTGATCGGTAGCGACGGAGTGGATCCTCGCCGGGCACCATCCCTACCGGCCACCGGTGATGTCGACAATTGATCCGGCACAGTAGCTCGCGCCATCGCCGAGCAGCCAGACCACCGCCTCGGCCACCTCTTCCGCCGAACCGACCCGGCGCATGGGAATCGACGGAGCAGCCTGTGCCGCCCGGTCCGGCAGGCCGGCCGCGGCATGGATCTCGGTGTCGATCATGCCCGGCGAGACCGCATTGACCCGCACACCTTCCCCGGCGACCTCGCGCGCGAGTCCGAGGGTGAAGGAATCGACCGCACCCTTCGAGGCCGCGTAGTGGACGAACTCGTTGGGACCTCCGAGCCGCGATGCTGCCGATGCCAGGTTGACGATGGCACCGCCGGAGCCGCCGCGCGCGGTCGACATGTGCCGCACCGCCTCCCGGCAACACAGCATGAGACCGATCACGTTCAGGTTGAAGACGCGGTGCATCTCCTCCTCGCTCATCGCCTCGACCCTGGTCGCCAGTCCAGTGGTCCCGGCGCTGGTCACCAGGCCCCGTACCGGTCCCAGGGCCGAGCCGGTCTCGGCGAACAGCCGCAGCACCTCGTCTTCCCGGCTGACATCGGCCCGGACCGTGGTCGCACGCCTGCCCGCCGCGCGCACCCGCTCGGCAATTCGCGCCGCCGATTCGGCGTCACGCGCGTAGTTGACCGCCACGTCCCAGCCGTCTTCGGCTGCGCGCACCGACGTCGCCGCGCCGATGCCTCGGCTGCCGCCGGTAACGATCAGTACCCCCCTGCTCACCACACATCCCCCCGCCGTTTGGTCCGGTCCCGCTTATACCGGTGCGCTCGCGGCTTCGGAAGGACCCCGGTCAGGCCCCGGCGATCCAGGCCCTCATGTGGAACCGCACCTGCCCGTCCGGGTAACGCGCACCGGCGCCGACGGGACAGGCGCCGCGCGCCTGGCAGCCACCCTCGACGCAGTGGCGCCCCTGCGGTGTCGCCAGGTGCGCCCGGCAGGAATGCCGGTCGAACCCGTCGCGGGAAAACGCCCCGACCGGACACGCGTCAAGACACGGTCGCTCCGGACAGCCTGCGCAGGGAGAGGGCCGCGGCGGCGCCTTCGGCGCATCGAGATGCCAGGGAAGCAGCAGCGCACCCCTGTACGCATGCCACAGCCCCCAGACAGGATCGATCAGAAGCCCGATCGGCGAGGGATACACCCGGCCGGCGCGAAGGGCCCAGCTCTGAAACGGTGCCCAGGGCGGACCGTCGGAAGGCATGACCACGGAGCATCCATAGGTGCGTGCACACGCATCCAGGATGTTCCGGCACCACTGGTCGAGCGGATCGGGTCCGTTCGCCGGACCATGCCGGAAGCCGGACCACAGTCCCGGCCCAGCGTTACCGACCAGCAGAACGGCGCTCACCGGGTGCGCCGGAGGTGTTACGCCCGAGAGCGATTCTCCGTTGTCGAGATCGAACCCGCCGCGCAGCATCAGTCCGTGTCGGGCAAGGTGCCTCGCAAGGGCGGGAGGGATACCGCGCCCTCCGGGCGGAGACGAACTTCCGCGTGCAGGATTTTTCATGGAAATTCACAAAACTGTCGTTCTATCCTTTTCGGACTGCCGCCTGTGCAAGTTCAGGCTCAATGCGGACCATCGGTTCGGGCCAGTCGGGACGCGGCCGGCGTTCCGCCAGAAGAGAGTAACACGGATGTTCGACGATCCCGGCGACGTCCCGCTGCAGATCGACTTCCTGCTCGTTCCCGACTTCTCGATGATGGCCTTTACCTCCGCTGTGGAACCGCTCCGGGCGGCGAACCGGCTGGCCGAGCGCGAACTCTACCGGTGGCGGCTGCTGAGCCGGGACGGTCAGCCGGTGCAGGCAAGCAACGGAATCGCGGTCGTGCCGTCTGCCTCGATCGCCGAGGTGACGCGCAGCCGGGTGACCTTCGTGGTCTCCGGTGTCGACGTCCAGCGCCACCTCGATTCGCGGGACACGGTGTTCCTGCGCCGCATGGTCCGCAGCGGTGCAGTGCTGGGCGCCCTGTGCACGGGCTCCTACATCCTGGCCGCGGCCGGGTTGCTGGCCAGGCGTCGCTGCACCATCCACTGGGAGAACCTCGGCGGGTTTGTCGAGGATTTCCCGGACATCACCGTCTCCCCCGACATCTACGAGATCGACCGCGACCGGATCACCTGTTCCGGCGGTACCGCGGCACTCGACATGATGCTGTTCCTGATCGGGCGCCAGCATGGCCAGGCACTGGCCAACGGGATCTCGGAACAGTTCATCCACGACCGGATCCGCGAGCCGCACGCCCACCAACGCATGGAGCTTCGCTCGCGCCTCGGGATCAGCCACCCCAAGCTGATCGACGTGATCAGCAACATGGAAGCCAACCTTGAGGAACCGATCAGCCAGACCGAGCTGGCGGAGCAGGCGAACCTCTCGACCCGGCAGCTCGAGCGACTGTTCCGCAAGTACCTGCAGGCAACCCCGACCCGGTACTACCTGAACCTGCGGTTGCAACGGGCCCGCAACCTGCTGCTGCAGACCAGCATGTCGATTCTTTCAGTTGCACTGGCCAGCGGTTTCGTCTCCGCGAGCCACTTCTCCAAGTGCTACAGGGAGTGCTTCGGCCGCACGCCCCGGGCCGAACGATCGCTGCGCCAGACGACCCCGGCACCGTTCGAGGCCGAACGGACCGCACGGATCCCCGGTTTCACGACGCTGCCGTAGACGCCCGGGCCTTCGCGATCGTTGTTTCGAACTTCGCGGCCGTGCACACCCCAAGCGTGACAGGATCTTCCGGCGGGACGGCCTGGGTGTTGGACTTGATGCGCTCGCGAACCCTGGCGACGGACTGCTTCGACCCTGCCGAGAGCCTCGCGACATCAGTATCGGACAGTTCGGGGTGGTTTGCCAGCAGCCAGGCGACCGAGGCACTGAGCATTCTCTCCTTCACGACCATCGCCTCGAACTCCTCGGGCGTGCACAGCTTGAGCGAGACCGGATGCTGCGGGGAGATGGTCGGCGTGTTCTGATGGGTGCGGTCCCGCACCTTGCCGATGGTCTGCTTGGAGGTTCCGATCAGCCGGCCGATATCGGTGTCTGACAGCTCCGGATGATGCCGCAACAACCAGGCGATGGCATCGGGCTTGTCGCCGCGGCGCGTGATCGGCACGTACTTGGCTCCGCGGCGTTTCGGGGTCTGGCCGGCCACCGGCGACTCGAGCCCCTGCAGCCGCGCCGACGGATCCGCGGTGCACCGTTCGATCTCCTCGGCCGTAAGCCGGTTGTTGGCAACCGGATCGAACCCGCGCACGGAGAACTCGGCATCGGCCAGGGTCTGGACCTCGTAGTGATGCATGTCACAAAAATCCCCGATCTGTTCAAATGTCAGGGCTGTGTTCTCAATGAGCCAGACGGCGGTCGCCTTTGGCATCACCGGTTGTGTCATGTGTCTCGCTTCCTTCGCGCGTCATCCGTTCCAGGAAAGGCCGCGGCCCCTGCCTGGCCGCGGATGGTCAGTGTATACAGGGTACCGGCGTGATCGATCAAACACCATCTGTTGCCATCGGGGGCATTTGCAGGCACCCATATCGTCTCGGAAAGGGACGTGCCATGGATCCGGAAGAACTCGAACCGCGGGCCGCCTTCTCCGCGCCCGGAGACCTCGACAGCTGGAACATCGAGGAGCTCGAAACCTATATCACGCAGCTTGAGCAGGAGATCGACCGCGTGCACGGGGTCATCGCGCGCAAGCGGGCCGTCGGCGACGCCGCCGAAGCGCTGTTCAGGCGCTGAGCGACAGGACGTCATGACCGAAAGTACCATCGAGCCGGCGCGGGGCCGCCGGCTGTTCCGGTTTGTCCGCGTCCTCCTGCTCCTTGCCCTTCTCGGTGCCATGTCCGCCTGGGCGGTGCAGTGGGCCCGCACCGCGGTGCTCTACGTGCACGAGACCGACGCCAGGGTCATGGCCGACCTGGTCACGATCTCGAGCGAGGTGGACGGCCGGCTCGTCGAACTACCGGTGCGCGAAGGCGACCGGGTTGATGCCGGCCAGGTGCTGGCACGGCTTGATGCGCGGGCTGCCCGAGCACTGGTGGTAGAGAGTGCGGCCGAGCGTGACACCCTGCTGCGCGAGCGCGAACGGGTGGCGGCCGAGGCTGCTGTGATCGTCGCGAACATCGAAGCCAGGCTCGAAAGCGGCCGGGCGCGTCTCTCCGAGGCGGAAGCCAACGAGGGGATCCATGTCCACGAGCTCGGCTTTGCCGAAGGCGACTTTCGCCGCATTGAACGGCTGGCGGCATCGGGAACCGTTCCGGCGTCGCGGCTGGAGCGTGCCCGCACCGACTTTCTGAAGCGGCGCCAGGAACTCGAGCGTGCGCAAGCCGCAACCGCGACCGCCAGGGCCGATCTGGCCGAAACCCGTGCCCTGCAGGCAGAACTCGACGTCAAGCAGGCGGAGACCGAGGAACTTGATGCGCACATCGCCCAGGTCGAGGTGCGCATCGGACTGCACCGGATCGCGCTTGGCAACCGGACCATCCGCAGTCCGGCCGCGGGCGTGGTCGGCAGGGTGTTCGTCGCCGAGGGCGAGTTCCTGGTCCGCGGACAACGCATGCTGATGATGCATGACCCCGAACGCGTCTGGATCGAGACCAACATCAGGGAAACCGAGCTCGCGCGGCTCGCCCTCGGGCAACCGGCCCGCATCGTGGTCGACGCCTACCCCGAGGAGACCTTCTCCGGCGTGGTCGGCCGTATCGGGACCGCGGCGACCAGCCAATTCGCGCTGTTGCCGCGGCTCAACGAATCCGGGACCTTCACCAAGGTCACACAGCGGGTGCGGGTGCGGATCGACCTTGCGGACGGATCGTCCCGCCTGAAACCGGGAATGATGGTCGAGATCTATGTCGACGACGGGACCGCCGCGCGGCTCGCGCCCTGGCTGACATGGCCGTGAACGAAGTCACGCCGCCCCGCATCGCCAGCAGGATCGGTATTTCCGTCACCGCGATGCTGGCGATGATCGCCATGATCATGTCGTCGACCATGGTCAACGTCGCCATTCCCGACATCATGGGCGCGTTCGGAATCGGACAGGACCAGGCGCACTGGATATCGACCGGCTTCCTGTCGGCAATGACGGCGGGCATGCTGCTCAACGCTTGGCTGGTGACCAGCTTCGGACCCCGCAACGTCTTCATCGCCGCGCTGGCCCTGTTCTGTCTCACCGCCTTTGCCGGCCAGTACGCACCGACCTTTACCGGGGTGGTGTTCGCCCGGTTCGCCCAGGGACTCTGCGCCGGGCTCATCCAGCCGCTCGCCATGACCACCGTGTTTCTGGCCTACCCGCCGGAGCAGCGGCCCGTCGCCATGGGGTGGATCGGAATGGGTATCGTGTTCGGCCCCACCATCGGCCCGGTCCTCGGCGGGTTCATCGTCGACATCGCCCACTGGCGCCTCGTGTTCGCCGCCCCGGTCCCGGTGATGGTGGTGGCGGCCGCCATGGCCGCTGTCTACCTGCCGGGCCGCACCAGCGACGGACCGGCGGTCCCGTTCAACCTCGCGAGTTTTGCCCTGGTGACCGGCTCGCTGATGCTGCTGCTCACCGGGATCACCCTTGGCCAGCGCGAGGGCTGGTCCGACAGCACCGTGTTCCTGCTGCTGTTCACAGCCTGTCTTGCGATGCTCAGCTTCATGATCCGTGAACTCCGCAGCCGGGCGCCGCTGCTGCAGCTCAGGCTGTTCGCCTACCGCACCTACGTCGCGTCGGCGATCGTCGCCTTCATCTTCGGAGCCGGAATGTTCGGATCACTGTACATCGTACCGGTGATGGTCCAGACCGTCCAGGGCTACACTGCACTCAAGGCCGGACTGATGCTGCTGCCTGGCGGACTGGCCGCGATGGTGATCTTCCCGGTTGCCGGCGTGCTCTCGGGCCGGTTCCGCGTCACCCATACCATCACGGCCGGCCTCGGCATCTTCGCGCTCTCGTGCCTGCTGCTGGCGAGCGCCGGCATGCTGACCGACTTCTGGGCCATGGCGCTGCTGGTGGCCTTCGGTCGTGTCGGGCTCGGACTGGTGATCCCGCCGCTCAACCTGTCGGCCATGAGCGCGGTGCCTCGCGACCTCGTTGCCTACGCCGCCGGAACCCTGAACTTCATCCGCATGACCGGCGCCTCGCTCGGCGTGAGCATCCTTGCACTAATCCTCGACACCCGGATCGCGGGTCACGGTTTCGAACTCGCGACGTCTCAGACCGCCGGCAACGGAACCGGCATGGAGATGATCGGGACAATCTCGCGCGAGCTTGCCGCAACCGGGCTAACGGAACACCAGCGCCTCATGGCCTCGACGGCCTGGCTGCGCGAGACCTTGGTGCTCAAGGCCAACGAACTCGCGTTCCAGGACGGGTTCCTGGTCCTGGCCGGGCTGTTTGCCGTGGCCATGGCGAGCACCATGGTCCTGCTGCGGCGACCGCGCGACCTGTCGTCGGTTCAGTCGAGTTCGGGTTCGGCACCGGCGGGCAGCGGAACCTGAAACGCGTTCAGCGTCATCGAGATCAGGGTGTAGTAGCCGAGGATCCCGACGAGCTCGACAACACCGGTCTCTCCCAGCAACTCCACCGCCTCGGCATAGGTCCGGTCGCTGATCCGGTGGTCGCGGTGCAGCTGGACCGCAACGTCGTAGACGATGCGCTGGTCGTCACCCGCGAACTCCGGGACCCGGCGCTGGCGCACCGCCTCTACCAGTTCCGGCTCGAGACCGGCCTCGAGCCCGATCCGCTTGTGCGCCCACCATTCGAACTCCGCACCCCAGAACCGGCCGGTAACCAGGATTGCGAGTTCGGACAGCCGAGGCGGCAGCGAGGTCTCGAACCGGCAGAACCGGCCAAGACGCTGCGCCTTGTCGGCAAGTTCCGGACTGGTGAGCCAGACGGCGAGCGGACCCTGGAGCTGTCCGCGCGGACCTGAGACGATGTCGTCATGAACGGTGCGCTGCTCCGGCGTCATCTGCTCAAGTGAAGGGGGCTGCAATCGGGGCATCGTCCGTCTCCCTCAGACCAAAAAGCCGGGTTCGGTTCGCGGCATGGCGTCGTGCAGATCCAGCATGCGCTCCCGCCAGGCGTGGACCGGATCGTCGTCGTCAAGCAGGCGGAACCCGCTGACCCCGCGCGCCCACATGAAGGCACCGAACGCGGCGTAGTCAGCATACCCGGGCCCGGATCCGGCGAGGAACCCGCCCGCCTCGACGCTCTTGCGCAACGGGTAGAGCGCACGCTTGAGCTCGGCGCGCGCGGTGTTGCGGCCCTCGGCCATGGCCTCGAGCGTGGTGCCGAACCGGGCCTCTCGCGAACGCCGGAAATACTCGAGGTCGGCCGGATCGAGCACGGCGGGAATGTCGGAGACGACACACCGGGCAATCAGGGGGTGGAGCTGGCTGTCCGTCCATGCGGCGAAGAACCGGGCCGCGGCCACCCCGGTGGTCGCGAACAGCGACGGCTCGCGCCCGTGGACCCGGTCGAGGTGGAGCGCGATCTCCCAACTGTCCGCAACCACGGTGCCCTCGTCAACGATCACCGGAACCAGCTCCTGGCCGGAAAACGCGAGCTTGTGTTTCTGGGAAAACGTCACCCGTTCAACCGAGGCCCCGGCCTCGAGGCCCTTGTGCGCAAGGGCCATTCGTACCCGCCAGCCGAACGGGCTGAACCGGCGCCCGTCGCCGCCCGCAAGGTCATAGAACGTGATCGCCATGCCGGTGCTCCCGCAGGTCCGCCATACTGGTTGCCGCACAGAGCTACCATGTCGCACGGGGGCCGCAAAGCCCGGTTCCCGCCGGCCCGGCCGGACAGCCGGGCCCCTGCCCCCTTTCCATGAGCCTGACCTGCGTGGTTTCCTGAAGCGGAGCCTTTCCCGGAGACGTGACCAGGCCCGCGGGCAGACCGCAGGGATACGCGGCATGGTCATGAACCGTTCCGGCTCTTCCGATCCCTGCAGTAACCGCGCGCAGAGCACTGTCGCCTGACACAGGTGATCACTTCGCTGAAACGCGGCATCGCCAGTGCGGCGGCAGCTGGGGTATCGGGAAGCGCGCAGCGCCGTCTTGCGGCGAAGGCCCTCAGCGCCTTGATCTCGAGTTCGGAGAACAGGATACCGGGTGACAGTTCAGGGTGAACGCGGCCGAGCAGCGTCACCAGGCAAATGAGCCATGCGGTGACCAGGTTGATGGCGACGGCCCGGGCGAGGCGGTGGGCCGAGTGGTTCTCGAGCACCTGGACCTCGCATCCGGACTTCTGGATCCGGTGCCAGTCCTCGATATTTCAGGATCTGGTGCCAGTCCTCGATCCGCAAGCGCCAGACTTGGTACCCGACCGCGGTCCCGCAGTCTTCCAGGATATCTGCCGGAAGGGTGGTAAACAGCGACCAGCGGATCGGGGTTGCATTGGCAGGCGCACGCTCCTTCTCGACCATCACCGCCTGCAGCCGGGTCGGCGACTCACCCGGATGCTCACGGCTCGTGGGTGCGCGTTCCACCATCTGGCCGCGCACCACCAGCGTGGCGCTGCGCGCCGCGCACCCGGTCTTCGCCGGGCGGTTGCTTCGCTTGGACCGAGGGGTCAGCCGGTCGACGGCGATGATCATCGTGCCGGCGACCGAACCTGCCTGGACGGTCTTCAGCACCGGTTCCGCCGGGCCTGTGGTGACGGACGCGTCCACAGCGACCGCCCTGCGGGTCTTACTGCCACTCACCAGGATGTCGGCGTCCGGATGCGATGCACAGTTCAGGTCGGTGCCGTCCTTGATGCACAGCACCACCGGCTCGGCCCGCATGCGCTCCAGCGTGCAGGCACGATGCGGCGCCAGGGTGGCCGACAGCGTCACCACAGTCCTGTCGGGCTGGTCGATGAACCGGTCGTACCCCTTGATCCCCGCCCGGTTGCCACCCCCGGCCCGCGGAAAGGACGCCATCGAACGGCGGCGAGACGAAGGTCTCGATGAGCCATGGCGCGAAGCCATGGCGCGCGCAAATGACGGCCCCGAGGCGACGCAGGAGCCGGCCGAGCCCATGCGACGCCAGGGTGCGAGCAGCGCACGTCCGGACGGATCAGGAACCGGGACAGGCCCACCGCCCGGTGCAGGTGGTCCAGGCGCGTCGCCGCATCCCAACCGATCCAGCGGCCCCGCGCCGCACGCTGCAGGGCCGACGTCGGCGTTCCGATCGGGCCGGTCCAGCCGTGTTCGGACCACAGCAGATACCGTATCTGCCGGCCGACCAGTGGCCCGGCGACCTGCGGATGCTCGTGCTCCATCTGTCCATGCCAGATCGAACGGTTCGCCGGATCCGAGACCACAACCGGTCCGAGACCCTGGACCTGACCGACCTCCGACGGAACGTTCCATGCCGGTGCCACCGGCAACGACCGGCACCGCCGGACACTGGTTCCACCAGGTGTTCGTCAGCCCCTCGGAGGTGTTCCAGCCTGGGTATTCCAATCCTGAGGAAGCTGGCCGCTTCGGCCTGCGCTTTCGTCGTCCAGGGAGCAGGGATCTCCAATGTCGATCCGTTCAGCGCGACGGCTTGCAGGCTTGTCCCGGCTTGCCCCTTGTTGAAAATCGGACCAGCGGGCAAAACCGGGGCGCCTTGAAAACCGGATGACCGGTCGCAACGCCCGTTACTCCGTTACCCTGCCCTTCGGCCTGTCTCGGGAAGGCCGCCCGACGCACGGCGGAACACCATCGGGAAGGCTCGCGAAAGCTCCATCCCGAACGAGAGCGCAATCCACTTCGCCGCAGCAGGCTACGGTCCGAAACGACCGGATTGCGCTCCGGCGCTCCGCCGGACGCCGGTTGACGGAATGTTTCCTGTGAATCTAATATATAGCTCAATAAAGGATACAGAATTTACTTGCCTGATCGCGCATACGCCGGAGTCGGTCGAACCGCCGTTCCATCCAAACGATAGCGCTGGTATCTGACCCTAAGGACGGGGCCAGCGAACGGGGGTAAAGCGAAGTGAGCGACGCCAACCTGGAAGACCTGATCGCCAGGCATCTGAGGGATCTGCGTGCAATCAGAGGCCTGACCCTGGAGAGCCTCGCCACGCAAACGGGTTTCACGAAGGGCTATCTTTCGAAGATCGAAAACGGGCGAAAGCTGCCGCCGATCGGGACGCTGTCGCGCATCGCCAGCGCACTGAACACGGACATCGCGTTTTTCTTCCAGAAAGACGAGGACATCGAAAACGACGATGACAGTTTCTCCATCGTGAGGGCGCAGGAGAGACGGCGGATCGTCCGCGGCGGCACGTCGTTTGGCTACGACTACGAGAGCATCGCCTACAAGAAAATCGCCAAGTCGATGGAGCCCTTCGTTTTCACGTTTCCCGAGTCCTTTGACGACGACACCCGTTTTTCCCACGAGGGAGAAGAGATGGTCTTTGTGCTGAGCGGCACCGTGGAATTCGAGGTTGGGGGCAAGAGCGCCATTCTGTCTCCAGGAGACTGCATCTATATGGATGCCATCGTCGAACATCGCGGACGCGCGGTCGCCGGCGAGGCAAAGGCCCTGGTTGTCATCTTTCAGCCAAACACCAAGTCTTGACGACCGAAATCCGATGAATCGCACATCGCCCGCCCCCGGACAGCCCACCCTTATGCCAACCCAGACGCCGCCGGAGAGTTCTGCGCCATGAATTTCGCGATCCTGATCTATGATGAAGTCGAGCCGATCGACCTTGGCGGAACGGCGGGAGTCCTCTCCATGGCACGCCGCTTCGAGGCCGGTATCGAGATCGTGTGCGTTGCAGAAAATGCCGGCGAAGTGCGTCTCGCGGGCGGTGTGCGGGCAATCGCGGACTACGGCTACGACACCTGCCCGGACTTCGATATCCTGATCGTTACAGGCGGACCCGGATGGATCCGGCAGGCCGGGTCCCCGGCGACGATCGAATTCGTCAAACGGGCGAGCCGGCGCGCCACCGTCGTATCGGTTTGTACCGGCGCGATGATCCTCGCAGCCGCGGGCCTGACCGATGGCCGCGCGGTCACGACGCGACGCAGGAGCGGGCCGGGCGAAACGGCGCCGTTGCGCCTGCTGGCTGGTCGGGCGCCGGCCGCCAGACCGAGAGAGGCGCTGCTGATCGACACCGGCAGTATCGTCACCGGCGGCGGGGTGACCCTGGCCATCGACCTCACCTTTTATCTTCTGGAGCGGTTTTTTGGCACCGACCTCCGGGAAAGGACGGCGGCTCTGATGGAATATGACCGGGCCCTGGCGGCGAACGCCCGGCATCTCGACGTGATCCGCGAGGATTCGGCAGCGCGGCCGGGCTCTGGCTGAGTCGGCGCATAGTCTCGCCCGGTCAGCGCCGCCGGCAGAACCGGCGCAAAGGATCCGGTTACTTTCAATATTGTTGCATTAATGAAGATGTGTAATAGCCTGGCGTGAGTGTCACTGAATGTGGGGCTTCGGGATGGCCCGCACGCCGGCTTCGCTGCCCGGAGGGATGCGCCTGTCGGACTATCTGGGCGTCGCGGCGATTGCACGTGTGTTTCCGCGTGATGCGATCCGGGAGGCTCTTCGCCGCACGGGGCGAGAGAGTGTCCGCCAGCGGGCGTTGCCGGCGGACGCGATGATGTACTACGTGATCGCGATGTCGCTGTTTCGGCAGGCGTCAACGCGGGAGGTGTTACGCTGTCTGATGGAGGGGTTGCGGTGGGTATCGCCGGAGCTTCTGGTGCGGGTGTCGGGCAAGTCATCGATCTCTCGGGCGCGCAGCCGGCTGGGCCCGCACCCGTTTGCGGCGTTGCGCGATGCTTGCGTGCGACCGCTGGCGGCGCCGTCGACGGCGGGCGCCTGGTACCGGGGCCATCGTCTGATGGCAATCGACGGGTCGAGCCTGTCGGTGCCGGACGAGGAGGCGAACCGTCGGCACTTTGCCTTGCCCGGTGCGTCGTCCGGGCAGGCGGGGCTTCCGAAGCTTCGGCTGTCGGTGCTCATGGAACTCGGCACCCGGGCGCCGCTGGCCTGGTGCGGCGGTCCGTGGTTCGAATCGGAGATGGAGCAGGCGGAACGGCTGGTACCGCATCTTGAGCCTGGCATGCTGATGCTGGCCGACCGCTACGATGGCGGTTTTCCGTTGTGGTCAGCAGCTCAGGACCGTGGCGCCGACCTCCTCTGGCGGGTCAAGTCGAACCAGGCCTTTCCCGTGCGCGGGAGCTTCCCCGACGGATCCTGGTCGAGCGTCATCAACGGCCGCGGTCGGGACCGCCGCGGGCTCCGCGGCCAGCGTGCGGTGCGTGTGATGTGCTACCGGATACTCGGCGGCGAGGAGGCCTTCACCCTGATCACCACGCTGCTTGATCCCGGGCAGGCGCCGGCGGCCGAGCTCGCCGCGCTCTACCACGAACACCGGGAGATCGAGACCGCTTCCGATGAGGTCAAGACCCACATGCTGGGACCCGGGGCTCCACTGCGCAGCAAGACCCCGGAGCTCGTGTTGCAGGAACTCGACGGCCTGATGCTGGCCCACTACGCCGTACGCTGCCTGATCCATGAGGCCGCGGGCAGCTCCGGCCGGGATCCGGACCGACTGTCTTTCCTGCACGCTGTCAACATCGTCCACCGCCGGATCGTGCATCCCGGCGCTTTCGCCCCAACGGCCCACAACCCCGAGCGCTGAAGGCGCCATCCTCGAAGAACAGGTGGTGTTCAGCCGGGGACAGGCCAATCCCAGGGGCGTCAGGCCCAAGATGAGCAACGACCCGCTTCGGACACGAGCCCCCTTATCACGCAAGGGCTGCCTCTGGACCCCAGAACTCTGTCCGGCTCCCTATTAAAGCAATAGTATTGCAGTTAAATTCGGCTGTCCGAGCGGGCTTCGGGAATCCGCGCCGGCGGTGCCGGGGCGCGCGCATTGCCCGCCTGTTTTTGCTTCCAGCCCGTCCTGTCGGACCATGTGCAGGAAACACTGTTGACTGATTTGAACATGTTTCCTATAGTGTCCGTATAGGCAACCTTGTTGCATAAACAAGCAATGGGAGAGTGCGATGGCTGCCAAGCGGAAGCCCAAGATCGAACCGACGATCGGCGGTTCGGTGTATGTCGACCCGAAAACGATCGATTGGGCACCAAGCCAGTTCGAAGGCATCGAGATCAAGGTTCTCTATGAAAACAAGGCAGAAGGAGAGATGACCTGCCTGCTCAAGTGGCAGCCGGGCACCTCACTGCCGTTTCACAAGCACCCGGAGATCGAGCAATCCTACGTCATCGAGGGGTCGTTCTACGATCACGACGGGATCTGCCGCGCCGGCGAGTTCGTCTGGCGACATCCCGGATCGTTTCACCAGACCCACACCGACGAGGGCTGCGTTCTTCTTGCCGTCTACCGCAAGCCCAACGTCTTCCAGAATACGGCGGGCTTCTACAAGAACGCGGCGGCGAAAGGTTTCGCAGACGGATAGCCGGCCTGCTGCCGAGGAGTTCCGGTATCGGTTCGGGGCGGGTCCGGTCTCCGATTTCCGCGATTCCGGCTGGAACCGCCGCGGCCGCCGGTTCCCGTCCCGCCACCGGCCGGAACAATGGCGGCGGTAAGGACCGCCGGACGGTCTTGAACCGGCTCGATGGCCGGTGTCCTGGGGCCATCCCGCCGCACAAGCTCTCGATGTTTCCCCAATAACTATTTCTTGATCCTGGTTAGAAATCATGTTGAACGTATCTGCCAAAGTGTGTCCGTTTACGACACCTTATAGACCAGTTGTCCGTATCTGGGCGAAACGCGGGCGCGAGTCCGACGCCAAGTCGCGCATCGCAATGGGGGTCGGACCAGACCACGACCCACGGGGCCCTGATCCGGCCCCAACTCCGAGAGAATATTGTGTAGTCGACATCCCGGCGGCCTCCGACCGTCACTCGACACAACCGAAAGGAGGACCCTGGGTCAGACACCTGCACAGTGGCAAGGACGATGCGCGCTCAGCTCGTGGAGCTCATGTGAAATCGACCCCATCCGTGACGGCTCGCGGTCTCGGAGCGCCGCGCCTGCCGGGTGCCGGGGCAGCATCCCGCGCGGCCGTGACGACCAGGAGCGCCTGGTCGCGGACATGATCGAGCTGGCGGCCCACCAGTACGGCCGCCACGGCGATCGGCGCATTGTGGCCTTGCTTCGCGACGAGCTCCTGAATGGCGAGATATTCTACATCCTCAAAGAGGCCCAGGCTCTCATCGAATCATGGCGGCGCCATTACAACGCCGCACGCCCACACAACAGCCTGGGATACGGGCCGCCGGCACCGGAGACGGTCGTCTTGCCAAGCTGGATGGCCGGGAAACCGGCTATGCACTAACATTCGACTTGGACCGGTCGCAGGGGGCAGGTCAACCGTTTGTCCGGTTTGCATCGACTAACGAAGTTCCAATAAACTGACCGTATCAGGATTGACAGCGTAGCTATCATTTGGATAGCCGATTCCATGAAAATGGCGCGAAGATGCAGCATCGGGTGCGCGTTCGTTTCGTGAACGCCCGAAAGCGCGCGGCCGACTGTTCGGTCGCGTCAGGCCGGAAGGGGACGGGAGGGCCACTTGGGCGAGACCATCGAGCAGACAGGCGAGAGCGGGGCGCTGCGCGAACGCTTGTCCACGCTGAGCGCAGCAATCCTGCGCATCAATGCGAGCCTCGACGTCACCACCGTCCTGCGGGAGGCGGTCGAAAGCGCGCGCATGCTCACCGGCGCACGCTACGGCATCATCACGACCATCGGCGAGACTGGCGAGGTGTGCGATTTCGTCTCCTCCGGTTTTACCGAGGAGGAGTATCGCCAGTTCCTCGAGTGGCCGGACGGACCGAAGTTCTTCGCGCACCTGCGCGACCTCCCAGGCACTCTCCGTCTTACTGACCTGCCTGCACTGGTCCGTTCGCTCGGCTTCTCCCCGGACCTGATGTGCTCGAATACCTTCCAGGGCACGCCGATGCGCCACCGCGGCGAGACCGTCGGCCACTTCTTCCTCGCCGAGAAGGAGGGGGCCCCGGCGTTCACTGACGAGGATGAGGAGGTGCTGGTCCTGTTCGCCAGCCAGGCGGCGACGGCGATCATCAACGCCCGTACGCATCGTGACGAGCAGAGGGCGCGGTCCGATCTCGAGGCGCTGATCGAGACCTCGCCGGTCGGCGTCGTGGTGTTCAGTGCCCCGACCGGCCGCCCGGTGTCGTTCAATCGCGAAGCGCGACGCATCGTCGAGGGCCTGCGTTCCGCCGGCCGTCCGCTGGAGGAACTGCTCGATGTGGTGACGCTCCGCCGCTCCAACGGTGACGAGGTGTCCCTGAGCACGTTCCCGCTCGCACAGCAGCTCGACGAGTGCGAGACGGTGCGCGCCGAGGAGATCGTGCTCTCGGTCCCGGACGGGCGCAGCGTATCGATGCCGGTCAACGTCACGCCGATCCGTACCGAAGACGGCATGGTGATATCGGTCGTCGTGACCATGCAGGATCTCGCGCCGCTCCAGGAGCTCGAGCGGCTGCGCGCGGAGTTCCTCGGCATGGTGAGTCACGAACTGCGCGCCCCGATCACCGCCATCAAGGGTTCAGCCGCCACGCTGTTGGAAGAGGGAACCGAGATCGAACCGGCCGAGATGCACGAGTTCTTCCGCATCATCCACGAGCAGGCCAGTCACATGCGTAGTCTGATTGGCGCCCTGCTAGACGTGGGACGCATTGAGGCGGGCGTGCTCTCAATCTCTCCGGAGCCGTCCGACATTGCCGTCCTGGTGGACCAGGCGCGGAACACGTTCCTGATCTCCGGCGGTCGTCACGCAGTGCTCATCGACATGCCCCACGACCTGCCAAGGGTCATGGCCGACCGGCGGCGCATCGTGCAGGTACTGAACAACCTCTTCTCGAACGCCGCCAGGCACTCACCAGAGGCCACCCCGATCCGGGTCACGGCCACGCGCGACAGGGTTCACGTCTCGGTCTCGGTCGCAGACGAGGGTCGCGGCATTGCCCCCGAACTACTCCCCCGACTCTTCCAGAAGTACGCTGCCGCCGGTGACAGCGGCGCGCGTGCCACCTCGGGAAGCGGTCTCGGGCTCGTCATCTGCAAGGGGCTGGTCGAAGCGCACGGGGGCAGAATTCGGGCCGAGAGCGGCGGCCTGGGTCAGGGCAACCTGTTCACCTTCACCCTGCCGGTAGTCGAAGACACGCGTGACGCCGTCTCCACCCTGGCGGTTGCCCACACTCTCGCGCCGGTACCAACGCCACGGGAGCCCGAGCGCATCCTGATCGTGGACGACGATCCGAACACCCTTCGCTACGTGCGCGATATCCTCACCGGGGCGGGTTACTCGCCGGTGGTGACGGGCGAGCACGAGGAGCTTGCCCAGATCATCCGCGCGGAGAAGCCCGCGCTGGTCCTGCTGGATCTCATGCTCCCCGGCACGAACGGCATCGCGCTGATGGAAACCGTACCCGAGCTCATGGATCTGCCGGTCGTGTTCATCTCCGGCTACGGTCGCGACGAGACAATTGCCAGGGCGCTCGAAGCAGGCGCCACTGATTACATCGTCAAGCCGTTCTCGCCGACCGAGCTCTGCGCCAGGGTCCGGGCAGCGCTGCGCCGCGTCGCCCAGCCCGAACCGTTCCAGCTCAACGGTCTGTCCATTCACTACGAGGCGCGACGGGTCATGATGGACGGGTGCGAGGTGACGCTCACGGCCACCGAGTACGAGATATTGAGGGTGCTCTCGCTCAACGCGGGACGGGTCGTGACATACGAAACCCTGGAACGCCAGGTATGGAACGGGCGCAAGGAAGGCGACCTCAACCTGATGCGCAACTTCATCAAGAAGCTCAGAGCCAAACTCGGCGAGAACGCCACCAACCCGACCTGGATTTTCAACCTGCGCGGCGTCGGGTACCGCATGCCGAGACCAAACGGAGGCGGCTGACACCGTCGCCTTTCCGCGGCCTCGTGTCGGCAGCAGAACGTCCTCCATGCGCATCGCCGTTCCATTCCGGCGTCCGCTCGCCGCACACCGCCATGCGTGCGCTACTGGTCCCGGGGGGATGAAGATCCGACGATGCCGTGCCCACCGGCGCAAGGCACCCTGAAGAACCTCCAGTGGTTGACCGTCGGGCCGGTGTCGTTGGCCGGCTCGCCCTGCGTGGCATCAAGGTTGATCTCGATCCCCGGGTCGTCCCGCAGCACCGGGGCCGGCCGCCAGCCGGTCCGGTACTCGCCGTAGTTCGAGCGCTCGTGGGCAACGAGCGCTCGCGGGTTCACCTCCGCGCTGAGACCCGAACCCGCGACCGCAGGGCCGGCTCCCCGAACGCGCCCGACGTTCCGGATCCTCCCGCGGCCTCGACCTCGAAGTTCCCCTCCGCTGTATCGAGCGTGCGCCCGAATTCCAGAACCACGCTCCTGCCCTGCCCCAACGGCCCGACCCTCACGGAAGCAGTCACCGACTCTTGCTCGAAGCAGCCCCTGGTGCTCACGAGAGCAGCCACCCAGTGTCACCAACGTCGCTGCCCCCGGAGATTTTCGTGATCGATACGGGGCAGAGCACGGTGACGCTGCCGACAGGAACGGCGAGGAAGGTTCTCGCGTATCATTGCCGCGAGGGTTGCAGCGCACGCACGATCGCGGTCTTGCGCGCCGCCCGATGCCGCAGGCAACGGAGCGCCTCGAGGACCCGGGGCCCGATCGTCCCGGTCAACCGCGGGCGGCCACGTCCTGTTCCGCGGCCTACGATCCCGATGAGGAATGTCGTTCGGACTGTCGGCCCCGCCCGGACTATGGCCCGCTTCCCGCTTTCACGGTGCCGCGCAGCGACTTTCCGGCCCTGAATATCGGCGCCCCCGAAGCCTCGATCCGCATCCATTCGCCGGTCCCCGGATTGCGCCAGGTGCGGGCGGGTCTGCGTTTCACGTCGAACACCCCGAAACCGACGAGGCGTACCTCCTCGCCACTGGCCAGCGCCTCGGCGATTACCTCGAACACGGCGTCCACGACGTCTGCGGCCGCCGGTTTTCCGAGCCCGGTCCGCCCGGCCACACGGGTGGCGATTTGTGACTTGTTCACCCTGACTACTCCCTGTGCTGTCGCCTTTTCCGAACGCCCGGTCTGCCCGCCGAGACCGGGCGCCGGGGCAGACCCAGGCGCTGCACCGGCGTCTGCCCGACGTCGGGGGCGGGCGGTCGATCGACAGGCGCACCCGCGCCCTGCCCGCACTCTCCCGCAACGCGGCGCCGCACCGAGCTCAGCCCGTGTCCCTGCGGATCGCTGGGATGATCGGGGACGTGACGGGGGACGGGAGCCTGCCGGTGCGCCGGTCCCGGCCCGGCGACGCCGGAATATCGAAAGGACCGCCCCTCAGCCCGCTCGACGGGAACGCGCGACCGCATCCCTGCGAGGCACCGAGCATCCTCGGGACGGCGGTGTGCGGAGCGGAAGTGAAGGGAGGAGAAGAACGGGCAGGAAACAGGCTCCGCCGGACGGCGGGAACACGCACTCGGCGCGTGGGCGGCGTCTCGCGACGGGCGTTGCTGGCATTCCCGCGGGCGGCTTGCGCGGCCCATGGCATCAGCCGCGGGCCGGGGATGCGGCGGGCGGCGGAGAACACCGGCCGGACCGGCTGTCGGCTGTCGGCTCATATGGGTCTTGCGCCCTGTCGCTTCCGCGACCGGCAACGGGCGCGCAACCGTCCCCGGGAGACTGACCTCATGCCGACCTCGCCGAGCCCGCCGTGGCTTATGTCCACGCACCGCCAAAGCCCGTCCCATTCTCCGCTTGCTGCCACCCGTACGGGCGGACTGTCCTTCACCGACAAGAATACCATTCAATTTATCACTTGTATGTATCTACAATGGCTAATGTTATATTTGTTTGATAACTTATTGCCGTTTTCGGACACACCGGGACATAACGCCACCGCCCGGGCGGCCATCCGCGTTCGCCCGCGCCGGTCACCCCGACGACCTGCGGTCCCGCTTCCTGAAGTGCAGCTCACACGCCGGGCGGCGGGGCCCGCCGCTCGGGCCAGATACCGGAAACAGGACGGATTTCACCGCCCAGGCACGGGCGTGGACCTCGCACCACGTCAGGCGCGTCAGGCCAGTGGCGCGCCAGCGCAGGCTCGTCGCCCGCCTGCAGCCACATCCACTGCTCGGCGGTGCCCCGGCCGATATCCTTCAGTGTCAGTGCCATGTTCGCCGAAACGCCCGCCTTGCCGTTCAGCAGGCGCGACAACGCTCCTCGCTCGCAGCCGGGACGCGCTGCCGTCCCGGCCACGCTTCAGCCCATGTCGTGCATGCTCTCGCGAATGAGTTCGCCCGGGTGCGTGGCCTCTTGCAGCCGAAACAGGTTTCGCCGAAGCCGCGGCACGGGACCGGCAGTCGCGCATTGAATTGTCACCTCCTGCTTCCTATAGTGCCGCTCGGTCGCCGTGTGGCGGTTCGGGGACTGGTCTGCGCAGGTGCGCGTCGGGCGCCGCCGCGCAAGCGCCGCTCGGGCCGGGTACCGATGGTGCGACGGCGTTCATCGCCCGACGGTGCGAGGCGTGACCGCAACGACCTTCGGCGCATTGATCTCACACTCCACGCACAGTGGACCGGGCATGACGACATCACCATCCACAGCCCCTTCTTCCCGACCCGCCGAGGACGGAACCCGGTACGACGCCGTGATCGTCGGGGCGGGATTTGGCGGCTTGTACATGCTGCACGCCCTGCGTCGCCTGGGCTTTTCCGCCCGCGTGTTCGAGGCCGGCGACGATGTCGGCGGGACCTGGTACTGGAACCGCTACCCGGGAGCGCGCTGCGATATCGAGAGCCTGCAGTACTCCTATTCCTTCGATCCGGATCTCGACCAGGAGTGGAGTTGGTCCGAACGCTACGCGCCGCAACCGGAAATCCTGGCCTACGCCAACCACGTGGCAGACCGGTTCGACCTGCGGCGTGACATCCGCTTCGCAACCCGGGTAACCACGGCCCGGTTCGACGAGGACGCCGCGCTGTGGGAGATCGAGACCGACCGCGGCGACCGGGTGAGCGGGTGGTTCTGCATCATGGCGGTCGGCTGCCTCTCGAACGCGAACATTCCGGACTTCCCTGGACGCGACGAGTTCGAGGGGCCGGTCCTGCACACCGGGCAGTGGCCGCACGAGGAGGTGGACTTCACCGACATGCGGGTGGCGGTCATCGGTACCGGGTCCTCGGCAATACAGTCGATCCCGATCATCGCCCGCCAGGCCAGCCGGCTCACGGTGTTCCAGCGCACGCCGAACTACTCGGTCCCGGCATGGAACCGTCCCATGGACCGGGAACAGGAACGTGAGGTGAAGGCCGACTACCCGGGACTGCGGGCGCGGATGCGGGGTCGCCCCACCGGCTTCTTCTTTCCGTTCAACATCGACCCGGCACTCGGGTCGACGCCGGAGGAGCGCGAGCGCCAGTACGAGGAGTTCTGGGGCCGCGGAGGCCTGCCGTTTCTCGGCGCCTACGGCGACCTGCTCTTCGACGCCGATGCCAACGAGACCGCGGCCGAGTTCGCCCGCAACAAGATCCGCTCCATCGTCCGGGAACCGGCCACTGCAGAACTGCTGTGCCCGGACAACGTGTTTGGCTGCAAGCGGCTGTGCGTCGATACCGGGTACTACGAGACCTACAACCTCCCGCATGTCCACCTCGTCAACGTGTCGGACACGCCGATCGAGCGGTTTGCCCGCGACGGCGTGGTGGTCGACGGAACCACGTGGCCGGCCGACATCATCATCTGCGCCACCGGGTTCGCCGCCATGACGGGTTCGTTCGAGCGCATCGGAATCACCGGGCGCAG
This sequence comes from Alphaproteobacteria bacterium bin52, assembly GCA_002238645.1. Classification (GTDB taxonomy): domain Bacteria; phylum Pseudomonadota; class Alphaproteobacteria; order Thalassobaculales; family Thalassobaculaceae; genus Bin52. The sequence goes on along the minus strand of MPMT01000024.1, from coordinate 16,656 downwards.
CGGCCTGACACTCGCCGAGAAATGGCGTGCGGGACCGCGCACCTGCCTCGGGCTGTCGTCGCACGGGTTTCCGAACCTGTTCATGATCACCGGCCCGGGCAGCCCATCCGTCCTGGCCAGCATGATCCAGGCCATCGAGCAGCACGTCGACTGGATGGCGGACTGCATGGCACACCTGCGCGACATCGGTGCACGGACCATCGAGCCCGGGGCCGCTGCCGAGGACGCGGGGGTGGACCACGTCAACGAGGTTGCCGGCGTCTCGCTGCGCTCAACCTGTTCGTCCTGGTACGTCGGAGCCAACATCCCGGGAAGGCCGCGGGTGTTCATGCCGTACATCGGCGGGTTTCCGATCTACGTGAACCGGTGCAACGAGGTGATGGACGCCGGCTACGAGGGGTTCATCATCACCGGCGGCGCGCCTGCGGCAGCACCGCCCGAAGTCCGTCTCACCGAGCGCTGGCACGTTCCGGTCGACATCGACGTGATCTCTCCGGCCATGGTCGCGGCGCGGCAGGTTCCGGTGGTCTGAGGCACCGTCGCCGGCTTGCGCTCCCGCGCATCACCTGTTCATGTCCCGATACGTGAACCTTGAAAGGTCGTCATGACAGTGACGCACCGGGCACTCCTGGCCGGGGCCGGTACGTCGCCGTTGCTTGCCGCCATTCCGAGGGGCCTGCTGGCATAGGCCCGCCTCGCGGACACCACGCCCGCCACCGCGACCGACAGCTCCCCGGTCCTGCCCGGGAGTTTCGATTTCTCGCCGATGCCCGAAGCCGATCACGCGTGCGTCCTCGTCGGTTTCGGCGTCTCCGCCGAACGGATGGTACCGGAGTGCACTGTCGCGCTCTGCCGTGATGGCGCCGGCACCGTGCTGTTCGATGCCGGTGCCGGCCCCGACTTGATGTCGAGTACCGGGGCGTTGATCGACAGTCTGGATGCCACCGGCGTGGCGCCGGACGAGGTCACCCATGTCGTCTTCACCCACGCCGATCCCGATCACATCCGGGGGCTGATCGACGAGTTCGACGAACTGGTGTCCAGCGAGGCGACCTGCATGATGGCCCGCGTCGAATAAGACTACTGGTGGGATCCCGGAACCGTGAACTCCATTGGCGTGGCGCTTGAAGCGTCGCCGTCGGCGCACGCAGGTGGATGGCGTTCATCGAGGACATGGTGGAACGGTTCGACGACGGCGACGAAATCATCCCCGGCATTGCCGCCGTCTCCACCCCGGGACACACGCCGGGTCACATGAGCTTGGAGGTCCGCAACGGCTCGGACGCCGTGCTTGTGACCGGGGATGCGATCGGCAACCACCATGTTGCCCTCTCCCGACCGCAGTGGCGCGGACCAGGGCCATGCTGCCTGACCGGCTTGCAGGCGAGGGCATGCAACTTGCCGGCTTCCACCTGCCCGGTGGCGGCATCGGCCGGATCGTGGCCGGCGGGGACGGCTACCGGTTCGTGGGGGAGGACTGGCCGCGCACGGACGCAGGGGCCCCGCCAGGGACGTCACCGGGTGCGGGGGCGGACAGGCCGCCCCCGCACTCCGCAGGTTCCGGTTATCCGAACATGTCGGCGGTGATGCCGGCGTACCAGCCTTCCGATTCCTCGTAGGTGGCCTTGCGCAGTTCGGCGTTCTCGCCGGTCTTGGAAATGAAGCCGCCCGTATTCTTGATCTTCTCGTCGGTCGCCTCGTAGGACGCGCCGACCTTCACGCCGTTTTCGGCGGAAATCAGCGACCAGCAGGTGTTGGAATACCGGGCCGGGAACACCTTCGAGCCCGTCAGCGCGCCACGCACGGCGTTGGCACAGACCTTGGCCTGGCTGTTCGCCGAGAACCCTGACTTGGGCATATCGCCCTGTTGTGAGGCGTCGCCGAGCACGTGAACGTTCGGATCCGTGCGTGACGACATGTCGTAGGCGCTCACCGGCGCCCAGTTGCCGTCGGTCACCCCGGCGATCTCGGCAATGCGTCCCGCCTTCATGGCCGGGATGACATTGCACGCGTCGACCTTGGTGGTTTCGCCGTCGATGGTGACGGTCATGGCCGCCGGATCGACCGAAACCTTGTCGCCACCGAACTCTGGACCGATCCAGTCGATCATGCCGTCGTAATGGTCGCCCCAGCCCTCCTGGAACAGTGCCATCTTGGAGAACTTGGGCTTGGGATCGGCAATGATGATCTTTGCGGTCGGGTTGGCGGACTTCAGGTAATGCGCGACCATGCAGATCCGTTCGTACGGGCCCGGGGGACACCGGAACGGGTTCGGCGGCGCGATCATCGCGTAGACGCCGCCCTCGGGCATGCCGCGGACCTGGGCACGCAGCAGCTCGCTCTGCGATCCGGCCTTGTAGGCGTGCGGCATCGCGTTCTGCGCCGTGATGTCCCAGCCCTCGACGGAACCGTCGACGAAGTCGATGCCCGGCGAGAGGATGAGCCTGTCATACGACAGCGTGGCGCCGCCGGCCAGGCTGACCGTTCGGGCGGACCGGTCGACCCCGACCGCCCAGTCGTGCACGACATTGATGCCGAAGTCACTTGCCAGCCGGCCGTAGGTGTGGCCGATGTCGGCAACCTCCTTGAACCCCCCGATGTAGAGGTTGGAGAAGAAACAGGTGTAGTAGGTCCGGGTGGGCTCGACCAGGGTCACGTCGATCGCGCCCTTGCTGTCCTTGGCGATGTAGCGCGCCGCCGTCGCACCGCCGGCGCCGCCGCCGATGACCACGACCCGCCCACGCGCCTGGCCGATCACCTGCGGAGCCGCCAGCGCCGCGGTCGTCGCCGCGCCCGTGCCCAGGAACGTCCTTCTGTTGATGGTCATTGCCGTTTCCTCCTTGTTGCCACTGCGGCGACGGCCGGTTTCACCGTCACTCGCCCGAATTCTCGAAATATGCGGCCAGTGCCGCAATCTCCTCGTCACCCAGCCTGCGTGCGATCATCTGCATGACCGGGTGCTCGCGCCGCCCGGTCCTGTAGGCATGCATCGCGATCACGAACCGGTCCGGCGGCCAGCGCACGATCGACGGAATCCCCGCGTCGCCGCCGTCAGCCCGGTGGCAGGTGACGCATTCCCCGCTTAGCCAGGCGCCGTATTCCGCGTCTCCCTGGATCGCGAGAACCGCCGGGTCGACACCATGATCCCGGTCGCCTCCCGTCCCCGCAATGCGGGACCCGTCACCGATCCCGCGCAGGAACGCGATGAGGTTGCGCCGGTCGACGATGTCCGGGAGACCGTCGAAACCCATCGGCGAGCCGGGGGCGAGCGCCTCGGGATCCTCCAGCAGCTGCTCCAGCGATGTCTCGTCCCAGACCAGGCCCCGGTCCCGCAGGCCCAGGAACGCCGGCGAGTAGGCGAAGGTCTCGTGGCTGGCCGCCGGCCGGCCGAACACGCCGTTCAGGTGCGGACCGATCCCGTGCCGGGCTCCGGCGCCGATTTCGTGACAGCCCTCGCACTCGCCGAAGACCGCGCGGCCGGCTTCGGCATCGCCGGACTGCGCCTGCGCCGCCCCGGCATGGATCGCGATCGCGACCAGCAGGATCAGGATCCGCGGATCCGCGCTCATTCAGCCCCCTCGTTTCCGCTGCCGGCGATGACGGCGCGCATGCCGGTTCAGCCCCCCTTGCTCCTGATGTAGGCGATCACGGCCTCGATGTCGGCGTCCTTCCTCAGCCCGGCGAACACCATCTTTGTGCCCTTCAGGTACCGCCTGGGATTAGCGAGAAACCCCGCCATTTCCGCGTCATCCCACACCCGGCCCTCCTCTGCCGCCTGCCGGAACACCTTCGAGTACCTGAACCCTTCCACGTCACCCATCCTGCGCCCGAACACGCCGGAGAGTGTCGGCCCGATCCGGTTCCTGCGGTCATCACCGACGGTATGACAGGCCTTGCATTTGCGAAACACTTTCTTTCCCGCAGTGACCAGCGCCGGGTCGGGCTGTGCGGCGGCCGCCGGCGCGGCGACCGGGGCCGCGGTTACCGCAGCCACTGCATCCGCGGTTTCGTCCTGCGGCGTGACGTCGAGCACCGTGGCGCGCATGGTGATGGTCACGGCGTCCTTGCAGTCACGCATGCACGGCTCGCCCCGCCAGGCGGGATACTCGGTCTCCTGCCGGTCATCGACGACGAACCCGTCGGCGTTGGGCAGCTCGATCTCCCCGAAGGTCTCGTGGTTGAGTTCGAACTCCTCGTCGACCAGATCGTTCGAGTACAGGATGTAGGCCACGATCGCGTAGACCTCGTCGGGCGGGAGTGTCTGAGCTGCACCGTAGGGCATCGAGCGATTGACGTAGTCCCACACCGTCGAAAGGTACGGCCAGTACGACCCGACGGTCTTGACCGGGTCCTCGTCCGCCAGGGTATCCACGCCGCCGGCGAGTTCCGGCCAGTTGTCCACGCCTTCCGCGAACTCGCCATGGCAGGCAGCGCATTTCTCGCTGAACAGCTCCTCGCCGAGCGCCACGGTGCCGCTGCCCCGGGGCAGGCCGGTGCCGTCGGGCAGGATATCGACATCCCACGCCGCGATCTCCTCGGGCAACGCCGGACGACCGAGACCGAACCGGTCCGACGCCAGGGCCGGCGACGCAATCAGGAGCGCCGCCACCACGACCAGTTCAGGACACTTCCACATTCTCGGTCACCCCGTCGGCCTTGACATGCCAGGTCTGGATACAGTTGTTGTGGTAGATCGAGTTCAGGCCCCGGACCTCGCGCAGCTGCCGCTTGGTCGGCTGCACATAACCGGTCTCGTCGATGGCACGGGACTGCAGCAGCATCTCCTCGCCGTTCCACTTCGTGTCGAGATAGAACCGCGTGAGCGCCCGGTCCTGGCCGGGACCGGCCAGTCGCGCCGTCTCCCAGTTCATCCCGCCGTCGCGCGACACGTCGACGCGCATGATGCGCCCGTGACCGGACCAGGCGAGGCCGGATATCACCAGCGGTCCGGGACCGTGCGCAATCGGTGACTGCGGACTGGGCGAGGTGATAACCGACTTCGCATCCATCACCCAGGTCCACTTGCGCGACGTCCCGTCGGCCAGGGTATCGGTGTATTTCGAGGTTTCCTCGCGGCTTTCCACCGGTACCTCCAGCACCTCCACGCGACGCAGCCACTTCACCCACAGGTTGCCTTCCCAGCCCGGGACCACCAGCCGGACCGGGTAGCCATGCTCCTTGCGCAGGGCCTCGCCATTGGCCTTGAATACGACGAGGACATCGTCAAGCGCCTTCTCGAGCGGCAGGGACCGTCCGTTGGACGAGGAGTCGGCCCCCTCGACATAGATCCACTTGCCGGCAACCACGCCCGCAGCCCCGAGACCGGCTTCCTCGAGCAGGGTGCGCAGCGGCACCCCCGAGTATTCCATGTTGTGGATCATGCCGTGGGTGAACTGGACACCGTTCAGCTGCGCCCCGGCCCATTCCATGCCGGTATTGGCCGCGCATTCACAGAAACACACCCGGTTGACCCGGGGAAACCGCTCGAGATCCGCATAGGTGAACACCGTCGGCGTGTCGACCATGCCATTGATCAGCAGGCGCCAGTCCTGCTTGCGGACATCGATCGCACCGGAATGGTGCCGCTCGAACGCGCATCCCTGCGGAGTGATGGTCCCGTCGAGCGCGTGGATCGGCGTGAAGTTGACCGAGGAGACGGTATCGGCCGTCAGCCAGCCGACATTGCGTCTGACGACATGCTTTTCGTGTTCGGTCGGCATGCCGTAGGGGACCGCGTCCACCCCGTCACCGAGGGTCGAGGCCCAGTCCTGCAACCGTGTGATCAGGGGATCGGGAGCCGCATCGGCCATGGTCGGGATCGCGGTGACGGCGCCCGCAACGAGGCCTCCGCCCAGCAGTCCGCGACGACTGATCCGCGCTGTCATGGCATTCCTCCTTCTGCCCGCCTATCCGCCGACGACGGTGACGGCATTGCTGGGCGTGACTGTGACCGTCCCGAGCCTGCGGACATGGGCCTCGACAACGTCCCAGATCGGCGGCCCCCGGGCACCCTCGTTGACCGATGCCCAGCCGGCAACAACATAGGTGCGCGCCGGGTCAATGGCCTCGCCGGTCCGCAGCAGCACGAGGTCGCTGATCCGGGATCCCCGGGGCCTGTCGATCTCCACCCGGTAGCCGATGCCACCCGTACGGACCATGTCGCCACCCTGCTGGTAATAGGGGTCGGGGTGGAAGATGTTGTCGGCGACATCCTCGAGCACCTCCCTGAGGAATGCTCCCGACATCTCGGTGCGGTAGGCCGCGCCATAGGTCATCGAAGTGACGTTCCAGATGTCCTCGCGCGTGATCGCCTGGCCCGGGATCAGCGCCGGCCCCCAGCGCACGCCGGGAGACAGCGCGATCTCGGCATCGCGTTCGGCCAGCAGCGCATCGCAGATGACATCGTCCCATGTGCCGTTGAAGGTGCCACGCCGGTAGAGCAGCGAGCCGGTGTGCCCGATCACCTCGCCCAGTGCCTCGAGGTGAGGCGCGCGCTCGGCCTCGATCAGCCGGGCCATCGCCGGATCCGGCGCGATGACATCGGCGAAGACCGGGATCAGCCGGTGCCGCCACCCCAGCATCCCGCCTCTCCGGACATCGAGATCGATCCGGCTGACGAACTTCCCGTTCGAGCCCGACGGCACGATGATGGTACTGCCGACCAGGACCGGTTCGGGGAGCGCGTCATGTGTGTGGCCCGACAGGATCACGTCGATTCCGGAGACGATTCCCGCCATCTTCTTGTCGACGTCGAACCCGTTGTGCGACAGCACCACCACGCAGTCGGCGCCATTACCGCGGACCTCGTCGACCATCTCCTGCATGTGTTCGTCACGAATGCCGAACGAGTACTCCGGAAACATCCAGCGCGGATTGGCGATCGGCGTGTAGGGAAAGGCCTGGCCGATGACGGCGATCCTCGCACCCCCGCGTTCGAACACGGCATGGGGCGCAAACAGCTCGGCCGGCTCGTCCCACTCGGCATCGAAGATGTTCTGACCGAGGGCGGCGAACGGCAGGCTCCCGACCAGTTCGCGCACTCGCTCCGAGCCGAGGGTGAACTCCCAGTGGAACGTCATCGCGTCCGGGCGCAACGCGTTCATCGCGTTCACCATGTCCTGGCCGGCGGTGTGATAGCAGGTATAGGAGCCGTGCCAGGTGTCTCCGCCGTCGAGCAGCAGCGCGTCGGGGCGATCGGCACGGATCGCGTTGATGACGGTTGCCATCCGGTCGAGTCCGCCGACCCGGCCGTAGCCGCGTGCGAGTGCCGCGAAGTCGTCGGAACTGAGCGCATAGTGCGAGGGGCTGCCGTCGGCAATGCCGTAGAGCCGCCGGTAGTCGGCGCCGGTGACATGCGGAACGGCGCCGCGATTGTCGCCCGCGCCGATATTGACCGAAGGTTCGCGGAAGTAGACCGGCTTGAGCTGGGCGTGGATGTCGGTGACGTGGATCAGCGTCACGTTGCCGAAGTTCCGGAAGTCGAGCAGCTGCTCCTGGCTGAGGCTCTGGCGGGCCGCGACGCGGGCCCAGTTGCCGAAGCCCGAGGCCCCGAGCAGGGCGGAAGCGGCCATGCCTGCCTGGAGAAAGTCGCGTCTCGAGATCATCTGCTCATGGCCCTTTACCAATCCGAATGTGAGCACGTGTCCATTACAGGGAGCCACCCCGCACCTCCCGGCACGGGACGGCACACCGGTCAGTTGCGGACGGACGGTCCCTCGATGCTCAGTCCGTTGCCCCGCGAGGCGACGTAGAGTTCAAGCGCGACGAACTCGGGCGAACCCGGGGCGAAGGTATGGGCGCGGGTGTCCCGCACACACCCATTGAACCGGGAATGCACCGAGTTCAGCCTGGTGTTCTTCAGCCTGTAGGCCGGAAACCCGTTGGTATGTCCCTGGCTCAGGTGATCGGCCCGGATCATGTTGCCGTAGTTGTCCTCGTGACAGTTGGCACAAGACAGTTCGAGCTGCCCGAAACGCGTGTAGTACATCTCCCTGCCGCGCTCCCATGTTTCCCTTGCCGGCCCGTCGATGGCGACATTGACCGGCATGCCGCGCGAAACCGACGCCAGCAGCGCGACCGTGTTGGTCATCTCCCCGCCATCGTACTGCCACGCCTCGGCACCCATCCGGGTGGTGCGGCAGTCATTGACCTGCATCTCGATGCTGCGGACCTCGCCCTCCGCCCGATTCCATTTCGGATACACCGCCTTCACACCGGCCATGGTGGAGACATCGTCATGGCATGACGCGCAGGACTTGCCCGCGCTGCCGTCCGCCATCGACCAGACCCCCGCCGCGGCCTCGACGAAGAGCGTGGCGGGATTGTCGAAGTCGTCCATCTGCATGGCCTGGGTCTCGTCGGTACGGAACCGCCAGCCTGACCATATCCTGTCGAAACCCTCCACATGCGCCGGAGGGCTGGTCTCCGTCACCATCACGATCTTTCCGTTGACGACGAGTTCATCGTCGTCGGGGCCGGGACCGGCGAGGACCGGTGCGCTGGCCAACAGCGTCGCGGCAACGCAGAGCGCGCCGGTTATCCCGGGCCCGAACGTCACGAACCCCTTCCCGCTCCGCGCGGTGCGACAACGCACACCGTTACCCGGCCTTGATCTTCCTGGACTTGGTGTAGACGGATCCGTCGTCGTCGTACCAGGTGAAGGTGAACTCGCCTGCCTCCGGAACGACGGCATCGAACTGGAAATACGGGTTGGTGGAGATCGCCGGCTGCATGGTCACGTCGATCACGTTCTGGCCGTTGAAGTCGACCACGAAGCGGTTGATGATCGAGCGGGGAATCAGGGTCCCCTGCTTGTCCCTGCGCTGGCCGCTTTCCATCTTGTGACGGATCAGGGTCTTGATCGTGATCGTCTCGCCCGGGCTTGCGGATTTCGGAACCTTGACCCGGGGCTTCACACCCTTTGCCATCCTGTCTTCCCCCTGTTGCCTCAGCCGCCGCAGCCGCCGATGGTCACCTTGACCGCCGCCCGCGCCATCTGGAACGACCCGTCCTCCATCTGCGCCACCGCAATCACGTTCTGGGTCCTGGCGAGCCTGATCCGGGTCGACGCCGTGCGGGTCGGGTTGAGTGGTCCGAACCTGATGACCGCGACATCCGGAACCGGGTTGCCGTCGGCAAACAGCGCGACCAGCGCCGCACCGGGCGCGCTGACGCTGATCGGCACCGTGTTGCCGTTCTCCGCGATCTCCGGGGCATTCAGGGCAATCACCCCCTCACCGGGCACCACGTTTCCCGTCAGCGCCGCGATCGCATCCTCGGTCGGCGTCGCGAAGGCGGGCAGACTGCCGGTGCCGGCGGCCGCCACGGCGCCCGAGCCGAGCACAAGCAAGTCTCGTCGTGTCAGTTCCATCGATCTCTCCCGTTGCCTGGCGTCACTCCTGCCTGAGCGTCATCAGGTAGGCGACGACATCTTCCACCTGCTGCGCGGACAGCAGCGGCTGCACCTCGCCCTCGAGTGGCTTGCCGGTAAACGCATCGCCGATGCGGATAAAATCCTCGGTCCGGTAGAACGACGGCATCATTGATCCCTCGAACATGACCTTGGCATCGGCAACGATGCCGCGGATCTCCGCTTCCGACCAGCGTTCGGCCACGCCGTCGAGCGAGGGCCCGATCTCGCCGTGCCACTGCAGGTGCGCCAGCCCGGTGACCTGGTGACACGCGATGCAGTTCCCGGCCCCCTTGTCCATGATCAGCGCGCCCGCCTCCGGGTTACCGGGCTTTCCGCTCAGGGAACGCTCGACCGCGCCTTCCACGAAGACCACCGCACCTGGCGTGACGCTCTCCGCCGCCACCACCGTGACCAGGACAAGCCCCAGCACGAGCCCTGTCGTCAGCCCGATCACCGGTCGCATGAGCCCTCCCCGAAACGCCGTGTCGTCACCTGCGCCCATACTCCACGTGTAGTCATAGCGCAGGCCGGACGCAATGCAAATTCACATACATGAGTATTTGCATATGTGGGATCCGGCCGGCCGGATCAATCGGTGGACACGTCATTGCGTTCGCGGATGCGGCGCGCGTGGTAGCGCTGGAAGTCCTCGTCGGTGTCCAGCAGATAACGCTTCTGCGCCACCCAGGTGAGCAGGTCGAGCGTCGTCCCCCTGCCGAAGGCCCCGGGCATCACCGCGACCGCGGCCTCGGACGCCGACCGCCCCTGCGGGACCGATTCCGGCATGAACATCATGCTCGGCGTGAACAGGATGCCCCACTTGCGCGCGACTGCCTTCTCGCTCAGCGTCTCGCCATCGAAATCGATCACCTCGGTATTGCCGTACAGGTTAAGCTGCACCACGAAGTAGCTGTCGGTGATGGTCCTGGTCACGTCGGGGTCGGGGAACACCTCTTCGTGCATCCGCGTGCAGTAGACGCAGCCACGCTGCTCGAACAGCAGCAGCAGGCGCTTTCCCTCGCCGGAGGCTTCGGCGAGGTCCTCGGCAAGATCCTTGAAGGTATCGCGCATCCAGGGCGCCTTGTGCAGGCCGTCATCACCGAGTTCTTCGGCCACGGCCGCAGAGCCGAACAGCAGTGCCAGCAGGATGACACTCAGGCGAAGCATGGATTCCTCCCTTCTCCCGGCCGGTCCCGGTCAGCCGATGGTTGCGAACCACGGCAGGGTTTCCAGCATCCACAACGCAATCAGGTTGACGGTATCGGTCGCGATCAGGACACCGAACAGCACGAGCAGTCCCCCGGTCAGCCTCTCGATCACCGGCAGGTGGTGACGGAACCCCGCCATCCAGCGCATGAACGGGCCGATGAAAAGGGCCGCAAGCACGAAGGGTGCCGTCATTCCGGCTCCGTAGACGAAGAGCAGTGCCGCTCCTTCGAACGCCGTGTCCTGGCCGGCGGCAATGAACAGGATCGCAGCCAGCACCGGCCCGACGCAAGGCGTCCAGCCGAATGCGAAGGCGAGCCCGATGACGTAGGCGCCGGGGAGGCTCACCCTGCCGGTGCCGCCGGCAGCGCTGAACTGCCGGTACAGCAGTCCGATCCGGACCACGCCCAGGAAATGCAGCCCCATGACGATGATGACGCCGGCCGCGGCCCAGCGCAGTACGTCGAAGTACTCGCGGACCAGCTGGCCGAACGTCGTGGCCGCAGCACCCAGTCCCATGAAGACGGTGATCACGCCGAGCGCGAACAGCACGGCGACCAGGATGGACCGGCGGCGGACCGCCGACGTGATCTCGGCCCCGGCGGTGACCAGGTTGGCCCCGGCACCCGCAAGATAGCCCAGATAGAAGGGCACGATCGGCAGGACGCACGGCGAGAGAAACGACAGCAATCCGGCAAGCAGTGCCCCGACCAGTGTCACGTCAAACATTGTGCCGACGCCATCCACGCGGTGAATTGCCAGTGCGCTGTTGTCTGCATAGTCCCGTTGGCGGCTGCACGGCAAGCCAGCGGGCCGTTACGCCTGCATCGCGGCCGCGAACCCGGTATGCTGCGATCTCAGTCCGGCCCGGGTCGAGGATCACATGCGGTTGATGACACCACTGCTGCTGCTCGTGCTGTGGTCGGTTCCGGCGCCCGCCCAGACCATGTTGCTCATGGCCGAGGAACGGGGGTGCCCGTGGTGTGCGCGGTGGGACCGGGAGATTTCCGGGATCTATCCGAAGACACCCGAGGGCCGGGCAGCGCCGCTTCTGCGCTTTGACGTGCACCGGGACCCTCCCGCCGGCGTGAGGCTGGCCAGCCGCATCCTCTACACACCGACCTTCGTGCTGGTTCGTGACGGCTCGGAGGTCGGGCGCATCGAGGGCTATCCCGGCGAAGACTTCTTCTGGGGGCTGCTCGGCACGCTGCTGGCCCGGGCCGACATCGACCTGTCCGGAACCGGGACAACCAGGTGAGACCTGTCTCGCGATCGCGAGTTTCGTGGCGTCGTGAAGTGGTTGCGGCAGCGGTCTCAAGGGGCCCCGGGGCATGAGCGTCTGATGGATGTGAGGATCTCATCGGCCGTACCGTGCCGCCGATCCGGGGTCTCGATGCAATCGGTGATTGCACGCTCGGGTTCGCCGGTTGATCGATGAACGCCGCGCCGGACCCGTTTGTCCATCAGCTCGGCGAAGAAGCGCCCGACCCGGCCGGGCCACGGCGGCCGGATACGATCCGGGGGCCGAACCTGCGACTTCCCGTCCACGCGAGGGACCATGGCGCACTGCGGTGGTTCCACGCACAGTCCGTCGAAGTCGCATGTCCTGTCCACAAAGGACGGGTCCACCGAGAGCCTGAAGGCCTCGCTGCGGTGCGGCTGATCGTCGACGGCGCCATACACTCCCGCGTGCAACAGCGAGCACGAGCTCCAGCGAGTCGCGCCACGAGGCGTCTCCTCCGCCATCCTGCGCGCCAGCCCGGCCACGGCATCATGGTCGTTGCGCCGTGAACGCCCGGAGAGCGCGGCTCGCCGCCAGGCCCGCCAGGACGGTGTTCGGCGAACCGGCTGCGCCCCTTCCCGACAGTCCGGTCGGTCACGTCAGGCGCGTTGTCGATCTGCGGGTTGGTCAGGCCCCCGGTCGCGGGTATCGCGACCTGCGTCCGATACGACCGGCCACGCCGGACCGTGCGCCGCCGCGCCAGGTGCCCGGGCTCGCTGTGCTCCTCCACAGTCAACTTGATCTCCACCGACGGCCGCATCACCATGTCTCGCGAAAGGACGCTCCCCTCTCATCAATCCGAACCCTGCGTTCGGGACACCAGGGAGGCACCAGGCAGGAACGTGAACAGCACCACGGGACATGATTCGCCGGGCGGGCTTCCCGTCCCGGACGGTGCCATGTCGTCCGAGGATCGCGAAGCGATGCGCCGGAGCGCCCGCAAGGCGTCGCAGTTCCTCAAGGCGATCAGCCACGAGGGCCGCCTGATGATCCTGTGCCACCTCGCATCGGGTGAAAAATCCGTCACCGAGCTCGAGCAGTTGCTGGCGATCCGGCAAACCGCTGTCTCACAGCAGCTCTCCCGCCTGCGCCTGGAGGGACTGGTCACACCGCGGCGTGCCGGCAAGACGGTCTACTACAGCCTGACCGATGACCGGCCGCGCCAGGTGATCGAGGTGCTCTACGAGCTGTTCTGCTCCGAGCCCTGATCCCGCGGATCCGGCGCTCTCAGGATTGCCCGGAGGACGACGCGTAGTCCGGATTCACCACGAATCCGGGCGCCTCTCCCGTGGACACTCTGCGGATGTTACCGAAGGCGAAATCGAGGCGCCGCCACCAGGTGTCGATGGTGGTCCCCGCCGTGTGCGGCGTCATCACCACGGTGTCCATGGCGGCAAGCGGGCTGGCTCCGAGAGGTTCCGTCTGGAACACGTCGAGACCGGCACCGGCGATCTCGCCCGACCGCAGCGCCTCCACGAGGTCGTCCTCGACCACGATCTCGCCGCGCGAGGTGTTGATCAGGACCGACGACGACTTCATTGCCCTGAACGTCGCGGCGTTGATCAGTCCGCGCGAACCCTCCGTCAGTGGCGTGTGCAGGGTGACGATGTCGCTGGTCGCCAGCAGCTCGTCAAGCTCGACACGGCGCGCACCGAGTTCCCGTTCGACGTCGGGGTCCGCTGCCATCACGTCGACATAGACCGGTTCGGCGAGGAAGCCGCGAGCCATGCGCGCGACCTCACGGCCGATCTTGCCGAAACCGACGATACCGACCCGCTTGCCGCGCAGCTCGAACATGCGCAGCGCCTCGCGGTGTCCCAACCAGTTTCCGCCGACCAGTTCGCCATGATGCAGCGGCAGCTTGCGATAGACGGCGAGCATCAGCATCAGCGTGTGCTCGGCGACTGTCGGTGCGTTGGCACCGCCGTTGGTAGCGAGCGGAATGCCCTTCGCGGTCAGTGCCGGAACATCCAGCCGGTCGTATCCGGCGCTCAGGATCTGCAGCAGTCGCACCCGGTCCGCCACATCGACATCATCGAAACCGACCCCGTAGAGCATCAGATAGTCCGCCTCGGCGACCCGGTCACGGCGGGTGCCGGCATCGGTGGCGGATTCGCACAGTTCGAGCCGGAACCCGGACGGAACCTGCTTCATCGCCGCGTCGCGGACAAGGTCCGGAACGTGGGACGCGCTGTAGAGAAACACGATGGTTTCGGCATTTTCCATCCGGACAGTCCTCTTGCGGATTTCGGTTGGTGTGGGTCGGGTTATAGCAGGGGTCTATATCGATGGTTGGTGCGCCAGGCTAGCTGGCGGAATGTCGCCGGGCGAAAGTCCCGGCAGGAAGAGTAAGGTAACCACCACTTCCTCCGCGAACCATCTGTCGGTCGTCGTGAGGCGGCGGGCGAAGCGCAGGCGAGCGGCAGGCGTGGGCCGGAACAGGTCCGGACATGGATCAGTCCGGGTCGGGCGCGAAGATCTGGGGAAAGAGGGCGCGCATCGCCTCCTCGTCGAACACCGCCTTGAAGGGGTGGGACGCTGCCAGGGCCTGCGCCCGTTCCGTTGCCGGGCGGGCGTCAATCTCGCGAAGCAGCCTGTCCACGCTCGGGTAGATCTCCATGATCCGGTCATCCCCCAGCATGTAGGCCAGCCGCGACCCCCAGCCCCAGACGGCCATGTCCACGATTGAGTAATGCTCGCCCAGCATGTACGGGCGGCCCGCCAGACGATCCTCGACGATCTGCCAGTGCCGACGGGCCTCGAAGTCGCAGTGATATGTTCTACATAACACATCACTGCTTATGTCGCGGTCGCCGCTATGTTTCGGTGAACCCGCTACCCCGCTCCCAGCAAGGGATTGCGCCACGTAGCCGCAACATATTCCGGGACACAGGTTCCCGTTGGATGATCGTGCTTTCCCGCTCAAGGAGGCACGACCATGTTCGAGAAGTTGTTCGAGCGACCGCACACGATTGAGAAGTATCGGTCGGCGCCGCTTTACAAGGATCGGCTCAGGTATCTGGTCCATGTGGCCGACGGCGGCGCCGCCCCCTACACGCTCTACAGGATTGCTTACTGTCAGCTGAGCCTGGTTCGTCTCCTCGGCTTGCAGGAAGGCGAAACGGTGACGTTGCCCCAACTCACCGCCGTCGCCGAGGCGCGGTTTGGTCGCGAGGAACATTCCGGCGGCCAGCGGACCCGGCCGAGGGCGTCAAGCGAGTTCCTCGGATACGCTGTTCGATGGCTGCGTTTTCTGGACCGTGTCGAGGAACCCGCCGAAGCTCGCCACCCCTACGCTGTCGAGATTGGAGCGTTCACCGCCTGGATGCGCGACGAGCGAGGCTTGTCGGAAGGAACGATCCTCGGCCGGTGTCAGGCGGTTGCCGATTTCCTGAACAGACTGGCGGTGCGGAATGTCCCGCTGACAGCGGCCGAGATGGTCGATGTCGACGAGTTCCTCGCCGCGAAGATGGCCAGCGGATCGTGCAAGCGGGCGACGATCAACAACTACGCGCGCTATGTACGGGCCTTCCTTTTCTTCAGCGAAGATCGGGGCTTTTGCAGGTCTGGCCTGGCCGAAGGTGTCATTCCTTCGAGGGTCTACAGGGACGACACGATCCCGATGGGATTGCCCCGCGATGATGTCCGGCGCCTGCTGGCCAGCACCGAGGGAGAGCGACCGGTCGACAAGCGGGATCGCGCGATCCTGATGCTTCTCATCGGATATGGCTTGCGGGCCGGAGAGGTGTGCGGCCTGCAGCTGGACGACCTCGACTGGGAACAGGAAGCGATACGCGTTCGCCGGAGCAAGCTGGGACGAACCGATCTGTATCCGCTGTCCCACGGCGTCGGGCAGGCGATCCTGCGCTACCTCGTCGATATCCGCCCCCGCTGGCCTGAACGCTCCCTGTTCCTGACCCTCCGCGCTCCGACCCGGCCGTTACGCACCAGTGCCCTCTCCGAGATCGTTGGTCGGCGGTTGGATCGTCTTGGTCTCAAGGCAAGGCGCCGCGGCGCGCATGTGCTCAGGCACGCCACCGCCCAGCATCTCCTCGACCACGGCCTGCCGATGAAGACCGTCGGCGACTACCTCGGGCATCGCCGCATCGCGTCTACCTCGGTCTATGCAAAGGTCCGTCTTGAGGCCCTGCGCGAGGTCGTCGCCGACTTCGATCTGGAGGGTCTGGCATGACTACCCTGCGGGACGCGATCGATCACTACATCGCATGGCAGCGGAGCCATGGCGTGAAGTTCGTCTCCGGCGTCTACCTGCTCAACAGCTTCTGCAAGGGCTTTCGCCTGGACACCGAGTGCGATGCGGTAACCGAGGCCCAGGTGAGGGCGTTCCTCGCCGGCAACGGACCGTTGACCCGCTCCCGTGCCACTCGCTACGGCGCCCTCGCGGGGTTTTACCGCTACGCAATCAGCCGACGATATGCGTCGTGCTCGCCGTTGCCGGGCAACGAACCGCCGCGGCCCCGGTCAGCGCCGCCCTACATCTATTCCCATGACGAGTTGAAGCGAATCTTCGGCGTCATCGACGGGTGCCGGCGCGACGCGCGCAAGCTCGACGCCGAGACGTTCCGCACGCTGATCCTGCTTCTGTACGGAACCGGATTGCGCCGCGGAGAGGCGTGCCGCCTGACCGTGGCGGATGTCGACCTCGCCGAGGCCGTGCTGACGGTGCGCGACACCAAGTTCTACAAGAGCCGGCTGGTCCCGGTCGGTCCGCATCTCGCCGGTGTCTTGCGGACCT
>MPMT01000110.1 GCA_002238645.1 Alphaproteobacteria bacterium bin52 | reverse complement strand
CGCGCCTGCGAGAGGAACGCCGGCGCAAGCGCGAGGCCCTGCTCGAGGCCACCGGGGAGGTGCTGGAGACGATCGCCGCATCGGTCCGTGCCGGAACCCTGAAAGGGGCGGCGAGGATCGGCCACCGCGTCGGTCGCGACGCCAACCGCCGCAAGGTCGAAAAGCACTTCGACATCACCATCACCGACACCTCCCTGACCTGGCGCCGTCGTCAGGACAGGATCGATCAGGAGGCCCGCTTGGACGGGGTCTGCGTCATCCGCACCAGTCTCAAGAACATCGCGCCCGATGCCGCTGTCGAGGCCTACAAGAGCCTTGCCACCGTGGAGCGCGCCTTCCGCGTCGCCAAGACCGACCTCAAGATCCGGCCGGTCCGGGTCTACACCGAGGATCATGTCCGCGGACATGTGTTCCTGTGCATGCTGGCCTACTACGTGGAATGGCACATGCGACAGCGCCTCGCGCCGCTGCTCTTCGAGGACGATGACCGACAGGCGGCGCGGCGCCAGCGCGCCACGCCGGTGGAGAAGGCTCGACCGTCGCCGTCAGGCAAGCGCAAGGCCCAGATCAGGGAAACCCCCGACGGTCTGCCGGTGCACAGCTTCCGGACCCTCATCGACGATCTCGCCAGCGTCGTCGTCAACGTCATCCGCCTGTCTGGCGCCAGCAAGGATCGCACCACCATCGTCACCCGGCGGACCAGGCTGCAGAGCCGCGCCTTTGAACTCCTGGAGGTCAACCCGGACCGGACTGTTCCCATAAACATGACAGATTGAGACCACGGCCTTCAGCCCAACAATCGCGTCAAATCACGACGGTGGAACAAACCCGTCCACTGCAGATCCGATGAACTTCCGGCTAGTTGACCTGATCCGGCAGCCTCGCAGCGCGGGACTTGCGGTCCCGAAAAATACTGCCGATATCGCCCTGAATGGCGATCAAAGCGGGCACGACCACCGGGACGAGTACCGTCGCGGCTATCAGTCCGAAGACGAGCGTGACGGCCATGGGGATCAGGAATTGGGCCTGGATGTCGGTCTCGAACATGAGCGGCGTGAGACCGCCGACGGTGGTCGCCGAGGTCAGGAGAATTGCGCGCAGGCGGTCGCGCGCGCCATGTGCGATGGCATCGAAGAACGCCTCGCCGGCCGCAATGCGTTCGGACACCCTCGATACGAGGATGATCGAGTTGTTGACCACGATTCCGGACAGACCGACGAGTGCGATCAGACTCAGGATGGTCAGATCGTAGCCCATTGCCCAGTGGCCGAGCACCGCGCCGATGATACTCAGCGGAACGACCGACATGACCACTAGCGGGCGCGTGTAGTCCGCGAAGGCCCAGGCCAGTACGATGTAGATCAGCACAAGGCTGATGCTGGCCCCGAGGGCCATGTCCCGGAACGTGCGCCTCTGCTCGCGGTCGCGTCCCTCGAAGCGGTACTCGACGCCATGGCGCCGGGCGAGTTCTTCGAGTCCGGCCTTCTTCATCTCGGCAATAGCCTGTGGCGTCGTGACGACAGCGGTGTCGAGATCTGCCGTCACGGCCACCTCGTGGGCGCCGTTCTCGCGTTTGATGCGGGCGAAGCCGTGGTTCTGGCGCATGGCGGCGATGGCCCCGAGCGGTACGAACCGGCCATCCGGTGCCCGCAAATGCAGACGGTGCAGTGTCGCGGCGGTCAGCCGGTCCTCGGGCAGGCGCACCCGAACCGCAACCTCGTCCTCGCTGCGGGCCAGACGGCGGGCGATCAAGCCTTCGAAGGCGTGGCGCAATTCCCGCCCGACGCTTTCTGCGGTGAAGCCGAGCGCCTGGCCCCGGGGGGTGAGCTCGACGATCGTCTCGGCCTTGCCCCAAGCGAGGTTGTCCTCGCTTGCCACGACTCCCGGTATGGTCCCGAGCAGGACCTTCAGTTCCTCGGCGGCCCGCTTGAGCACGGCCGTCCGGGCGCCCGTCAGCCGGACATCGATATCGCGCCCGGGCGGGCCGGCGGTGGGCGTCGTGATCTTGACCATTCTGAGCCCCGGCATCGCGTCGATGCGCTGCTTCCAGGCCTCGAGGAACACGTCCGAGGAGACGGTCCGCTCGTCGGCCGGAACGAGTTCGACGGTCAGTCCGCCGACATGATGGCCGGACACCCAGGATTCACTGCCCACGGGTCCGAGCGGCTTGCCCAGCACGGTGTAGTGGAAGCGTACGAGATTCCCCTCTGCGCCGGTAAGGTGCCGTTCGGCGTCGTGCATCGCGCGCTCGATTTCCGCCAGCATCGCCCGGGTCCGCGCCCGGGGCGTGCCGGCGGAAAACTCCGCCGTGGCGAAGAGCATGTCCGCCTCCGGGTCGACGAAGAAGACGAAGTCGACGCGCCCGCCGGCGACGAGGGAGGCGGCGCCGATGAAAACCCCGGCGGCGAGCGCCACCGTGGTGTAGCGCCAGCGGATGGCGGTGCGCACCAGCGCCACGAAGAACCAGTCGCGGAAGCGGTCGAAGCCGCTGTCGAAGCCGCGCTTGAGTCGAACGAGGATGCGGCCAAGCAGGCGCAGGACGAGAACGGATGGCACGAGCGGCCAGAGCCACGGCAGGCCGATGCCGAAGAGCGGCGCGAACCGGCCGGCCGGCCGGTTCCGGGGAGCCGTCGCGCCGAGCGCGTGGCGCATGTGGCCAGGCAGAACCAGGAAGCACTCGACGAGGCTCGCGACGATTACCGCAATCACCGCCAGCGGAACGGTGCGGATGATCGCGCCGATTACGTCGGTGATGAGCAGGAGCGGCAGAAACGCCGCGATTGTGGTGAGCGCCGCGCAGAAAACCGGCGTGGCCATGCGCCGGGCCCCCGCTTCGGCGGCCAGCGCGGGGGCGTGTCCTTGCCTGTGCAGCGCCTCGGCATGCTCGCTGACTACGATGGCGTCGTCGACGACGATCCCGATCGCCATGATGATGGCGAACATACTCACCATGTTGACGGACAAGCCGGCAAGCCACATCGCCATCATCGCCGCCGCGAGCGAGACCGGGATGCCGGCCGCGACCCACAAGGCGACGCGCACGTTGAGGAACAGGAAAAGGACGAACAGCACGATGGCAAGACCCGTGGCACCGTTGTACAGCAGCAAGTCGATGCGGCTGCGGATCTGGTCGGCCTGGACATCGAAGCGCTCGAGCCTGAGCGTCGGCGGCAGGGTTGGTTCGATCTCGTCGAGCCAGGTTTCGACGGTCCCGGCAAGGGCGAGCGCGTCGTCGGTAAGCGCGCGACGGACATGCAGCTCGATGGCGCGATCCGGGCCGCGCCAGTAGGTTACGTAGTCGCCGCCGAAGGCCTCACGCACGGTGGCGACATCGCGCAGCATGACCCTGCCACCGCCGGCTGACGATCGGATCTCGATCGCGCCGACTTCACGGACCGAAACATCCGCACCGAGACTGCGCAACTGACGCTCGGCCAGACCCGAGACGCCGCCGGAGGGCGTGTCCCCGGTGGCCACACGAATCGCATCCGCGACCTCCCCCAGCGTGAGCCCGAGGTGGCGTAACGTCTCCGGCCGGATTTCCACCAGTAGTTCCTCGGAGTTCAGGCCGCCGATATCGACCTTGTTGACGCCGCGTTGCAGTAGCCCGTCACGGATCCGTCGGGCGTGAGCCCTGAGCGCCGCTTCCGAGAACGGTCCCGAGAGCAGGATGCGCGATACTGTGTCGTAACGGGCAACGCGCCGAACCGTCGGCCTCTCGGCGTCCGCGGGCAGGGTGTCGACCTGGGATACCGCAGCCTCAACGTTCGACAGCGCGGCCTGCATGTCAGAGCCCGGTTCGAACTCAACAGAGATCCAGGCCCAGCCCTCGAAGGCGAAGGATCTGACCGCCTCGACGTCGTCGATGAAGCGCACCTCGCGCTCGATCGCCTGGGCGATATTGGCGTCGACGTCGGCGGCGCCGGCACCCGGCCACACCACTGTCACCGAAATTATGTCGATCCCGAAATCCGGAAAGTACTGCGTAGTCATCCGGTCCAGGCCGAACAATCCGGCAACAATCATGAGCGCCATCAGCAAATGCGCTGCCGTCGGATGGCGTGCAAACAGGCCGATGGGGTCGTTCCGGGCGCGGGCGCGCAGCGCACCGGCCGACTCGCTTCCGAACTTCTTAGGAGGGTCCTGCGATGCGGTCATTGTGCAGCCGGCGTGTCGTGCTCGGAACTCGACGGCAGGCCGACCCTGAGCCCCGGGCCGATTTCGGGAAACGTGCGCGCCACGATCCGGTCGCCGTCTTCGATCCGGCCGCGCACCAGGATGTCGTTTCCGATGCGGCCTGCGGGCGTCACCTCGCGCCGCGCCAGGCGGTCGTCGACGACGACATAGACGAAGCGGCCCTCGTGGAGCCCCTCGTCGGGCAGCCGGTAGACATCCCGGTAGATGGCGTCGGCCATGGCGACCTCGACGAAGACGCCGGGGCGCAGGAGCGTCGTAGTGTCTGTCTCGTGCAGGCGCGCAAACAGGTCGATGCCGCCGCTCCCGTTCGATACCCCTGCGGCGACCCGCTCGATGACCGCGGAATAGCGGATGTCCCAGTCGCGGGTCCGCCAAAGGACCGTGACCGGCCTGCCGACCAACGCGCCGTCGCGGGCAAGACGGGCATATTCGGCGTCGCTCACCTGGAACTGCACTTCCATCTTCCCGGCGTCGGCCAGCCGGGCGATACGGTCGTTGGACGAGACCGCTTTCCCGATGCCGGTCGCGATACCGCTGAGGAATCCGTTGAACGGCGCGACGAGCCGCGTGTCGCGCAAAGCCCGCACGGCGCGCGCGAGCGCTCCTTCGGCCCGGGCGATCACCGCGTCCTGCTGGGTGAGCCGCGCGTCCAGAATTGCGGTGCGGCGAAGACGGTCGACCAGCCGCTGGCGCCGGTCGACCAGAGCGCGCTGCGCGTTCTCCAGTGACCTGACGGACACGGTGCCGCTATCGTGCAGCGCGCGGCGCCGTTCCAGATTGCGCCGGAACAGATCGATCAGTTCGCGCTCCTGCGCAATCAACGCCTTCTCGCCCTTGAGGTCGACCTCGATCTCGAGCCGGCGCGCCCGCGCTTCGGCCCGGTCCGCCTTGCGTTCGTCGACCGCGATCCGGTAGTCAAACGGGTCGATCTCTACCAACAGGTCGCCCCTGTGGACGATGCCTCCCTCCGCGAATGCCGACGCAACCCGCACCACCTGACCCGATACCAGCGGGCGCAGTTCTACCTCGCGTCCGGCGACGATGGTGCCGTAGAGTTCCAGCCGTGGCGTGACGACGGTGCGGGCCACCGTTACCGTGTCGACGAACCAGACCCGTTCCTCGGTTGGCTTGTGCACAATCGCCGGCCTCGTTGACTGCATGTGCTGGAAGAGCCCGACCGCCCCCGCGAGCACCGCGACCGGAGCGGCAATCCGCGCGACCAAGAACACGGCGTGGCCGAACCGGTTGGTACGGTGACGCGGCGGAGCCGGCACAGCCGGCACAGCTTTCGCCTCCTGCCCTGCCGTCCGTACCGACATGCCGTCACGCCCCGTCTCGACATCCATGCGCGCGCCCATCCCGAACCGACCGGCCCCCCGAGCCCACACTCGTCACAGATCTCTCGGAGCGGCAAAGTCCGGGGATCTGAGGCCGGCCGGTTCGAAGCCAGTGACTCGTTCTGCCCTGGAAGGCGATTGTGGCGACACTGCGCGCCATCCAACAAGGAAATACTGGCGCGCCCGGCGTAAAAGGCACGACAGGTCCGGCTGTGACGTGTGCGGATTGTATCCGTCTTGCCCCCCACGGTGAGGCTGCCAAGACTTGCCCAGCGGCCTGTGTCGACCACCGGTAAGCGATGGGGTGGACGCCCCCTCCCGACGGCATCGAAGTGTGCCAAGGTGGAACATCAGAAGCCCACACAGGGGAGGGAGCATCCATGACCGAGGTTAGCATGATCGGGATCGACCTGGCGAAGCACAGTTTCCAGCTGCACGGTGCAACAGCTGATGGATCGGTTGCGTTCCGCAGGAAGGTGGGTCGCGAGAAAGTTCTTGAGGTGGTTGGGTCTTACCCGCGATGCGTGGTGGCGATGGAGGCCTGTGCA
>MPMT01000109.1 GCA_002238645.1 Alphaproteobacteria bacterium bin52 | reverse complement strand
TCGTCTTCCGATTCAATCGGCGCAGGACCCGCCATGCCGCTTTCCGGTCACTGTTCGGCCTCGCCCTCAAGGCAAGGCCCAAGACCTACAACATGTTGATCATGCCGGAGCAAGGTGCATAAGCGGTCTTGCTCGTACCCGGTCGCCCTGGGAGCAACACGCTGGGAGGGAAGCCCTTCCACATCAAGCCGAAAGGACTCGAGCATCCGGTCACTTGAAGTGGCTGCCCATTCCCTCAGGAGGAACGCTGGAACATAGTGATGACGCATGCTTCAGTCAGCCCGAAGAAACTCGTCCAAGTGCATGTCCGCGAAGCATATTCAGGCAAGATAATGCCGCAGTGTCCGATCGGCCACCAGCACTGCCCATTGATATCCCGCGGACGCCAAGACCCGCCGCCATCCTCAACCGCCTCGCCCATGCTTCCTTTGGCATCGATCTCACTCGCCGATCCATACCTGCGGCAGTCATCTTGCTTCCCGCGTGCGGCGCTCGTTGAGAGCCTACCCATGATCGGGCACCCGCTCGGTCATTCGGAGATGCAGACGTAGGCATGGTACGGGATGGCTTGTACGTCCCCTCCCGGCGGCGTCGGAGTGTGCCAGGGTAGGGCACCAATTTACAGTTCGATCTCCGCGTCGACGCGGCCGGCTTCGAGTGCGTTCATCCAGTCAAGGCAGAGGTCCCGGGAGCGGTAACTTTACCGGTCGAACCCCGACTTTCTCTACAGGGTGTCGCGCGACGTGATCTACAACTGCCGGACGCCGATTTTCGTGCTGCCGGACAACAGCCCGGCTTCCCCGCACCAGACCTCGGTCGACGTCGTCTCGCGGGCGCCGAACGCCGAGATCACGGTCTTTCCGTGGACGTTTCCGCCCGAGTTGAAGAACGCTTGATCGAGCGTGTGCGCCGGTTCATCCACACGTACGGCGCCGCGCCGTAAAGTCAGCCCTTCAGTCGCGCGGCCGTTTCCGCGTCCGCCTTCTCCGTTGCCGCATAGGAGGGCAGCGCCGTCATCCTGTCGAAATAGGCCTGAACCGCCGCGGGCAGCGTTTCGCTGACCATGCGGCGGTAGCCGCGCAAGGTGTAGCAGATGCTCAGGTCCGCGGCGCTCATAATGTCGCCCAGCAGGTAGGGCCGTCCGGACAGCGCCGCATCGAGCGCCGCGACACAGGCCGTCGCCCGGCTCTTCATCTCCGTCACCACGGCGCCGAGTTCCGGGTCGAACTCACGGCGATGATTGACGATCTCGCCCAGCGGCCGGGCGAAGGTCGCCTCCGCGAACCAGCTCCATTGCAGATAGTGCGCGTAGCCGGGATCGTCCCTGGCCGGCTGCAGCCGACCTTCGCCATAGCGGTCGAGGATGTATTGCAACATGGCGCAGGACTCGAACATGAGCGTATCGCCATCGGCCATGACCGGCACCTTGCCGACCGGGTTCAGCGCCCGCCATTCCGGCGTGGCGCGATGTTCGGCGGCAAAGTTCACCGGCACGATTTCGTAGGGGACGGACAGTTCCTCGCACAACCAGATAACGCGAAATCCGCGAGTCTGCGCGCTGTGGTATATTTTCAGCATGGCGGTGCGCCTCCGGTCCTGTGCACTCATGGTGCGCATAGTACGACAAACGCATCGCCGTTGAACCGGGGCCATACAGACCGAAGAGAGGACGACATGCAGGTGTTCCCGTTGAATACCGCGCCGGAGGACCTGGAGGACCGGTTCGCGGCCGCGTTCGGCAAGCAGGTGGCGGTCGAGCGCCCGCTTGCCGTCAGCGGCATGGGCGTGCGCGTGTGCGGCATCGACCTCAACCTTCCCTTGCGTCCGGCGCAGGTGAAACTGCTGCTTGATACGCTCAGCCACTGCCGGCTGATGACCCTCGCCGGACAGGACCTCGACCGGTTTTCGCTCGCGGCGTTCGAGCGCTTCGCGAACCACTGGGGCGCGCCGGTCGCGCATCCCTCGAACTTCCTGCGCGGCGGCAAGCCGGCGCAGCAGGACGGCGCCAGCGATGGCGCCATCGCCTACCTGCCCTATGCGGAGCGGAAGGTTGCCGCCGCCGCCGCCACGCTGCCCGGACAGGTCGAATGCCTGCCGCACGAATCGCCGGCGGTGCTGGTTGCGACGAACCTGCTGGGCAATGGCGAGAGCGACGGGCCGACGCTGAAGAACGGCGGCTCTTGGCATACCGATATCGAATATGAGCCGCTGCCCATCTATGTGTCGATGTTCCTCGTCCATCACGTGCCGGTGGCGCGGGAGGCGTCCAACGGGCAATGGGTCGAGCCGCCGGCCGATACGGGCCCGGCCCCCTACCACCCCGGTTCCGACGACGAGCTCATGGCGCTTCGCAAGCGCCTGCCGCTGAACGGCGAAACCGCCTTTGCGGACACCGCGGCCGCGTTTGCCGCGCTGCCGCCGGAAGACCGGGCAAGGCTCGAAACGCTCCGGGTCCGCCGCCGACTGAACGCGGGCGACGAAGGCTGGCTCACTGAGCTCGTGCGCACCGACCCGCGTTCCGGCATCAAGTCGCTGCACAGCCCGGTCTGGGCTTCGCGCCCGGGAATTCGGCCCCCGATCGAGGTCGATGGCATGACGCCCGAGGCCTCCCGCGCCTTTCTGGACGGCCTCGAGAAACACGCGCTCCAGCCGCAGTTCCGCTACGACCACCTGCACGCGCCGGGCGATGTCACCATCTGGAACAACTACATGTCCCTGCATAACTCGCCGCCGATCAGGATCGGGATCGACAAGGCTGACGACGCGCGGCTGCTGTACCGGCTGAGCTGCAAGGGCACGCCCGCCCTTGTCCTGCCCCGCGATGACGATCCGTCCTGGATCGAGACCCACATCGCCTCAGGCTACCGCTCGCCGGACGCCATGGTCGGCCCGGCGCCAGCGGAGTCGCGATAGATGTCGCCTGAAACGCTGACCTTCCACAGCGTCGATGTGCGCGCCGTCGTTCTCAGGCTGAAGCGCCCCGTCGTCGCCAGAATTGCGACGATTACGGACTGGCCGCTCATCCTGATCGACCTGAAGACCGAGGAAGGGATCGTCGGGCGCAGCTATCTGGAGCCCTACATCGTCAAGTCGATGAACTATCTTGCGCCGGCCTTGCGCGACATGGGGGCGATGCTCAAGGGCCACAGGCTGGCGCCGGCCGAAATCTATGAAACCGCGCGAAAATCGCTGCACTTCGTCGGTTACGAAGGCATGGCGATGATCGCCGTTTCCGGCATCGACATGGCGGCCTGGGACGCCCTGGCCAAAGCCGCCGGCATGCCGCTATGCACCTTGCTCGGCGGTTCGCCCGGTCCGGTGCGCGCCTACAACAGCAACGGGCTCTGGCTCCAATCTCCATCCGAAGTCGCCGCCGAGGCCGTCGAACTCCGCGACGAAGGACAGTTCGAGGGCGTGAAACTGCGTCTCGGCCGGGAGGACTCCAGGGACGACCTCGCCACGATCGAGGCCGTTCGCCGGACTGTCGGCGAAGACATGCATCTGATGATCGACTTCAATCAGGGCCTTGACATGGCGGAGGCGTTGCGCCGGTGTCACATGCTCGACGACCTGGGCCTGGCCTGGCTGGAAGAGCCGGTTGTGTATGACAATTTCGACGGCTACGCCCAACTCGCCCGGGAGCTCAGGACGCCGCTGCAGATCGGCGAGAACTTCTACGGACCGCGCGACCTGCACAAGGCATTGGGTTGCCAGGCCTGCGACTATGTGATGCCGGACTTCATGCGCATCGGCGGCATCACCGGTTGGATGCGCGCGGCAGCCATTGCCGGTGCGGCCGGTATCCCGATGTCAACGCACCTCTATCCCGAGGTTGGCGCCCATGCGATGCGGGTGACCGAAACCGCGCACTGGCTGGAGTGGCAGGACTGGGCCGACCCGATCCTGCAAAGGCCCTATGAGGTCAGGGACAGCCATGTGCATATCCCGGATGTGCCCGGGACGGGCCTGGACTGGAACGAAGACGTCGTTGCCAGCAACCTTTACGAAGCCTGACCCCCCGAAGGCCTGCGCCGTTCCCGTTGCGTGCCAAATCGTTCCCTGGACGCTGATCCCAGCGATAGCCGGCGAAGGCCCGGAGACGCCTGGCAGCGATAGTGCCGTCTGTACCGAAACAATCATCAAACTGTCCATATGCGGAGCCTGGTGAACCGGTTCAGTCCGTGTTGACTGAAGTTCCCCAGATTTCGAGCTGCCAGTTGAGCCAAGTGGGTGATCTGGCGAGATTTTTGCGGGTTTATGGGTTGTTGAATATACCCACGTACTAGTGAATTGATGTGATGACAACACGAGTGATGCATGGATAGTACGTAGCCATGTGCATCGAATCCGTCCCCAACCGCTCCTCCCCGCCCGCCATCCTGCTGCGCGAGTCCTATCGCGAAGGCGGCAAGGTCAGGAAGCGCACCATCGCCAACCTCACCAGGTGGCCGTCCGCCCTGGTCGAAGGATTGCGATGCCTGCTCAAGGGAGGCACCGCGGTGCCAAGCCTCGAGGAGGCCAAGCCTCAAGGAGGCCTTCGACATCGTCCGTTCTCTTCCTCATGGCCATGTCGCGGCAGTGATGGAGCCGGTCCGCTCGGTGTGGAGGAGGTGTCCTCCTGCCTGGCCCAATACGTCTCGAATGTAAACGTGCCCGAGGCCGTCTCGCCCTCGTCGTTGGTCATCGTCGCCGTGGCCGTAAAGGGGGTGGGCGGAGGCGAAGACAAGGCGTTCAGGTCATCCGCCGTCTTGATCTCTACAAAAATACGGCCGTCGCTCGTAATACCGCTGTCGGAGTACCACTCCGTGGTAGAGAAGGACACATCGGTGAACTTCGGGTTCGTCCCCTGGTTGTTGAAATGGTACTCGGCACCTACGGTGATATAGTAGCCAGCAGGCGCGCCTACATTTGCATAGTCCGTTTTGAACGTCGGCTCTGCCGCCGCTGGCGTGCCGCCCAGCATCAGCACCGCCGCCGCCAGTGCGGCTGCGAACGCTGCCGGGCGGCGCGGGCCCGTGCGAGTGGAGGAGCCCTCTGCGGTGCTCCGCGACGAAGAAAGCGGCTCGGCAACTCGATGTAGATTGAGCGTCACGGCACCCTCCTTGGCGTCTGGGCAAGAGGCGATGAACAGCCCCTTATATCTGAAAGTGAATAACATGTGCGTATCGATGTTGACTAAATAGCGTCTAAACCATAACATCAGGGTCGAATTCGTCACACCACGGCCGAACACGCCCGAACCGCCGCCTGTGTTGGTGAGAATCGGCACACGACCGCCCGGCACGGTTAAGAGATGTTCAGGCCCGGGTCTCGCACCGGGTCCGGGAAGGAGAAACCAGTGACCGACACCGCCGGACCCGAGCACGAGATCGAGGCACTGCGCGCACGCAATTCCGCGCTCACCGCGGCCATCCTGCGCATCAGCGCGAGCCTCGACGTCGACACCGTGCTGCGCGAGACCGCCGAGGCCGCCCGCGCGCTGACCGGGGCGCGCTACGGCGTCATCACCACCGTCGACGCCACCGGGCAACTGGAAGATGCCGTCCTCTCCGGCTTCTCGCCCGAGGAGGAACGGCAGGTCGTGGCGTGGACCGACAACATGAACATCTTCGAGGTGCTGCGCGAAATGCCCGCACCGATGCGGTTGTCGGACATGCGCTCCTACGTTGCCGGGCTTGGCTTCTCCACCGACGGGGTGATCATCGACACCTTCCAGGGTGCGCCGATGCGCCACCGCGGCGTGCAGGTCGGCAACTTCTTCCTCGGCGAGAAGGAGACCGGCCCCGCGTTCACCGACGAGGACGAGGAGGTGCTGGTGCTGTTCGCGGCACAAGCCGCGGCCGCGATCGCCAACGCCCGCGCCCACCGCGACGAGCGCCGCGCACGGTCCGACCTCGAAGCCCTGATCGAGATCTCCCCGGTTGGCGTCGCGGTGCTCGATGCGCAGACCGGCCGCCCGGTGTCGTTCAACCGCGAGGCGCGGCGCATCGTGGAGGGCCTGCGCACGGCGGGGCGCCCCGTCGAGGAACTGCTGGAGGTCCTTACCTTCCGCCGCGCCGACGGGCGCGAGGTCAGCTTGAGCGAGTCCCCCCTCGCGGAGCTGCTGCGCACCGGCAAGGCGGCGCATGCCGAAGAAGTCGTGCTCTCGGTTCCGGACGGGCGTACCGTCACCGTGCTGCTCAACGCGACCC
>MPMT01000023.1 GCA_002238645.1 Alphaproteobacteria bacterium bin52 | reverse complement strand
GGTCGCACAGGACGCCCGGTATTTCCAGTACCGGGCCCGCGTTGAAGACAGGGGCAGGTGCTCATACCATGCCTCATGCAAAACGGCACGTGGAACGGATGACGGCATGGCATGGCGCAGTATCCGGGCCCGGGACCTGCCCGACGACGGGCCCGGCAGCGGCTGGTACCGCTGCCTGCCGGCGCCGGCGCCTGCACGCCGGGTCACCGGCGACATCCGCGTCGACTTCGCCGTCGTCGGCGCCGGCATCTGCGGCTGCTCGGTTGCCCGGCGCCTCGGCGAGCTCAGGCCCCACGCCTCCATCGCGCTGGTTGATGCATCTCGCCTCGGTCACGGGACCTCCGGGCGCAATGCCGGGTTCCTGCTCGATCACCACAGTCATGGTGGCGTGCACCACCTTGAGACCGCGCGCAAGAACGACCGGTTGTCTGCGGCCGGCACGGCCTGGCTGCGCGAGCTCGTCCGCGACCACCAGATCCGGTGCCAGTGGAGCGACTGGGGGCGCGTCTACGTCGCCGCCACCCCGGCCGGTCTCGACGCGCTCGCCGGCGTGGGGTCGGGTTTCGACGCGCTCGCCGTCGACTGGCAGCATCTCGGACGCGACGCGGTCACGCGGCTTACCGGGTCCGGCTACTACCTCGCCGGCATCAGGGCCGGTGGGTCCGCCCTGGTCCAGCCGGCGGCGCTGATGCGCGGCCTGGGCACCTCGCTGCCAGTGAACGTCGACCTCTACGAGGACAGCCCGGTGCACGAGATCGACACCCGCGGCGGCTACCGGCTCGTCTGCCCCGACGGTGTCATCGAAACGGGGACGGTCATCCTGTGCACCCATGTCGCCACCGGGCGGATGGGGGTCGCGTCGGCCCGGGTGGTGCCCATCGCCACCTTCGCCAGCCTCACCGAACCGCTGCCCGACCACCAGACCGCGATGCTGGGGAACGGTTCCGAGTTCGGACTGCTTCCGGCGCATCCCAATGGCAGCACCGTGCGGTTGACGCGTGACCGTCGGATCCTGATGCGCAATTCCCTGCGCTATGCGCGCACCGGGCAGTATCCTGCACCCTTGGTCGAGAAGATGGCGGCGGTCCATCGCCGCAGTATCGCCGCCCGCTGGCCCGACCTCGGCGACATCGCGTTCACCGGGACCTGGGGAGGTGTTCTCGGCTTCACCCGCAACGACGGCGCCGTGTTCGGGCAGTTCCGTGACGGGCTGTGGGCGCTGGTCTCCCCGGACGCAGCCCCGATGACCCGGGGAGCGATCGGCGGCAAGCTTCTGGCCGAACTCATATGCGGCCAAGACAGCGACCTGCTGCGGGTGTTGCTGTCGGTTCCCGCCGCCGCCCGGGTCCCGCCGGACCCGCTGCTGCGCCTGCTGGTCAACCGGCGTCTGGGCCGGATATCGCGGGCCGGCGCCGACGAACTCTAGGCCGGCAGCGGACCGGCGTGTAGCATTGCCGCGATGACCGACGAATATCCGCTTCACCTGATCTCGCGGCGGCCTGCGGCCTACGGGTTCGGCGGGCTTGACCGTTCCGCGCACCTGCGCGAGGGAGCGGACTGGCTCGAGACCATGCTCGGGCGCACCGGTACCCGGCTTGTCCCGGTCTGGCGGTCGCGTTCGCTGGTTCAGGCCGGTCCGGGCGGCGACCTGCGCGCGGCTTGGCTCGACGCCGCCGGGCACTCCGGCCTGGTGGCCCGGGCCGAGGTCGCGGTCTTCCTCGGCGAGAAGGACGGCATCGCCCATATCGGGCTCGACGTGTCCGGTCTCGGGGAAGAGCAGTCCTCCACCCTGTTTTCCGGCCACGGCGAGTTCGCCGACCTGCGGGCTGTCGGTCCGCTGCTCGGTCGCTTCGACGGATCACTGCTCGCCTACGCCCGCGGGCTCATGTACTGGCACCAGAGGCACCGTCACTGCGGCGTGTGCGGATCCCCGACCCGTTCGATCAAGGGCGGACACCAGCGCAACTGCACCAACCAGGCCTGCGGCGCGCCGACCTTTCCGCGGACCGACCCGGCAGTGATCATGCTGGTGCATGACGGGGAGAGAGCGCTGCTCGGTCGCCAGCGGGTCTGGAAGCCCGGCATGTATTCCACCCTTGCCGGTTTCGTCGAGCCGGGCGAGACCCTGGAAGAAGCGGTTGCCCGCGAGGTTTGGGAGGAAACCGACATCGAGGTCGAGGACGTGCGCTACCACTCCTCGCAGCCCTGGCCGTTCCCGGCCTCGATCATGCTCGGGTTCGAGGCCCGTGCCCGCACAACCCGGATTTCGCGCAACGATGACGAGGTGGAGGACGCCCGGTGGTTCACCCGTGACGAGCTCTGCCGGTTCCACGAGTTCGGCAACAGCCTGCCGCGGCACGATTCAATCGCGCGCCGGCTGATCGAGGACTGGCTGGCAAGCCTGGGGTAACGGCCGGGCGACCTGCAGCCGGGCGGCCCCGTGCGCCCGGTCATCGACCAGTTCGAGCCAGTCGGGCAGCGCGACCGGGTAGCGGCGCGCGGTCTCGATCACGACAACGGTGTCCGCACCGATCCAGCCGCAGCGGCGCAGTGCTGCGAGACAGGGTGCCGCAAGGCCGCTGCCGTAGGGCGGATCGAGCAATACCAGCCCGGCAACGCCGGAGGCCGCGGTGCCAAGCCGGGTCGCATCCGCTGCAATGACCGTGGCCTGCTCCTCGAACCCCAGGCTGCGGATGTTGCGCGCAAGCACGCGCAGCGCCGCCGGTTCGGATTCGATGAACACCGCATGGTCAGCACCGCGCGAGAGCGCCTCGAGGCCCAGCGCCCCGGTCCCGGCAAAGCCGTCCACCACGAGGCGCCCGGGGTACGGCTGGCCGAACCGACCGCCGTCCAGCAGGTCGAACGCCGCCGTACGGGTTCGCGACGCCGTCGGCCGGGTCTCGCGGCCCGCAAGCGGCGCCAGCCTAGCGCCGCGCCTGCTTCCGGCGACGATCCGCATCCCGGTCCTGCGGCCTGCCCGCACCGAGCTGTTCGCGAAGGACCCGCTGCCTGACCTCACTCACCGCCGCCGCCGGCAGGGTCCCGAGCTGGAACGGACCGTAGGAAATCCGGATCAGCCTGTTCACCGCAAGTTCGGCATGCTCCAGCAGCCGGCGCACCTCCCGGTTCCTGCCCTCGCGCAGTCCGATGGTGAGCCAGGCGTTGCTCGGTCCCTGGTGATCGAGGCTGATGTCGGCCGGTCCGTAGGTGGTGCCCTCGATGGTGACCCCCCGCGCGATCGCGTCAAGCCGCGCATGCTCCGGCCGGCCGTGTACCCTGACCCGGTAGCGACGCACCCAGCCGGTGGAGGGAAGTTCGAGCAGCCGCGCCAGGCCGCCGTCATTGGTCAGCAGCAGCAGGCCTTCCGACGCGAGGTCGAGCCGGCCGACCGTCATCACCCGGGGAAGGTCCGCCGGAAGGTCGGCAAAGACGGTGCGGCGCCCCTGCGGGTCGCTGGTGCTGGTGATGCGGCCGGCGGGCTTGTGATAGCGCCACAGCCGCGGCCGCTCGATCGGGGGAACCGGCTTGCCGTCGACGAGGATGCGGCTCGACGCATCGACCGTCACCGCCGGATGATCGAGCGTGCGGCCGTCGACCCTGACCCTTCCGGCCGCGATCCATCGCTCGGCGTCACGGCGCGAACAGAGCCCGCTTCGCGCCAGCCGCCGGGCAATCCGCTCCGCTCCGCGTTCGGCGGCGAAGAGTTCGGCAAACTGGTTCATGTCTCCGCGGCCCCGGAACGAGCCCGCTTGCGCACCCAGGCCGGCGGTCCGAACTCGGGCACCGGCACGGGCTCGACCGGACCGCCGGCGGTGACCGGGCGGGGCGCGAACCGGCCCAGGGTGATCATCCTGTCGTACATGACCAGGGCTCCGGCCAACCCGACGTTGATCGCGAAGCCGAGCGGGATGCGGACCACGTGGTCGCAGCGTGCGAGCATGGCCCGCGACAGTGCACCGCGTTCCGGACCAAGCACGTACGCGGCGCGGCGCGGGTGGCGGAAACTCGGCAGTTCGATCGCGTCTTCGGTGATTTCCACTCCCACCAGGGCGCAGCCGCGCGGCAGCAGGAGGTCGCAGGCCCGCCGGAAGGCGTAGAACGGCAGGCTGCCAGCCGCCTGCGAGGTATCGGACTGTCCGATCTCGCGCGCCGGCAGGGCGTCGCCGACGGTGAACGCGAAACTGGCGCCGAACGCGTGCGCGGTTCGCATCACCGCGCCGAAGTTCATCGGCTTGCTGATGCCCTCGACACCGATTCCGAAATAGCCTCGCATCGGCATGCTGTGGCATAGGACGGAACCGGAAGGCAAGTGCTCCGGCACTTCCGGTTCATGTGCTCACCAGGAGATGCGGCAATGCCCCTCGACAGTCTCGAACCCGTCGCCAGACCCGAGGAACTCGGCCTGTGCAGGAACCGGCTTGCGCGCATCGGCCCGTGGATGCGCAGCTACGTCGACGAGGGCAAGCTGCCGTTCGCCGCCGTCGCGGTGCTGCGCCGCGGCAGGCTCGCCCATGCCGATCTCTACGGCCAGCGGGACATCGCCCGCGGTCTGCCGGCACTCCAGGACGGCCTGTACCGCATCTATTCCATGACCAAGCCGGTAACCACGGTGGCAGCCATGACGCTGTTCGAGGAAGGCCGCCTCATGCTCGATGCGCCGGTCGAGGAATTCCTCCCCGAATTGGCCGAACGCAAGGTCTACATCGGCGGACCGTTCGAGAACATGGAACTGGTCGATGCCGAGACACCGGTCACGGTTCGCCAGCTGATGACCCACACCTCGGGCCTGACCTACGGGCTTTTCGACCCAACCCCGGTCGGACGGGCGATGCGGCGTGCCCGTGCCGACTTCTCCGGGACCGACGAGAGCCTGGCCGACGTGGTCGCACGGCTCGGCGACGTGCCGCTGTGCTTCCATCCCGGAACCCGTTGGAACTACGGGGTGTCGACCGACGTGCTCGGCCGGGTCGTCGAGGTGGTTGCCGGACGCCCGCTCGACCAGGTGTTCCGGGAACGGATCTTCGAGCCCCTCGGCATGCCGGACACCTTCTTCGGTGTTCCACACGACCGACTCGACCGGTTCTGCTCTCTCTATACCCGGACTGCGGAGGACCCGCTCAAGCTGGTGGAAGACGCCGGGGACAGCCGGTTTCGCGAACCGGTCCGCCTGTACTCCGGCGGCGGCGGCCTGGTTTCGTCGATGGCCGACTACCTGCGCTTCCTCGAGATGCTCCGTCGCGGCGGTGCGCTCGACGGCGCCCGGGTTCTCGGGCGCAAGACGGTCGAATTCATGCAGATGAACCATCTGCCCGGCGACATGGCCTCGATGGGCCAGTCGGTCTTCAGCGAGATGCCGATGACCGGCATCGGCTTCGGGCTCGGCGGCGCGGTGCTGCTCGATCCGGTGCGTGCCCAGATACCCGGCTCGCCCGGCGAGTTCGCTTGGGGCGGGATGGCGAGTACCGCGTTCTGGATCGACCCGGCGGAAGAGCTGGCCGTGGTGTTCCTGACACAGCTGATCCCGTCGTCGAGCTACCCGGTGCGCCGGGAACTCAGGGTCCTGGTCTACCAGTCGCTGATTGACTGAGAGGAGTGACGATGCCCCGCGATCGAAACCGACAGGACTGATGGCGATCTGGGAACCGCCTCCCCCCGACCAGCCACGTACCGGCTGGCAACGCCGCTGGCCGCTGCTGACCCTGTTGAGCGGGGTCGGCGTCGTGCTGTTGGGTGCAGCCATTACCTGGACCTGGTACCGCGACGTCGTCGACCACCCGCCGGACCGGGCCGACCGGGCCGCATTGCAGCTGCCGCTGCCCGAGCGTCCGTCCGTGGTGGTGCTGCCGGTTGCCCCCGCCAGCACCCGTTCGTCCGATGTAATCGACGCACGCCAGCTCACCACCGTGCTGACAGCAACGCTTGCCCGCAACCCGGGCCTGTTCGTGATCGCACCGGAGACCGCGGGCCGTCTTCGCGGCGGACAGTTCCGCATCAAGGTCACGGCGGAGGCACTCGGCGTGGCAAACCTGGTGACAACGACGCTGACCCGGTCCAAGACCGGCATGCGGGCACACGTACAGATCATCGACGCGTTCACCGGCGAGGCCGACTGGGCCCGGACCGTTGTACTCGGGCAGGCGGGGCTTCATGAACTGCCGCAGGAGCTGGCAAACGAGCTGGTCTCTGAACTTGATGGCGACGAGGATGCCCGGTCACCACCGGGTCCGGGGAACCATGCTGCCTGGGTCGCGCTCGCCGAAGCGACCTGGTACCGGGTGCCGGACGACCGTGAAAGCATGGCGACAAGCCTGGAACAGCTTGCCGGGGCGGAGGCAGCAGATCCCGGCTGGAGCGCCATCCCGGTGGAAGCAGCACGGATCTGGTACGAGGCGGCACGGCGCGACTGGACCGGCTTCGGCGGCATCGCCGATCGCGCCGGTCTGGTCAACGCCGGACTCGAAGCGGTCGACCGGGCGGTCACGCGCGATCCCTCAGACCCTGCCGCGGCCGTGGTCAGGGCCGACCTGCTGGAACTCGCCGGCCGGGACGCCGACGTGCTCGAATGGCGCACACGCGCGGCACGACATGGCCCCAACTCGTTTCGCGCACAGTTCGATCTCGCCAACACGATGGCCAAACTGGAGCGACACGCGGAAGCGGAGGCGGCGCTCGCCCGCGCCCTGCGGCTGCATCCGCGCCACCCGGTGGCAATGGACCTTCGGCTCGCGGAACTGCGCCTTCTCGCCGGCCAGCCGGGGCAGGCGCGCGCAGATCTCGACCGGGTGCTGGCCACGCGCCCGGCCGATCCCGAACCGAACCTGATGCTGGTCCTGGCGCTCGTGGAACTGGGCGACAACGACGCAATCCGCACGCGGATCGACACGCTGCTCAGGCTCTATCCCGACTTCAGCCTCGCAACATGGATCGACCAGCGCCGCCGCCGCGGCCTGGACGACCGCTCTTCCTGGCGGCCTGCCCTGCTCAAGGCCGGGGTTCCCGACTGACCGGTCGGAATGGCAGGGCACATTCCCCAAACCGGGGTATACTACGCTCACGGCAACAGTGGAGACCACGCGATGGCATCACCCGCCCTGCGAGAACAGACCTCGTCCGACCTGCCGCCTCCGATCGAGGGACCCCAGGCCTGGTACGGTGCCGAGATGCGCACGCGCAACGAGTGGATCACCCGGTTCTCCGACGCCGACGTCGCCGAGATCGAGGCCGCGGTCCGGGCCACCGACGGGATGGACATCGCCGACATCACGCGGCGCGACTTCCCGCTGCCGGAGCTCGAGACGACACTTGCGCGCATCCGGGACGAGGTCATCGAGGGCCGGGGTTTCGCGTTGCTGCGCGGTCTGCCTGTCGAGCGCTGGTCGAAGCGTCAGCGGGCCGCCGCCTACTTCGGCATCGGAACCCACTTCGGCAATGCGCGGTCCCAGAACGCCAAGGGACACCTGCTCGGCCACGTCCGCGACCTCGGGCGCGATGTCCACAGGGATCCGACCGCGCGGATCTACCAGACGCGGGAACGCCAGACCTTCCACACCGACTCCTGCGACCTGGTCGCACTGCTGTGTCTCGCCACCGCCCGGCGCGGCGGCGCCTCGGCTCTGGTCAGCTCCATGACCATCTACAACGAGATGTACCGGCGCCGTCCCGATCTGCTTGCAACCCTGTTCGAGCCGATTGCAACCGATCGCCGCGGCGAGGTGCCGAAGGGCAAGGGTCCGTGGTTCGCGATCCCGGTGTTCAACTACCACGCCGGTCATCTGTCGGTGATCTATGCCAGGCGCTACATCGAGTCGGCGGCCCGCTTCGATGACGCGCCGCCATTGACCGGCATGCAGCGCGAGGCGCTCGACCTGTTCGACTCGCTCGCCGAGGATCCGGACATCGGCATGACCATGGAGTTCAGCCCCGGCGACATCCAGCTGGTCCACAACCACACCATGCTGCACGACCGGACCTCCTTCGAGGACTGGGAGCAACCCGAACGCAAGCGCCACCTGCTCAGGCTGTGGCTTGCCGTGCCGGGAGCACGGCCGCTGCCGGAGATCTATGCCGAGCGCTACGGCCGTGTGACCGTGGGGGACCGGGGCGGCATCATCGTTCCCGGCACCCGGCTGCACGCGCCGCTGGAACCGGCCTGAAAGGTCAACGCGCGGTCAGGCCGCCATCCACGACCAGGGCGGAGCCGGTCATGAACCCGGCGTCGTCCGACGCCAGGAAGACGATGCCGCGGGCGATGTCGTCGGGAATACCGAGCCGGCCGATCGGGTGCCCGGCAAGCGCGATCTCGCGCGCCTTCCCGACATCGTTGGTGCCGAACTGGTCGGCGCGGGAGACAAAGGTCTGGTCGCCCATGTCGGTCTGGATCACCCCCGGATGGATCGAGTTGACCCGGATCCGGTCACCCTTGCGCGCGAAGTTCAGCGCCGTCGACTTGGTAAACAGGGTCACTCCGCCCTTGGTCATGGAATAGAGCGCATCCAGTTCCGATCCGACCAGGCCGGCGATCGACGCGGTGTTGACGATCGCGCTGCCGTGGGCACTGTCGGCGCCGCGCTCGCGCAACGCGTCCGCCGC
Source organism: Alphaproteobacteria bacterium bin52 (assembly GCA_002238645.1). Taxonomy (GTDB): domain Bacteria; phylum Pseudomonadota; class Alphaproteobacteria; order Thalassobaculales; family Thalassobaculaceae; genus Bin52. The sequence goes on along the minus strand of MPMT01000023.1, from coordinate 54,384 downwards.
CATCCGCGTCCCGAGCCACACCCCGGTCATGTTGACCGCGACCAGCCGATTCCAGTCGTCGAGCGAGACACTTTCGAAGTCGCGGCCGAGGAACAGCCCGGCATTGTTGACCAGGATGTCGAGTCCCCCGAACCGGTCCCGCGCCAGCTGCACCGCACTTGCCCAGTCTTCCTGCGAGGTCACGTCAAGTCGGGCAAACACCGCCGCCTCGCCGAGTTCTGCCGCGGTGGCCGCGCCCCGGCTTTCCAGCACATCGCCAACCACCACGCGTGCACCCGCCTCGACCATCCGGGCGGCTGTTGCCGCCCCGATCCCGCGCGCTCCACCGGAAATCAGTGCAACCTTGCCGTCAAGCCTGTTCATCTCGTCCTCCGTGTCCGCCCGAGCCTATTTCTTCTCGGGAGGCAGCAGTCTCGCCCGGAACCGCCGGGCAAAGCCGACCGGGTCATCGAGCAGGTCAACCTCCTCGCGCGTCTCGCGAAAGGTTTCGGCGACGTGGCGGCCGGCATTCTCGACCTTCGGCGCCGTGGAGTTCCAGGCCGTCTCCGCGGTTTCGGCAGCCTTCTGCCGCACCCTGGGGTCTTCCGCGAGCCGGCGCGCCGCCAGCATCAGCAGCCTGCGACCTATCATGCCACGGCCACCGCTTCGGCAAGCACCGACCGCCGGCTGTCGAGGAACTCCTCGAAGGCGGTGATCGCCGCATCGACATCCGCCCCGGTCATTGGTAGCGACATGTTCAGCATGCCGCGCCTGGCGTGGTAGACGCCCGACGCAATCATGTCGAGGTGCAGCAGGCCGCGCTTGAGATCGACCTGGGGGTCGGCGACCGGACGCAGCACCGACTCGCTCGTGAAATGGACGCAGCTCATCGAGCCACGCCCTGTCACCTGCATCGGCAGGCCGCGGGTGGCAATGGAGGCATTGAGCCTGTCGCGCATCCCGTCGCCCAGGCTGTTCAGCGCCCTGCACCGCTCGGGCGTGAACAGCTGGGTCAGCCCGGCGAGGCCAGCCGACATGCTCGCGATGTTGTTGTTGAAGGTTCCGGCATGCGGCCAGGCGCCGGGTGAGCGGGGATCGAATCCCTGCATGATGTCGGTGCGTCCGCCGAAGGCGCCGAAGCTGAGCCCGCCACCCAGGTACTTGCCCAGCGTCACCAGGTCCGGCGTGATCCCGTGTTCGCCATGCAGTCCGCCCGGACCCAGACGCGAGGTCATCACCTCGTCGAGGATGAGCAGGGTTCCGGTCGCCGCGGTTTCCTCGCGCAGGACCTCGAGGAATTCGCGCGTCGCCGGGATGCATCCCGACGATCCCATCATGGGTTCGACGATTACGCAGGCGATGCTGTCGCCCTCGCGCCGCAACAGGTCGCGGGCGGCGTCCGGATCGTTGTAGGGCAGCAGGGTGAACTCGAACGGGGCATTGATCGGGGAGGGGGCCGCGAGGAACAGCACCCCGCCGTGGTAGCCGCCCTGCATGCCCACGATCCGCGTTCGCCCGGTACTGGCCCGGGCTGCGCCCAGCGCCATCAGGTTGGCCTCGGTGCCGGAGTTGGTGAACCGGACCAGTTCGATCGCCGGGAACCGGTCGACCAGCGCCCGGGCAAGCCGCGCCTCCATCAGGTTGGGACCGCCGAGCACGATCCCGTCCGATACCGCGGTCTCGATGGCGCCGCGGATCACCGGATCGTCATGGCCGAAGATGCCGGCGGTATACTCGCCGAGGAAGTCGAGAAGCTCGTGTCCGTCCACGTCAACCAGCCGTGCGCCGATGCCCTTCGCAAAGGTCAGCGGAAACGGGGCGTAGTGCAGGACGGTCCTGGTGTTGCCCCCGGGCATGACCCGGGCCGCGTTCTCATGCATGCGCTCACTGTTCGGATTGCGTGCCCGGAACTGCTGTTCGGCGTCACGGTAGGCAGATTCGAGATCCGCGTTTGCTCCGGCTCGGTTCATGTCGCTCCCTCCTGGTCCCCGGTGTCCTGGCGCTCCGGGAACAGCGCCAGCAGTCCCTGCTCCGACGCCTGCGCAATCCCGCGTTCGGTAACCAGTCCGGCAAGCAGGCGGGCCGGCGTGACGTCGAATGCCGGGTTGGCTGCCCTGGTCCCGGGCGGGGTGATGCTGATGGTTGCCACGGTCCCGTCATCAAGCCTGCCTGTCAACCGGGTCACCTCCTCGGCGCCACGTTCCTCGATCGGAATCTCCGTCATCGCGTCGCGGATCGTCCAGTCGATCGTGGGCGACGGCAGCGCCGCGTAGAACGGCACCCCGGTATCCTTCGCGGCAAGCGCCTTCTGGTAGGTTCCGATCTTGTTGCAGATATCGCCCGTCGCCGTGGCCCGGTCAACGCCTGTCAGTACCAGGTCGACCTCGCCGCGACTCATGTAGTGACCGGCGGCACTGTCGACAATAACGGTATGGGGCACACCGTGGTTGGCGAGTTCCCACGCCGTCAGGCCTGCCCCCTGGTTGCGGGGGCGAGTCTCGTCGACCCAGACATGCACCGCGATACCGGCGTCGTGCGCCATGTAGATCGGGGCCGTGGCCGTCCCCCAGTCCACGGTCGCGAGCCACCCGGCGTTGCAGTGGGTCAGCACGTTGACCGGGCCGCTGTCACGTCGCTCGGCAATGCGGCTGATGAGCGGCAGCGCCGCCTCGCCGATGCACCGGTTGATCGTCACGTCCTCCTCCACGATCTGTCCGGCACAGGCAAGGGCGGCATCGGCCCGGGCCGGCTCGGGGCACCGGGCAAGGGCGGCGGCGACGCGATCGAGCGCCCAGCGCAGGTTGACTGCCGTCGGGCGGGTCGCAAGCAGGCGCGACCGGGCCCGGGCCACGCCCTCGTCGGAGGGATCGTCGCGCATCGCGAGCCACATTCCGAAGGCGGCGGTCGCCCCGATCAGCGGTGCCCCACGCACCTGCATGGTGCTGATGGCGTTCGCCGCATCGGCAAGGCTCGCCAGCCGGCAGGTCGCGAACGCGTGCGGCAGGCGCGTCTGGTCGATGATCCCCACGCTCTCGTGATCGGGTTCGAGCCAGATGGTCCTGGTCGGTCTGCCGTCGACGCGCATGCGAACATCCATCCCTTTCCCCGCCGGGATCCGTTCCCCCACGGCATTCAACGGGGAGTATACCGAAAACTCGCGCAGAGTGGCCCCGGTGCGAGAAACCGGGGATCCGCGCGCGTCGGTTGACCCGGGCGAGCGTGCGGGACGGCCTCCAGGACCGGCACCGCTCGCGAAGAGGGCGTCGCCGCGGGAGCATCCGGTGAACCGCGAGCTCGATCGGAAAGGACAGTACAACCTTTCGACGCAGGTCCCGTTCAATGCGGCATGCCGGTACTGCGTCAACCGGGGCCTTGCGAGGGCCAGACCCGCGGCAGCAGCGAACAGCCGGGCGGACGGTCCGGTTGCTGACCGAGCCCGATCAGGTAGTCCGAGATCTCCCGGGTCCATTCCCCGCGCGGTCGGAACCGGGTGTCCTCGGCACCGAATCTCAGCGACATCCTGTGGCTGGTCCCGGGCTGGATGCCCGGCAGGGCGCCATGCAGGGTACGCAGGTCGAAAACTAGGCAGTCCCCCGGGGCAAGGTCCCACGACACCAGGCGCGGATCGTGTTCGAGATCGATCTCGGGCATGGGCTCGTAGCCCTCGGCCCGGGCATCGAAGTCGACCGCCGCACTGAAGGGTTCGGCAAAGCGCAGCACACCGTCCCGGTGCGAGCCCGGCAGGAAGACCAATCCGGAACGCGCATTCACCTCCTCCAGCGGGATCCACACCGAGCACATGGTTCCCGAGAAGTCGAAGTAGGGCTCATCGTGGTGCCACGGCGCGCCGGTGCTGGCCCCGGCCTCGCGCAGGAACCAGTTGTCCATCAGCAGGTAGACCGATCGGGCGTCGAGCAGCCTTGCGACCAGGGGGGCGACCGGCGAGTCGAACACGAGGGCACGGAACTCCGGGATGTCGGGCCAGGTCCAGAAATCGAACATGTACCGGCCCCCCGAACCCTCGGCGGTGTGGTCACGAAAGAACCGGCCGGGCTGTGCGAGGTTGCGCTCGATGCCCCGACGCGTGAGCGCGATCCACTCGGACCCGAGAACGCCGCGCAGGCAGACGACACCGTTCTGCCGGTATTCCTCCTGCCGGGCCGTGTCGGACAGTGCTGTCATTGATCCGGGCTCCAGGGGACAGGGGCTGGCCAGTGTGAGAATTCCGATCACGCCCTGTCAATGACGCAGCCGGCATCGGGTGGTACAAGCCGCCTTCGGCCGCGATCCCGGAGGACCCTGCATGATTCCGCGCTATTCCCGCCCCGAGATGACCCGGATATGGGAACCGGAAAACCGGTTCCGGATATGGCTCGAGATCGAGACCCTCGCCTGCGAGGCCATGGCGGCGCGCGGAGAGGTTCCCGCCGGGGCCGCCCGGGCGGTGCGCGAACGCGGCGGGTTCGACATCGCGCGCATCGACGAGGTCGAGGCCGAGGTCCGCCACGACGTGATCGCCTTCCTCACCTCGCTGGCCGAACACGTGGGCCCGGAGGCCCGGTTCGTCCACCAGGGCATGACCTCGTCGGACGTGCTCGACACCTGCCTGGCGGTCCAGTTGATCCAGGCCGCCGACATCCTGCTCGATGACATTGACGGCCTGCTGGCCGCGCTCAGGCGCCGGGCATTCGAGTACCGCATGACACCCACGATCGGCCGCAGCCACGGCATTCATGCCGAGCCGACCACCTTCGGGCTCAAGCTCGCCGGCCACTACGCCGAGTTCGCACGCAACCGCGATCGCCTCGTCACCGCCCGCGCCGAGGTTGCCACCTGCGCGATCTCCGGCCCGGTCGGAACCTTCGCCAGCGTCGATCCGGCAATCGAGGCCCATGTCGCCGCCGGGCTCGGCCTGACCCCCGAGCCGATTTCGACCCAGGTCATTCCGCGCGACCGTCACGCGATGTTCTTCGCCACGCTCGGCATCATTGCGAGTTCGGTGGAACGGCTGGCCACCGAGATCCGGCACCTGCAGCGCACCGAGGTGCGCGAGGCGGAGGAGTACTTTGCGCCGGGCCAGAAGGGATCTTCGGCGATGCCGCACAAGCGCAACCCGGTGCTGACCGAGAACCTGACCGGTCTCGCACGGATCGTGCGGGGATACGTGGCCCCGGCAATGGAGAACATCGCCCTGTGGCACGAACGCGATATCTCGCACTCCTCGGTCGAACGTGTCATCGCGCCCGACGCCACGATCGCGCTCGACTTCGCACTCTCCCGGCTTGCCCGGGTGATCGAGGGTCTTGTCGTCTACCCGCAGGCCATGCAGGCCAATCTCGACCGGCTCGGCGGCCTGGTCCACTCCCAGCGCGTGCTGCTGGCGCTGACCGGCCGCGGCATGGAACGCGATGCCGCCTACCGGGCGGTGCAGCGCAGCGCCATGGCGGTCTGGCAGGAGAACCGGGACTTCCTCGCACTGCTGCAGGCCGACGGGGAAGTGCGTTCCTGGCTCGGGGAAACCGAGCTGGAGGCGCTGTTCGACCTCGACCACCACACCCGCCACGTCGATGTCATCTTCGAGCGCGTCTTCGGGCCCTCACCCGAGATCGAGCGGCAGGGGTGAGCGCAGGGTGACCGCCTCGGTGGTCACGGTGCAGTCGTAGCAGATCGCCTCGACACCTGCCGTCGTGGCGGCCGCAAGCGCCTCGGCGTAGTCGGGGTCGATGTCGGCGGCCACGCAGAACCGGTCGCAATCCATGCGCTGAACCACGTAGACCATGACCGCACGTTCACCTTCCCTGACCCTGGCGGCGAGGTCGTGCAGGTGGCGCGCGCCCCGGGCGGTGACCGCGTCCGGGAACTCGGCCGCGCCGGGGTTCGGACCCTGGTCGCGGCGCAGGTGCACGTTCTTGACCTCGACCCAGCAGCACACCCGCTCAGGGTCCTCGAGCAGCAGGTCGATCCGCGACCGGGTTCCGTAACGGACCTCGCGGCGCATCCCGGCGTAACCGGCAAGCGCGTCGATCCGTCGGGCCTCCAGGGCCTCGGCCACGATGCCGTTCGGCCGGCCGGTGTTGATGCCGACCAGCTGGCCTTCGGCTTCGACCAGTTCGAGTGTATGGGGGTGCTTGCGCCCGGCCCGGCTCGTGTGCGACAGCCACACTGGAGAACCGGGAGTGTCGAGGCCGGTCATTCGACCCGGATTCGGACAGTGCGCGGTAATCTGTGTGCCGTCATCGAGCAGCACGTCGGCCAGGAACCGCTTGTATCGTCTCAGCAGCGTCCCGGAATGAAGCGGGCGAGGCAGTTGCATGGTCCCTTTCCCTGCGCGATTGTGCCGCACGACAACCATAGCCCGGGACCGACGCCATGACGTCCCCGTCCGCAGCTTCAGCAATCGTGACCGCGGCCCTTGTCATCATCGGCGACGAGATCCTGTCCGGTCGCACCCGGGACGCCAACCTCTCATATCTGGCCGAACAGCTGGTCGAAGCCGGCATCCGGCTCGAGGAGGTCCGGGTGGTCACCGACCGGACCGATGCCATCGTCCGGGCGGTCAACGAACTGCGGGAGCGCCACGATCACGTCTTTACGTCCGGCGGCATCGGTCCGACCCACGACGACATTACCTGCGATGCGGTTGCCGAGGCGTTCGGAGTTGCGGTCGAACGTCACCCCGAGGCAGTGCGGCGCATGCGCGAACACGCCGCACGGCGCGGACTCGAACTCAACGAGGCGCGGATGCGGATGGCGCGCGCCCCGGCCAGCGCGGTGCTGATCCGCAACCCGGTCTCGGCCGCACCCGGGTTTACCATCGGCAATGTCCACGTGATGGCCGGAGTTCCGAGCGTGTTTCAGGCCATGGTGCAGGAATTGCTACCCTCCCTGCGCGGTGGAGACCGGATGCACTCGCTCTCGGTGGTCTGTGATCTCGGCGAGGGCGTGGTGGCGGGGGGACTGGGAGGGATCCAGGAACGTTACCCCGATGTCGGGATCGGGAGCTATCCCTACTACCGTGCCGGAGCCTTCGGAACCACACTGGTGATGCGCGGCACCGGACGCGACCGCATCGAACTGGCCGCCGAGGAGGTCCGTGCACTGGTCCGCTCGCTGGGCGGCACCCCGACCGATGTCAACGAGGAGACCTGAGACGTGCCAGTCACCGTCGAACACCGCGCCCACGCCGGCGGCACCATCGCTGCCGTCACCCACGACCGGCAGTCCAGGCTGAACGCGCTGGACAGCGCCTCGGTCGCCGAACTGACCCGGGTCTTCGAGGAGCTTGGCACGGACGAGAAGCTGCGCGCGGTCGTTCTCACCGGCGCCGGCGCGAAGGCATTCGTCGGTGGAGCTGACCTCAACGAACTGCGTGCCCTGGAGGAAGACAGCGCCCGACGTTTCATTTCCGGGTTGCACCGGCTGTTCCGGGCCATGCGGACCCTTCCGGTGCCGGTGATCGCCCGCGTCAACGGCTACTGCCTCGGCGCCGGGATGGAAATGGCAGCGGCCGCCGACATCCGCATTGCCTCGTCGAACGCGGTGTTCGGCATGCCCGAGGTTCAGGTCGGACTGCCCTCGGTCATCGAGGCGGCATTGCTGCCCCGTCTCGTCGGATGGGGTCGCAGTTCATGGCTGGTCATGACCGGCCAGGTCATCGACGCCTCCACCGCCGATCGCTGGGGGTTTCTCGAGCAGCTCGCCGGCGACCAGGCGGAACTCGACGCCGCGGTCGGCGAAACCGCCGATACCATCGCTTCGGCCGGACCGCTGGCGGTCCGGGCCCAGAAGCGGCTCGTCAACGACTGGGAACGCCTGTCGATCGAGGACGGTGTGCGCGTCGGCATCGAGGCGCTGGCGCGCTCCTACCGGACCGACGAGCCCCGGCGCATGATGCAGCGGTTCTTCGATCGCAGGCGGTCGGGCTGACCGGTGGCCGGACAGGCGTGGCCGCGGGCCGCGGCTGTCCTTTTCGGCCTGCTGCCGGCCGCCGCGGGAGCCGATCCGGTTGCGGGAACATGGGGCGTGGTGGATGACGGCGGCGAGCCGCGGTGCCAGTCCACCGACCCGGTGCTGGTCTTCGACAACGGCCGGTACTTCAGGATGCTGCCCGAGGTCGGCTCGAGCACGGGCACCGCACCGCTGGTGATCTCGCGCTCGCGCTACCGGCTTGACGGAGAGCAGATCGTCGTCGAGCCGTCGCGCGAGCTTCACTCTCCCGAACCCCGCCAGGTGTTCATCCTGGAGCAGATGGGACAGACGAGGCTGGTGCGCCAGGGTGCGCGGCCGGTCGTCTACAGGCCGTGTTCCGGCATCGCGCTACCGGCGCCCGGTCAGGCCTCCGGGCCCGGAACGACCTCGACGCGGTAGGTCTCGATCACCGGGTTGGCGAGCAGGGTTTCGCACATGCGGCGCACCTCGGCGCCGGTCGCATCAGGGTCCGTGCCGTCGATGTCGAGCTCGATGTACTTGCCCTGGCGCACGTCGCGCACGTCACCGAAACCGAGCGAATGCAGGGCATTGCGGATGGCCTGGCCCTGCGGGTCGAGCACGCCGCTGCGGAGCGTGATGTGAACGCGTGCGCGCATGCAGCGCTCCCCGCCCGCTACTGGATCGCCTTCGGTCCCTTCAGGTCCATCGGGCCCGCCTCGGGAAGCACGCCGAGACGCCTGGCAACCTCCTGGTAGGCCTCGCGTTCACCCCCGAGATCCCGGCGGAACCGGTCCTTGTCGAGCTTCTCGTTGGTTCCGGAATCCCACAGTCGGCAGTTGTCCGGACTGATCTCGTCCGCCAGTACGACGATCACCGATTCCTCGGTGTAGTAGCGGCCGAACTCGAGCTTGAAGTCGACCAGGCGCAGACCGACCCCGATCAGCAGGCCTGACAGGAAGTCGTTGATGCGAAGCGACATCGACATCATGTCGTCGATGTCCTGGGCCGATGCCCAGCCGAAGGCGGTGATGTGCTCCTCGGCTACCAGCGGATCGTTCAGCCGGTCGGACTTGTAGTAGTATTCGACGATCGAGCGGGGCAGCATCTTGCCCTCCTCGAGGTCGAGGCGCTTGCAGATCGATCCCGCGGCTATGTTGCGCACCACGACCTCGATCGGGATGATCTCGACTTCGCGGATCAGCTGTTCGCGCATGTTGAGGCGCCGGACAAAGTGGGTCGGAATTCCGACCTCGGCCAACCGCGTCATCAGATACTCGCTGATGCGGTTGTTCAGCACTCCCTTGCCGGTGATGACACCCTTCTTGGCATTGTTGAAGGCGGTTGCGTCATCCTTGAAGTACTGAATCAGTGTTCCAGGCTCAGGTCCCTCGTAGAGGACCTTGGCCTTGCCCTCGTAGAGCTTTCTGCGTCGTGCCATGTGAGTGTGCCCCCAGGGGACTGTGGCGCACCGGGTCTCCTGCCAGGTGCTGGTTCCGACCGTCCCCGGGCCGGGTACCGGTGTCGGCTATAGCACTTCCAGGCGGTTCAGCACAATCTGCGCGGTGGCCCGGACAGGGTCAGCGATGGAGCCAGACGCCCCTCCCGCGGCATTGAAGTGAACCAGGGTGATGCACCGCAAAGCCCACCTGGAGAAATACCCATCCACGACCGGTATCGGCGTGATGGGGTTCGACCTGGCGACGCGCAGTTTCCGCAGATCCTGTCCGGTCACGTGAGATCGTGTCCGGTCACGTGGCCAGACAACCCGGTGTCGATCGCAGTATCCGAAAGCCCCGGCAGGGGCTCTCGGGCTGCCTCGACGGGCAGCGTTCCAGGTGCGGTTCCAGCAAGCCCGGGAAACAGTTCTCCGTGCGCAGCTGATCCTGCGCCGAGGCACTTTGCTGCGGCGTCATCTTCATGGCCAGTGCTTCGCGCTCGGCCACCGCCTCGGCACGGGCCGCCGCCCGCTCCGAACGGTCGCATTCGCACTCGTACAGCTCCTGCCAGCCACCCGGACCAGGCACCAGCACCGCCGACCGTGACGACGACACTATCCAGTCGTCATCGACCTCCCGAGCGGGCGACCTCCCCGAACACGCTGCTCCACCAGGACGTCCGTAGTTCGGGGCACGCCTCGACGCGGACGACGCAGTTCTACAACAGGCTGCTCGAGGAGATTTCGCTCGACGAGATCGAGCGCATCCACATCTGAGCGCTCGCGCGGCATCCGGCCCGACACCTATGGCATGTCGGTGCACGACAGCACCAGTTCCGCCTGCCGGGAGATGCCGTACTTGGCGAAGATGTGCTTGATGTGCGTACCGTGCCAAACTCTGCCTTGGGTCAGTTCTCGCCCGATTTACGGGCGACGAAATCGATCTCGACCAGTGCCTCGCGCGCCAATCCACTCACGCCGACGCAGGTTCGCGCTGGCAGTCGGTCAGCATCGAAATAGCTCGCGTAAACCGCGTTCATTGCTGCGTAATCGCGACAAAAATCGGTGATGAACACGCGTGCACTCACCACATCCGTCAAAGCGTAACCGGCACGACCGAGAACGATCTCAAGATTATCAAGTACGGTACGGGTCTGGTTTTCGATACCCGATGGCAACGGCGCATCGTTATCAGCCGGGTCGATCGGAAGCTGGCCGGTAACGAACAGCCAGCCATCGACTTCGACTGCGTGGCTATATGGCGCCACCGGGGCTGGCGCGTCGCCGACGATGTGAAAAATTCGATCGTCCATGGCGGCCTCCCCATTCTGTCTATCCGACGCCCCCTCCCGACGGCATCGAAGTGGGCCAGGGCGGTGCATCACGTCGCCCACGCCGAGGAGCGAACATCCATGACCGAGGTTAGCATGATCGGGATCGACCTGGCGAAGCACAGTTTCCAGATGCACGGAACGACAACTGATGGACCCGTTGCGTTCCGCAGGAAGGTCAAGTCGGGAGAAGGTTCTGGACGTGGTCGCGTCTTGCCCGCGGTGCGTGGAGTCGCGCTTCGCGTGCGGCGATCCTGATGCTTGGGGGCTGGTCGTCAGGCGGCATCTGGCTGTCGACGGCGCCGACGAACATGCGCCGCAGCTTCGACGGTCTTGACCCATCCCGGTGAGAACCCGGCAAAAGGTGGATTGAACTTTCCTGTGCGAAGGACGGTTGGCAAAAGGACAACATACCGGGAGCTGTTCGCCAACGAGGTCAGGCCCTCTTTCCTCGGCTAACCGCTCTGAGCGGTGTTCCCGTACTTCGACTCTCCCCAGTGCCTGAAACAGAGCCGGATCCGTGTGCGAATTCCTGACACTTGTACACTGCTGGCGCGACTGTGTAGTCAGGAAATGGCCTGAACAACACGACTGCTGTCCTGTGTACACGGGCGTCATTAGGCCGCAGTCCCGGATCAGTCGCGTCCTGGGCAACGAGACGGCACGTTCGCGGGTCACCGCGATCCTGCCTGCCGACGCCACAGCGGGCGGCGATGAACAGGCTGCCTCAGCCTGGAGCCGCGGTTTCCGAACCGGTCGATGTCCCGGCGCACCCGGCCCGGATCCGGGATCTCGATGCCCTCGTGCTGACTCAGCGCCGTGAGCGAGAGCTGTGGCACACGCTGATGGCGCGCGAACCTCCACACGGCATGACGATCTTTGCCGGTTGTCCGGTGCGCGACCTTGTGGGCTCGGGCCACGGCTGGCCGGGCGTCCTCGGGTTCCCTGTTGCTGCCCTGCGGGTGTCGGCGCGTGATCGGTGGATGGCGTGGAGCGATGACGGACGCCGCGACCACCTTTACCGCGTGGTCTGCCTGAGCTGCTTCCTGATCCGCCCATCAGTGCGTTGCCCACACCTGACAATGGGCCGGGGCGCCTGCTGCGGGACTTCGAGGCCCGTTACGGGTAATGTCCCTGGCTGGTAGAGAGCCTTGCCGATGCGGGGGTGGCGGGGACCTGTCTGAGGGCGGCAGACTTCCTCATGGTCGGCCGGGACGCGGGGCCGCCGGGATGTGAGCAAGCAGCGTGCGCTGACGGTCAATTCGACCTTCATGCACGCTCTGGCACGGAACGGGCGTCGCAGGCTTGGGGTTGAGGGCATCGATCATGCCCCTGGAGCCGGGAGAGGATCTGAACGCGACCGAGTGGGCCACCAACGAGTTTGGAGGAGCGCCCTTGGGTGACGAGCGCCTGTCGGCACGTCTGGTGAAGCGCGCGGGTCTGCTGGCGGCCTGCCCGGAAGGGAAGATCAAGGCCCGCAACAGCAGCGGCGGCAGGAAGACCACCGGCACGAAGCAGACCGGTGCGAAGAGCCTCGGTCTGTCGATGCATGCGACCCTGGCTGTGACCGCGACCGGCCTGCCGCTCGGAGCGCTCGACCTCAACTTCGGCGCGGTGGCATGCGGACCGGAGACACGACGTCAGCGGCGGCGCTGGCTTGACGGATTCACCGACGTGGCGCAAGCAGCACGGGAGGTCACGGTCACGACTGCCACTGAGGCAGCCGGCGGCGGCTACTGCCCCCAGCGCTGGCGCATCGAGGACTTCTTCCGTGCGCTCAGGTCCGGCTGCAGGGTGGAGCACTTGCTGTTCCGCACCGCCGAACGGCTGCAGCGGGCCATCGCCATCAATGCCGTCATCTCCTGGCGCATCATGGTCATGACATTGCCCGGACGCCAGGTACCCGTCTGCGGGCCACAGATGATGTTCGCCGATCACGAACTCGACCTCCTGCACGACCGTGCATCTGAACAAGGCCTCCGGGACCCGGATCGGCTCGACGATGCGGTGGCTCCGGTCGCCCATCTCGGCGGCTGCCGTGATCGCACGCGTGATCCCGACCCCGGTCATCGGATCATGGGGTCAGACCCGCCTCACCAGTGCCTCGCTGGGCCACCGGACCGGGTTCACGGAAGGCCGGAAAGACGCATTGAAGCAGAACACGTCGCACGGTGCTCCGTGCATGCGTGAGGACCCGGCAGACCTGCCCCGCCCGTTCGCAAGGGATTCCCGGCACGTACACACCGAAGCGAAGGAATTGGTCACGCCATGAAATTCAGCGATTTGTCCCGAGACTTGAAGACCGCGTACCGTGGGTCGAATGTCGCCCGTCGCGTGGAACGCTTCGACGGCTGGACCGACCGAGCGCTGTCCAGGAATGCTGCGCGCGGCGAGTATAGCCACGCTGAAACCGTTCAGGAGTACTATAATCTCTGCAACGAATTCATGGTGTTCGGTTGGGGCGAATCCCTGCACTTCGCGCCCCTGAAACCTGGGGAGAGCCTGAGCGACGCCAAGATCGGACACCAGCGGTCGATCATCGCCAAGCTGGAACTGAAGGAAGGAATGACGGTGATCGATGTCGGTTGCGGAATCGGCGGCCCGATGCGCCGGGTTGCCCGGGAGGCCGGGGTCCGGGTCGTAGGGGTCAACAACAGCGAAATTCAGCTGCAGAAGGCGCGGTCGCTGAATGGCGAAGCGGGGCTCGACCATCTGGTCGACTGCGTCGCATCCGATTTCATGGACATGAGCGTCTTCGAAGACTGCACCTTCGACCGGGGTTATGCCATCGAATCGACATGCCATGCGCCGGACAAGGCTGGCGCGTTCGCCGAAATCTTCCGCGTGCTGAAACCCGGGTCTCTCTTCTGGGGTCAGGAAATGTGCATGACGGACAAGTTCAATCCGAACGACAGCCGACATGCGGCCATCAAAAAGGATCTCATGCACGGCGTCGCTCTGCGGGATATCGCCGCGATGGACGAAGTGAACCGGGCGCTCGAACTGGCGGGCTTTCACGTCATTGAGAGCGCCGACCTGGGCATCAGGGAGGGGCCGTCCACTCCATGGTATCGACCTATGGAGTCCAGGGATGGAATTCTCGGCAACGCCTTGCACAGAATACCGTTGGGTCGTAAGGTTTTCATCGGCGTGGCGAAAGTGGCCGAGGCGCTGAATGCGTTACCGAAAGGCTCCGCAGACGTTATCCGGCTCATGGATCGAACTGCCAAGGCCTATGTCGCGGGCGGCAGAACCGGCATCTTCACGCCTTTGTACTGCTTCCTGGCGCGGAAACCCGATTGAGCGCCGGCCGGCGCCGGGTCCGATAGCCAGAAGATGGGCAGGATGGCGTGACGACTGTCGCCATACCCGTTGCGTGAAATCGCCTGTGATGCCGGAACCGAGACGCATCCGCTCGGTGCCGCGTCGCGGATCAGCCGGGGAGACCGCAGCCGATGCGTGATACCGCCGAAGGCTTGGCGACCGAGCCGCTGACTTTGCCCGATGAGCTCATCCTGATGCTCCTCAACGAACACAATGGCTACTTTCATCAGGTGCTCGGCTGGACTTTGAATTGTACCGTGGTGGGCGCAGCACTTGCTGAACTCTCGCTCCTGTCACGCATCGATGCAGACGTGGAATCGCTGCACCTGGTGGACCCGACGGAAACCGGCAGCCCGGTCCTGGACCCGATCCTGAAGGAAATCGCAAAAGAACCGGCTCGACGAAACGCCCAATACTGGATCGAACGTCTCGCTGTCCATGCGGAGACAATCATTGATCTGACGCTGGACCGCTTGGTGAAGTTCAAGATCCTGGAACACCATAATGGCGACTTCTGGACGCTGGCACCCGCAACCGAGCACGCTCACGGGAAAGGCGACGCCCGGGGAGAAACCGCAAGCCAGTTCATCAAGTCGCGTATCAGCAAGGTTATCTTTACCGACGCGATACCTGACCCGAGAGACGTCATTGTCGTTTGCCTCGTGAATTCCTGCGACGTGTTCCGCTTCATATTCGAACTCGATGACGAAACCGAAAAGCGCATCGACCTGATATGCAAGATGGATTTGATCGGCCGTTCCATAGCCGACGCAGTCCAGCAAACCATCGCCATTCCGTTGCTGAGGCGCTCGGCCCTGACCAAGAAAATTCCGGTGGTCTCACTGGGGCGGCTGTTGCTCAATCCGAATTTGCGCGTCGGCAACATTCCTGCCCTCTTTGCAGACCTTGCCAAAGAGTACGGTCCCGTGTTCGAGATCCGTCGGCCGTTTGCGAAATCGATGCTCTTCCTCGCCGGACCGCAGACAAATCGCTGGGCGCACCGGCAGGGGCGAAGATACTTGATGTCAATGAATTATTTTTCCGATTTCGAGAAAGTCTACGGTGCGCACGGCGTATTGCCTTCCCTGGACGGCTCCGATCATTTCCGGTTGCGAAGGGCCCTGTCCCCGGCCTATTCGCGCAGCAGACTGGCAGGCCAACTGGACGGGGTCTATCGTCATGGCCGGGAGTTCATGGCGGATTGGAAGGTCGGCGATCGCTTCCCGGCGACACTCCTGTCCCGGCGCATGATAAATGCGCAGCTCTCACCGCTCTTCATCAGCATCGATTCACAGGATATCTTCGACGACCTGATGACCTACAAGGAGCGCGCGCTCAACATCCATATTTTGAAGGTTCTGCCCAAATTCATGCTGAACACCATCGGCATGAAACGTCGGGCGAAATCCGTCGACACATTGATGGAGCGGGTTCAGAGCCTTCATACGCCGGCCCAGCGGGCCGGATGTCCGCGGGTCCTTGCGGATGACCTGCTCAGCCTGCATGCGAGCGATCCGCAACTGGTGCCGGAGTCCAATCTGCGCTTCGCCCTGTCCGCAGCGCTGATCGCCAGTGTGTATCTCGGCGATGCATTCAGCTTTGCACTCTACGCCATGGCGGCCCAGCCCGCGCTCCACGAGAGAATTTGTGGCGAAGCGGACGCCCTGTTCGAGAACGGCGATCCGGATGGCGAAGCCTTCACCCCGTCTGCGATCGACGTCACCCACCGCTTTCTCATGGAATGCCTGCGCATGTACCCCATTGTCCCGATGTCGCTGCGCGATGTGATGAATTCCTGCACCGTCGAGGGCTACGAACTGCCAGTGGGGTCGCGGCTCTACATCGCCCAGACAGCCGCTCATTACATGCCGGAAGTCTTCCCGGACCCCTTCTCGTTCGACATCGACCGCTATCTGCCGCCGCGCAACGAGCACCACGGCCCCGGGTACGCGCCATACGGGCTGGGCACACACACCTGTCTCGGCAACCGCTGGATGGATCTGCAGCTGGCCGTCAACGTGCTGATGGTTGCACATTACTTCACCCTCGAAGTATCTCCCGCAAACTATACGCTTCGGTTCAACCCGCTGCCGTCGATGAAACCGAGCAAGAGACTGAAGTTCCGCATCGCCGAACAAAGGCGCGAACTGTCGGTCTGACGCCGCATGGCTGTCGGGGCGCCGGGCAGGCCGGGCCTTTCGAACCTCTTCGGGTTATTCGGCAAGGTTCAGCGCGTCCCGCACCGGCATGGATGAGTACACCAAGGGGGTAGCGATATTGTCTCGCAAATCAGCGACATCCAGTTCTGACAAACTTCTCTGCACAAGCTCGCGATATGCGTAACCATCAAGGCCGAGCAACAATCAGTTGATTGCTCGCGGCTGTATTCCCCATACCACTTGAGAATCGTCTTCTGCCTCTGCGGTTTGCATGACGCAATGAGAGACACCCTTTTACAACTGCTGACTTCCGTATTTCCCCACCCGCTCCGTTCGCACCGTACCCGCCAGAACGCAACTCAAACGGATGAGGATCAGCTGGTGCAGTTCTGTCTCACTATCCGTGAAACTGAAATAGTCGCGAGCAACACTGGCCACTCCTTCGATCGTGGCGGTGTTCTCGTCAAGACTGCAGTGTTCGACACCGGTCAGGAGCGACCGTACGTCCCTGGTCAAAATTGCTGATGGATGCAGGTCCGAAATCTCCCGGTCCGGCAGCCAGCGCTGCAATGGGCAGGCCGCCATGAAGATCGAGAACCCGCAGACCGTGTTCTCATATGTTCCGGACAACCGAACGGCCATCACCACCGGTTGCAACAGGTGGCGAAGCACTGTTGGCAGCGAACTCGGTGCAATCGTGCGCCGTGACGGGCACACAGACCGTCATGTTCAAGTCCTTCCAGGCAAGGGTGCGTGACCAGCGACCCCATGTGACGGGTGAATTGGTCGGCGACGGATGAGACCGGGACTGTCCGGGTGGCGGCGATTGCCTTGCGAAACCCTTCACGCGTGTCGTCCGTCGCTCTCCTGCCTGTTGCCGGTTGCGGCATGACGGGTCACGTCACCACGTGCCGCCTCCGCGAGGTGTTCATGACAGCGAGACCCGCTGGCGGGTCCTGATTTCCGCGTCGAGGCTTCCCGGGGACCTCACTGCGAGGCGAGGCCGGAGTTGGCGGATGACTGGCTGTCCGGGGAGTCAGCAGGCACGCCAACCGGACGCCAGGGTGCGCGGTCCGGTGGACCGGCGCTGAACAGCCAGACAATCCGCTGTTCCGCGGTCTCCGGCAGGGCAATCAGCGACGAGGACACGGTACCGTAGCCATGGTCGGTGGCGATGGTCAGCGCACTGCTCGGATCATCCGGCAGGTGGCGGGAGCGGTCCGCCAACAGGCTGCTCCAGCCGGACCAGTCGCCGGCCTCCGGGTCGGGAGGGGCCGCGGCCCGGAACCGGTCGAGGCTCCCGGCAATCCGCGGCGACGCGCGGTCGTTCAGTTCCAGCGAGGTGATCATCGACAGGCCCGGTCCGATTGGTGCGACGTCGACCCGGCCGTCCGCCGCACCGTGGTGACAGAGCAGGAAGGCATCACGGGCATCCGCAATCACCAGGTTGAAAGTCCGGTACGCCCGGCCGTCAATCCGGGCGAGGGCAGCCGCGGCGTCCTGCGCATCGGCGTGATCGAGCGCGTCGAGCACCAGCTCTCCCCGGGACCTCTTGCCGGCCTGCGGACCGAGCGAGCCGGTGCGGTTCAGGACGCCGGCAACCACTCCTTCGTCATTCGCACCGAGCCAGCTGCCGCCGGCCTCGACATCGAGCCCGGCAGTCACGCCGGCACGGTCCGGCCAGTGCCGGCCGGGCGGCTTCCAGGGTCGATGGACGAGCTCGTCGCGGTTGGCGCCGATCAGGACCGGCCACGCGTGACCGGGTCGTCGCAGGATCACGAGGGTGCACATGGCAACGCGCGATATCATGTTTCGCCGATGGCGCCAACGCACCCCCGCACTCTTCCATTTTGGCAAGGTTTGGATTAGGTCCTGTGGTGGCAGGTACGTCCTGCGCGGTGCGCCACCAGCTGAAGGCAGACAGGCCATGAGCAGTTTCGACAGAAAGGAACAGGGCGAGGAAAACCGCTTTGCGCGCGATGCCGAGTTCCGCTTCAGGGCGACGGCACGACGCGACAAGCTGCTCGGCCTCTGGGTCAGCGAGCAGTTCCTCGACAAGACCGGAGACGAGGCCGAGGCCTTCGCGAAGGAGGTCATCAAGTCCAACTTCGAACGACCGGGCGATGACGATGTGGTCGAATTCGTCATGGGGCGCGTCGCCGAGGCCGGGGGTGATCTCAGCGAGCGCCGGTTGCGCCACAGGATGGACGAACTGATGGCGCAGGCGCAGCGCCAGCTGGCCGACGAGTAGCTGCTGCATGACCGACGTGCGCTGCATCCGCCTGGAAGAGCGCGGCCTGCTTGCGATTTCTGGCGAGGACCGTGTCGCGTTTCTGCAAGGGCTGGTCTCGAACGACGTGCACCGGGTCTCGCCGACCCGTTCGCTCTACGCGAGCCTGCTCACCCCGCAGGGCAAGTACCTTTTCGACTTCATGATGATCGGGCACGAAGACAGCCTGCTGCTCGATTGCGAGGCAGACCGCCTCGAGGCGCTGCGCAAGCGACTGGCGATCTACCGTCTGCGCTCGCGCGTCGATCTCGCCGACGTGACCGGCAGCTGGCAGGTCCACGCCGCCTGGGGCGGTGATGCGCTCGCAGCCCTGGGGCTGTCAGGGGAACCCGGAGCCACCGTCAGCCGCCGCGACGGGATCGCGATCGTCGACCCGCGACACACCGGGCTCGGCGCCCGGCTGGTCACCCGGCGCGGAACCGACCCGGTATCAGCCCCGATCGTGCACGGGAAGCGTGACGACTACGAGGTGGTGCGTATCGCGCTGGGCGTCCCCGACGGTGTCCGCGATCTCGAGGTGGGACGCACGGTGCTGCTCGAGGCCGGGTTCGACGAACTGAACGGCATCGACTGGGACAAGGGCTGCTACATGGGCCAGGAACTGACCGCCCGGACCCGGTACCGCGGACTGGTCAAGCGACGCCTGACACCGGTCGTGGCCGACGGGGCGGTGCCCGAGCCGGGAACACCGGTCACCCTTGACGGCCGGGAAGTCGGAGAGATCCGTTCCGGCACCGGGGACCGTGCGCTTGCGGTACTCCGGCTCGCCGCCCTCGAGGCCGGCGCGAACGAACTCCTGGCAGGCGACGTACGGGTCCGTCCGAGTCCAGGGTCTCGATGAGAGATCTGGTCCGCGTGCGCCGGGCACTGGTCTCGGTCTCCGACAAGTCGGGGCTCGGGGCACTGGCTGCGACACTCGCCCGCCACGACATCGAGATCGTCTCCACCGGCGGGACCGCCGGCGCCCTGCGCGATGCCGGTGTTTCAGTCGTCGATGTCGCAGAGCGGACCGGGTTCCCGGAAATGCTGGACGGCCGGGTCAAGACCCTGCACCCGCACATCCACGGCGCAATCCTGGCCCGGCGCGATGATCCCGACCACGAACGCGCACTCGGCGAACACGCGATCACGCCGATCGACCTGGTCGTGGTTTCGCTCTACCCGTTCGAGGAAGCCCTGCGCTCCGGCGCCGACCCCGAGACCTGCACCGAGCAGATCGACATCGGTGGCCCGGCGCTGATCCGCGCGGCAGCGAAGAACTGGCGCGCGGTCGCGGTGGTGGTCGATGTCGTGGACTACACGGCGGTGGGTGCGGAACTCGACGCGAATGCCGGCTGCCTGTCGCTCGCGACCCGCCGGAAACTGGCGGCAACCGCCTACGCCCGCACGGCGTCCTACGACGCGGCGATCGCGGCCTGGATGTCGGAACAGTCGGAGGAGGAGGAGGTTCCGCGCCGCCTGGTCGTCGCCGCCTCCGACCCGCAGGTGCTGCGCTATGGCGAGAACCCGCATCAGCGTGGCCTGTTCTACCGCACCGGAGACGAACGCTGCGGCGTGGGAACCGCCCGGCAGATCCAGGGCCGTGAACTCAGCTACAACAACCTGAACGACACCCATGCCGCGATCGAACTGGTCGCGGAACTCGACCGGCCCGGCATCGCGATCATCAAGCACGCCAACCCCTGCGGCGTTGCCCAGGCCGACTCGCTGTCGAACGCCTACGAACGGGCGTTCGCCTGCGACCGGACCAGCGCCTTCGGCGGCATCATTGCCGCGAACCGCACGCTGGACCCGGACACCGCGAGCCGCATCATCGAGATCCTGACGGAGGTGGTGGTCGCACCGGAGATCTCGCCTGGGGCGCGCGAGATCCTGGCCCGGCGCACGGGACTTCGGGTCCTGGAGACCGGCGCACTGCCCGACCCCGGCGCCGCGGGGCGCGAGATCCGCCAACTTGCCGGAGGCCTCCTGGTCCAGGACCGGGATACCGGGCGGGTCGGCGCGGATGACCTGCGGGTCGTGACCCGGCGCGCACCGTGCGCGCGCGAGTGTGCCGACCTGCTGCTGGCGTTCCGCATTGCCAAGCACGTCAAGTCGAATGCCATCGTCTACGTGCGCAACGGGGCGAGTGTCGGCATCGGTGCCGGACAGATGAGCCGGGTTGACTCGGCACGGATCGCGGCGCGCAAGGCGCGGGACGCCGCCGGAGAAGGCGAACCGGCCACCGTTGGATCGGTCGTGGCATCGGACGCGTTCTTCCCGTTCGCGGACGGGCTGCTGGCCGCCGTCGAGGCCGGGGCGACGGCGGTAATCCAGCCGGGCGGGTCGGTTCGCGACGACGAGGTGATCCGAGCCGCCGACGAGCACGACATCGCGATGGTCATGACCGGAATCCGGCATTTCCGACACTGATTTCGAACCCGGGTTGGTATCTTGGAATCCACGGTCCGCGCCCGTAGAGTGCGGCACCTATCGCCTGATCAGGACTCCCATGGACACCAGCGAGCACACCACGGACGTCATCATTGTCGGAGCCGGCCCGGTCGGCCTGTTTGCCGTCTTCGAGCTGGGCCTGCTCGACATGAAGACGCACCTGGTCGACATTCTCGACTACCCGGGCGGCCAGTGCGCCGAGCTCTACCCGGAAAAGCCGATTTACGACATTCCGGCCATTCCGGTCTGCACCGGCCAGGAGCTCACCGACAAGCTGATGGAACAGATCAGGCCGTTCTCGCCCACATTCCACCTCGGACAGATGGCGGAGGCGCTCGAGAAGACGCCGGACGGCGCGTGGAGACTGACCACGGATAACGGCACCGTGATCACGGCGCCGGTCCTGGTGATCGCGGCCGGCGGCGGCAGTTTCGTTCCCAAGAAACCGCCCCTGAAGGGACTGGATGCCTACGAGGGCACGTCGGTGTTCTACTCGGTCCGCCGGATGGAGGCATTTCGCGACCGCAGGGTCCTCGTCGCCGGCGGCGGTGACTCGGCGCTGGACTGGACCATTGCGCTTCAGCCGCTTGCAACCAGCCTCGACCTGGTGCACCGGCGCGACGATTTCCGCGCCGCACCGGCTTCGGTCAACGCCATGCGCGAGCTGGTCGGCTCGGGCGCGATGTCGCTGCACGTCGCGCAGCTGCGCGGGCTTAAGGGAGCGGACGGCAAGCTGGAAGCGGTAACTGTCTCCGGCGGTGACGGCGAGTACGACATTCCCTGCGACACCCTGCTCGCATTCTACGGGCTGACCATGAAGCTCGGACCGGTTGCGAACTTCGGGATCAGCCTCGAGCGAAACCTGATTCCGGTCGATACCGAAAAATTCGAGACGGATGTTCCGGGCATCTTCGCCATCGGCGACATCAACTCCTACCCGGGCAAGCTCAAGCTCATCCTTTCGGGCTTTCACGAGGCGGCCCTGATGTCGCAGCAAGCGTTTCGTTACGTCTACCCGGATCGACGACTGAGGTTCCAGTATACGACCTCGAGTTCGGCCCTGCATGAGAAACTGGGGGTATGATGAAGATCATCGTCACTGACCGCGACGGCGAAGTCAGCGAGCTCAGGGGCATTGCCGGCTGGCAGCTCATGGAACTCATCCGTGACGAGGGCCTGCCGATCCTGGCGGAATGCGGCGGCTGCTGCGCCTGCGCGACCTGCCACGTCTACGTGGACGAGGAATGGCTCGACAAGCTGGAGGCCAAGAACGAGGAAGAGATCGACATGCTTGATCTCGCCTTCGAGGTGCAGGACAACTCGCGCCTGTCGTGCCAGATCACCATGACCGAGCGTCTCGACGGCCTCAGGGTCACGCTGGCTCCCGAGTAGGCGTTCAGTGCAGCCGCATGGAAGCCCGCACGTGGCGCACGCCGCCTGACCGTCGCTCAACGGCGCGCGAGACGGTTACCGAATGCAGCCGCGCCTCGATGTTCTCCGTCCAGTATTCGAGAAACCTGCGCAGCCGGGGGTATTCCGGTGCCACGTCCATGTGCTGCCAGACGAAGCTCTGGAGGATGCCGGGGTAGTCGGGGAGGTGGTACAGGATCTCCGCGGTTGCGAGGTGCCGGTCGAAACGGATCGACTGATGGTCGTGCATGACCTTGCGCTCCCGGTCGGTTGGTCCGACAGGAAGTGTCGCCCAGAGAATGCGGAGTCCGCAACAAAAATATTATGATATTACAGCGTCTTGGCAGCCACGTCCAGGGAGTGCTGCCACCGGATGTCCGTCAGGTCAGGCCGCCTGAATGCCCTCGATGAACTCGGCCTCGCTGCGATGGCACTCGATGGCGTGACCACCAGACAGGTGGCGCACCGGCGGGGTCTCCCGGTTGCAGACCCCCTCGATCGCAAGCGGACAGCGGTCGAAGAACGAGCAGCCGATCTCGGTCATCCTGACCACCCGGTCGATGCCGGCCTGGGCAACCCGGCTTTCCATGGTCTCCTCGAGCCAGCCGATGCGCAGTTCCGGCACCGAGGCAATCAGCAGCCGGGTGTAGGGGTGGTACGGCGGGGAAAGGACCCGGTCGGTCGGCCCCTGCTCGACTACCCGGCCGGCGTAGAGCACCACGATCTCGTCGGCAAATGACGCCACCGTGGACAGGTCGTGGCTGATGAAGACGAAGGAGACACCGCTGCGCTGGCGCAGCCGCTTCAGCAGCTCGATCACGTTGGCCCCGACAATGGTGTCGAGCGCCGAAATCACCTCGTCACACAGCAGCACCTCCGGCGATGCAGCCAGTGCGCGTGCCAGGTTGACCCTCTGCTTCTGGCCGCCGGACAGCTCTTCAGGGTAGCGGTCGGCGAACTCCGTCGGCAGTTCCACCATCTCCAGCAACTCGGCCACCCGCTGGCGTCGCTCCCTGCCGCGCCACCCGAAGTAGAACCCCAGCGGCCGGCCGAGAATGCCGCCGAACCGCTGGCGCGGATTGAGCGCGACATCCGCCATCTGGAACACGAACTGGACCCTGCGCAGCTGGTCACGATCACGCCGGCGCAGGTCTGGCTGGAGCTGCTGGCCGTCGAGCAGGATCGCGCCTTCGCTCGCCGGCAGCAGTCCGGACATCACGCGCGCGAGCGTCGACTTGCCGCACCCGGACTCGCCGATGATCCCCATCGTGTGGCCCCGCTGTACCGAAATCGTGACATCGCGCAGCACCGTGACGGCCACCGAGCCGTCCATCAGCCTGCCGTACCCGGCACTGACGTCCCTGACCGCGAGCGCGGGGTGATCCCGAAGATGCTCCTCAAGTGCATCGTCGCCCTGGCCCGCGGCCGGCGGCGGGCGTACAGCCGCCATCAGGCGGCGCGTGTACTCGTGCGATGGCCTGTTGATCACCTGGTCAGCGTTACCGTGTTCGAGCACGTCGCCGGCATAGAGCACCACGATCCGGTCGGCGATCTGGGCCACCACAGACAGATCGTGGGTGACGTAGAGTGCCGCCGCCCCTTCCTGGCGAATCACCGCCTTGAACGCCTTGAGCACCTCGATCTGGGTGGTGACGTCGAGCGCGGTAGTCGGTTCGTCGAGGATCAGCAGGTCGGGCTTGCCGCACAGCGCCATGGCCGCCATCAACCGCTGCAACTGGCCGCCCGACACCTGGTGGGGATAGCGCCGGCCAAGACGATCCGGATCGGGCAGTTCCAGCGCCCGGTACAGCTCCTCTGCCCGGCGTTCGGCCTCCTCCCGGTTCATTTGCCCGTGCAGCAGCGGTGATTCGGTCACCTGTTCACCGATGGTCAGAGCCGGGTTGAAGGTGGCGGCCGCGCTCTGGGCGAGGTAGGCAACGCGCTGGCCGCGCAGGTCGCGTATCTCCCCCGGCGGCATGGTGATCACGTCACGCCCCTCAAGGCGAACCTCGCCGCTGGTGAACTCGAGGCCGGGCTTGGTATAGCCGAGTGCGGAGAGCGCGATGGTGGTCTTGCCCGATCCGGATTCGCCGATCAGCGCCACCACCTCGCCGCGGTCGATACCGAAGCTCACATCCTTCACGATCGGCGTCGTCGCCCCGGATTCCGTGCGGGCGTCGATAACCAGACGGTCGACCTCGAGCAACGGGGGCATCAGATCATCCTCCTGGCCAGTCGACCGCCGGAATGAGCCGACACGTCGTCGACGATCAGGTTGATGGCAATGGTAAGTGTCGCAATCGCCATGGCAGGCACCAGGGGGGCGATGGAGCCGTAGGGCAGGCCCGAGAGGCTCTCGCGAACCATGCTGCCCCAGTCGGACTGCGGCGGCTGCACACCCAGACCGAGGAAGCTCAGGCTGGAGATGAACAGGATCACGTAGACGAACCGGAGCCCGAAGTCGGTTGCCATCGGCATGGCGACGTTGGGCAGGATTTCGCGGGTGATGATCCACCACAGCCCCTCGCCGCGGACCTTGGCCGCCTCGACGAAGTCGCTGACCTTGACGTCAAGCCCGAGAGATCGCGCGATCCGGAACACCGTCGAGGCATAGATCAGTCCGGTCAGCACGATCAGGATCGGGATGGTGCTGCCGATGGCGGCAATGATTATCAGCGCCAGCATGATGCTCGGGATCGACAGGATGGCGTCGTTCAGCCGACTCAGGCTCGAGTCGAGGACGGGCCTGCCGACTGCCGCCGCGATTCCCAGGGTAACCCCGACCAGATAGGCGAGCAGTGTCGACGCCAGCGATATGCCGATGGTGGTGCGGGCACCGAACAGGGTCCGCGACAGGGTATCGCGCCCGAGGTAGTCGGTTCCGAGCCAGGCAACCGCGCTCGGCGGCTGGTAGTCGGTCTCGGGGTAGGGATTGTCGCTGCCCGGCACGATGAACAGTGCCTCGTCGAGGATATCGGCTTCGTGGTAGGGCGAGATCGATGGCCCGATGACCACGATGACCATCCAGAACGCGACGACGACGACGCCGAGCTTGCCGCTCCACGACAGTCGCAGCCGCCGTCGCGGCGGAGCGTCGGGAAGTTCCTCGAAACTGGTTTCGGTCTCGGCCATGATCGGCTCTCTATTTGGGGTGCCGCAGCCGCGGGTTCGACAGGATCGACACCATGTCGGCAATGAAGATCAGCACGATGTAGGTTGCGCAGAAGATCATGGCGCAGGCCTGCACCAGCGGCAGGTCCCGGGTCTGGACCGCGTCGATCATCAGCTTGGCCAGCCCCGGGTAGGCGAAGATGGTCTCCACCACCACAACGCCGCTCACCAGATAGGCGAGGTTCAGCGCAATGACGTTCGCGATCGGACCGATTGCGTTGAGCAGCGCGTGGCGCAGGATGATCCGGCGGCGCGGCACACCCTTCAGGATCGCCATTTCGATATAGGGTGAGTTCATCACGTTGAGCACCGTCGCCCGGGTCATGCGCATGATCTGCGACGACGCCACGATGACCAGGGTGAGCGCCGGCATCGCCAGCGCCCGCACAAGTTTCAAGCCGGTTTCCTGGCCGCTGATGTAGGCGGTGGCGGGCAGCCAGCCGAGCTGCACCGCAATCACGAGGACCAGCAGGGTTGCGACCAGGAATTCCGGCACCGAGATCAGGCCCAGTGTCGTGAAGGTCACGAACCGGTCGAGCCGGGTGCCGGGGTACATGGCGGCCAGCAGGCCGATGGTGACCGCGAACGGCACCGCCACGATCGCCACCGCTCCGCCGAGGCGGATCGTGTTGATCAGGCGCGGCATGAGCATCTCGGAGATCGGCGTGCCGACCGTCCCGGTTCCCGCTCCGGCCTTGGAAAAACCGAGGTCGCCCGAGAGCAGGTCGCTCAGCCAGATCAGGTATCGGATGTGGGCCGGCTCGTCGAGGCCGAGCTTGGTGCGGAGCGCCGCGAGCGACTCCGGCGTCGCCATCTGCCCGAGGATGATGTTGGCGACATCACCCGGCAGGATGCTGGTCCCGACGAAAATCAGTACCGAGACGACAAACAGGGTCGCAACGCCGAGCGCGGTGCGGCGCAGGAGCGCGGACAGGAGGGTCATGGACGCAAACGCCCGGTCGTGCCGTCCCGCCCGGTCAGGGGACCGGGCGGGGGCACTGCCGGAGCTACGCTTCCATCCAGGCGAACTCCACCCACTCGTAGGCGCCGAGTGCACCGAACGGAACGGTGGGAATGCCGTGGATCTTGTTGCTGGCCCCGTCAACCTCGTTGACGTGGGCCGGGATCACCATGCCGCTGCCGTTGTGAACCAGGGTCTGCATCTCGCACAACATGGCATGACGCTTGGCCTCGTCTGTCTCGGCCAGCTGCGCCTTCAGCAGTTCGCCCATGCGATCATTGTGCCAGAAGGTGTCGTTCCAGTTTCCGTGGGGAGCGAACTGGATCGCGAGCTGGGCATTGGCCGTCGGGCGCATGTTCCAGGACACGACGTTCATCGGCTCCTTCATCCACACCGCGCCCCAGTATCCGTCCGACGGCACCTTGCGGATGGTGAGATCGAAGCCGATCTTCTTCAGGTTGGCCTGCATCAGCAGAGAGATTTCCTCGATGCCGAGGCGCACCGGCGCCACGAACAGCTCGGCGGCGGTCACGCCCGACTTGTCCAGGTGGAACTTCGCCTTGTCCGGGTCGAACTCGCGAATGGGCAGTTCGCTGCAGTGATCGGGACCGAAGGCCGGACCGACCGGATGGTCATTGCCGACGGTACCGTGTCCCTTGAGGATCGATCGCACGATCCGGTCGCGGTCCTGGATGTACTGCATGGCCTTGACGAAATCGTCGTTCTCGCCAGGTGCGGTGTTCTTCAGGATGCAGATGCCGGTGTAGGCACTTGTCGGGGTCGAGATCACCCGGGCCGTTTCCGAACTTTCGACCAGCGCGATGCTCTTGGCGTTGACCTGGTTGATGAGGTCGACGTCACCGGCGATCAGCGCGTTGGCACGGGCCAGCGGATCGGTAATGCCGGTGATCTCGAGCGCGTCGAAATTCGCCCCTTCCCGCCAGTAGTTGGCGTTGCGCACGTGGGTAGACCGCACGCCGGGTTCGAAGGACTCGAGCACGAACGGACCGGTGCCGTTGCCCTTGCGGAAGTCCTCGGTGCCCATCTTGACGATCTTCATCTGCTTTTCGGTGAGCTTGGCAGGAAGATCGGAGTCGGGCGAACTCAGCATCGCCTTCACGGTATGGCTGTCCATCACCTTCCATTCGGTGATGGCCGCGAGCAGCGCCTTGGCAGTCGACGGTGATTCCTCGCCGATGTGCCGGCTCATGGTCCAGGCGACGTCGTCGGCAGTGAGCGCCGACCCGTCGTGGAACTCCACACCCTTGCGGATCTTGAAGGTGTACTCGGTCGCATCGGCATTGGCCGACCATTCCTCGGCGAGCTCGGGCGCGAGAACCATGCCGTCGACCATCTGGATCAGACCGTTGTAGGTCGCGCGTCCGCGCGTGTAGTCGATACCCGAGGTAAACACCATCGGATCCATCTGGTCATCCGGCCCGTGCAGGTTGTTGGCGTACCGCGCGGTCCCGCCCTTCTGCGGGGTCGCGGCGAGCGCCTTCGCCGAGGTCAGGAACCCGGCCGCCGCGGCCGTACCGACACCGAGCGCTCCGAGCGCCGCCATGAAATCGCGGCGGCCCATCCTGCCGTCGCGGTACATCTGCTGGAACTTGCGTATGTCCTTCATCGGTTACTTCTCCCTGCCTGTCACTCCGGTTGCCTGGCCGTCGCCGCAATCCTCAACGGATCGCACGGTCTGGCCAGGGGAGCATTTTTGTTGCTTGTTCGCAGCGGGGTGTTGTGCTGCGACACGACGTCGGGGACCCGCCCTATTCAGTTCGCCCCACGCCCACCCGACCGTCGGACGGTCCCGAAAGGCGTCAATGTCGCAACTATGCCGGTCTCCGCCTCACCCGTCAATTCCTCTCCCGCCAACCAGGCCGTCTCCCGGGGATGCCGGATCATGTAACCCATTGTTTATGGCAGATTGTTGCGCAACCGACTCCCAAGGGGTCTCACCCACTCGTCGCCGGGCGGCGAACGTCGTAGAGTGCGCCGCACCACAGCGAGGCGGAGGAAGGCAGCATGCGCGGTGTACTGGTCAGGGACTGGACCGAGTTCGAGGCCCTCACGCTCGATGACGACTGCCCGACGCCGCCGCTCGGCCCGCGCGAAGTCCGGATCAGCACCAGGGCGGCAGGCGTGAGCTTTGCCACAAGCCTGGTCGTCGCGGGCAAGTACCAGAGGCGACCTCCGCTGCCGTTCGTCCCCGGGACCGAGGTTGCCGGTGTCGTGATCGAGACCGGGAGCGAGTGTGAACGGGTCTCTGTCGGCGAGAGGGTGATCGCGGTCCTTGACTGGGGAGGTCTGGCCGAAGAGGCGGTGGCGAAGGAGGTGAATGTCTTCGTCCTGCCCGATGCGCTCCCGTTTCACCTGGCGGTCTGCTTCACCAACTCCTACATGACCTCCTACGCCGCGCTGACCTGGCCGCACCTGCTGCGGCTCGCCGCCGGCGATGTCGTGCTCATCCACGGAGCTGCCGGTGGCGTGGGCCTTGCCGCGGTCGAGATCTCGAAGGTCCTGGGTGCGACCGTGATCGCCACGGTCGGCTCGGAGGCCAAGCGCGAGATCGTGGAGCAACACGGCGCCGACCACATGATCAACTACTCCGTGAGCGGATTCCGCGACCGCGTTCTCGAGTTGACCGGCGGACTTGGCGCCAACGTGATCTATGACCCGGTAGGTGGTGCGGTGTTTGCCGAGTCGCTGCGTTGCATCGCGCCGGAAGGCCGCATCATGCCGGTGGGTTTCGCCGGCGGAACCATCCAGCAGATCCCCGCCAACATCCTGCTGGTCAAGAACATCACCGTGTGCGGCTTCAACTTCGGCTACTATGTCGGCTGGAGCCCGCGAGACGTGCGGGAAGTCTACGCGCCGCGCCTGCACGAAAACATGGGCCAGCTCTTTGCCTGGCACGCGGAGGGACGGCTCAATCCCCGGGTTTCGCACACCTTCCCGCTGGAACGGTTCCAGGAAGCCATGGCGGTGGTGCTTTCGCGCCAGTCCACCGGACGGGTGGCCCTGGTCATGGGAGATGATACACAGTGAACGGTACCCTGTCCGTCTGCGTGTTCTGCGGTTCGCGCAGCGCCGTCGCCACGCCCTTCCGTACGGCGGCGACGCGCCTTGGCACCATTCTTGGCGAGAAGGGCATTGACCTCGTCTACGGCGGCGGACGGATCGGGCTCATGGGAATGCTCGCCGACGCCACTCTCGCGGCCGGCGGCCGGGTAATCGGCATCATTCCGCAGTTCCTGCACGAGATCGAGATCGCCCACGAGGGCGTGCAGGAACTGGTCATCACCAAAACCATGCATGAGCGCAAGGAACAGATGTACCGGCGCTCGGATGCCTTCGTCGTGCTGCCGGGCGGTCTCGGCACTTTCGACGAGACAGTCGAGGTGGCAACACATATCCAGTTGAACAGGTTCAGGCGCCCGCTGATCCTGGTCGATGTCGACGGCTACTGGCAGCCGTTGCTCGACCTGGTACGGCACGGGGTCCGGGCCGGATTCATCGGGCCGGAGTCACTCGACATCTTCACGGTGGTCCACCGGCCCGAAGAGGTTCTGGACGGGATCAGCCGCGCTCAGTTCACGCCCTGACTCTCGATATAGGCCGCGCGGTTGGCCTCGGTATCGAACTTGAGCCTCGGTTCGAGCTCGAGTTCGCGCCCGGTCACCCGAACGAAACAGGCGTTCTCCGGGTAGTCGATCGCGTGGATGCAGCCGACATCGTAGAGGCCGGCGTTGCCGGGCGTGAGCCGGTAGCTCCGGGTCTGTTCCAGCACCGCCTTCCCGTCGCCGTTGCCGCCATCGAGGCGCCGGTACTCGCTCATGTCGGTATGAGCCTTCGCCTGGCCGTAGACTGCCCAGGACGCGCCATGATCATGCGGCGGCGAGCGATGCGGTTCCCGGTTGACGTGGGCAAGGACCACGAACTCGTGTGTCTCGTCGCGATAGAGCGTGTGCACGCCAACGGGGACATCGTCGCCCAGGTGGCGTTCGACAAAGGCATCGTTGGCAAGCAGCCGCTCCAGGTGCTGGCGAATGGTCTCTCTCCCGCCCGGCCCGTTGTCGGCGCTGATCGCCTCGTGACAGTCCGAGCAGAATTCTTCCAGCGTATAGGTCATTCCTGTCCTCCACCGCAGTCATGATCGTGGCGGGCCCGAGTGTAACAACGTGCGGGCGATCCTGCACAACAGCTGATGTCGGGTACTCACCGGTCGTAGCTGACCGCGGCCGTCTCGGACAGCACAAGACCCTGGCAGGTCAGCACGTAGCCCTCGCGGACCTCGTGGTCCTCAAGCGCGTGGTTGACCCGCATCTCCACCTCGCCCGCAAGCACCATGGCACGGCAGCTTGAACACACGCCCGCCTTGCAGGCGTGGGGCGCATCGAGACTGGCGCCGAGCGCGGCATCGAGCACGGTCTCGTTGCCGACCTCGATCTCGCGGGTCACGCCGTCGAGTGTCACGTTCACCCTGGAAACTGCCGTCGCGCCTGAAGCCCCGGGGCCGGTGCGCATCGGCGCCCGGCCCGAACCTGCCGAAGTGAACAGCTCGAACCTGATCCGGCTGTCGGCAAGTCCATGTGCCTTCAGCGCACCGCAGACGGCCATCATCATCGGTTCGGGACCACACACGAAGGCGGTGGTCACCGCGGCAATGTCGATCCAGCCCCGGAACAGGGCGGCACATTTCTCCGCATCGATCCTGCCGGAGAACAGCTCGATCTCCTGCGCTTCCCGCGCCAGCACATGGATCACGTTGAAACGGCCCATATGGGTGTTCTTCAGGTCCTCGAGTTCCTCGCGGAACATGATCGAGCTGATCGACCGGTTGCCGTAGACCAGGGTGAATCGCGATCTCGGTTCACGGACCAGCACCGTCCTGATGATGCCGAGCACCGGCGTGATCCCGCTGCCGGCCACGATGCCCAGGTAGTAGCTGGCCGTGCCGGGATCGAGCGGCGCGTGGAAGCTGCCGGCCGGCGGCATGGCCTCGAGCACCGCACCCACCTCGAGTTCACTGTTCGCCCAGGTGGAGAAGCAACCGCCGTCGACCCGCTTGATGCCCACCCGCAGGTGACCGTCGTCACGCCCGGCGCAGATCGAGTAGCAGCGGCGCAGATCGACACCGTCGAAGCGGCGGCGAAACGTCAGGTACTGGCCCTGGACGAAGTCGAACCGGGTGCGGTCCTGCTCGCGCGGCACCAGGGTGACGACAACGGCGTTACGGGTGTCGCGACGGATCGCCGAGACTTCGAGAGGGTAGAAGCGTGGCATCGCGGGGACTGCTCGCCGGGATCACAGGCACTTGAAATAGTCGAAGGGCTCGAGGCATTCGACGCACCGGTACGCCGCCTTGCACGGCGTGGAACCGAACTCGCTGATCCGCTCGGTCCTGCCGGAACCGCACCGCGGACACGGCACCGGCAGGCCGGTGGAAGCGGATCCCTCGACGGGCGGTGCGATCCCCCAGGATTCCAGCCTGGCGCGGCCCCCGGAGCTGATCCATGCGGTGGTCCACGGCGGCGACAAGCGCCTGACCAGCCTCGGGTTGGCGATCCCGCACTCGCGCAACCGCGCCTCGATGTCCAGCTGGATCACGCCCGTTGCAGGGCACCCGGAATAGGTCGGCGTGACCGTGACAACCAGCTCCTCGCCCCGCCACTCCACGTCGCGGACAATTCCGAGATCGACGACCGAGACAACCGGGATCTCGGGATCCGGAACCCCGGCGAGCCAGTCCCAGACCTGTTCGACGGACGGGCGGGCCGTCACCACACGGCCCCGGGGTAGGCGCGCTGCAGGAACTGCATCTCGGCAAGGATGTAGCCGATGTGCTCGGTGTGGAGCCCCGGCCTGCCGCCCCGGTGCTCTGGTCCGTCGGCGGGGGCCACGAGCGTGGCCTCGGCGAGCGCCGTCTCGACGTGGTCGCGCCATGCGCCGGCGACCTCGGCTGCGCGCGGAACCACTCCGACGCCCGCAAGCGCCGCCTCGCCGTCATCGACATCGAGAAGGTCGAAGGTATAGGGCCACAGCCGGTCGAGCGCCGCCTGCATGCGCCCGTGGCTCTCGGCCGTTCCGTCGCCGAGCCTGATCACCAGGTCGGTGCTGCGCGAGAGGTGGTAGTTCGCCTCGCGCACGGCGGTTTGCGCGACGCCGGCGACGCGGACGTCCGACGAGGCCGCGAGGCCCCGGAGCTTCGGCACGTGCCAGGCGTCAAACAGGAACTGGCGCATCAGCGTGTTGCCGAAGTCGCCATTGGGCAGCTCGACCAGAAGCACATTGCGAAACCCGCCGGCGTCGCGCAGGAACGCCAGGTCGTCGGCACTGCGGCCGGCCCCCTCGACCTCGCCGGCAAGCTCGAGCCACAACCGGGTGTGGCCGATCAGGTCCAGCGCCACGTTGGCCATCGCGATGTCGTCCTCGAGCGCCGGGGCGTGGCCGCACCACTCGGAGACCCGGTGCCCGAGGATCAGGCAGGAATCACCCATCCGCAGCAGGAACGCCTGCAGGTCCGCGTCCGGCGAGGGCGCACCCATCACATGTTCCCCGCTTCCTCCGGCACCTCGTAGAAGGTCGGGTGACGGTAGACCTTGGAGTTCGAGGGATCGAACAGCGGGCCCTTTTCACCCGGTGCGCTGGCGGCAATGTCGCTGGAGCGCACCACCCAGATGCTCACTCCCTCGTTGCGCCGGGTATAGACATCGCGTGCGTTGTTGATCGCCATGGCCGCGTCGGGCGCATGCAGGCTGCCGACATGCCGGTGGCTCAGGCCGTGCTGGCCGCGAATGAACACCTCCCACAGCGGCCATTCGCTCGTCATGAACCGCGCTCCGTTATTCCGCCGCCACGCCGGCCACGCGCTTGTGCGCGTGCGCCATCAGCCCCTCGCGGTACCAGGCTCCGTCCGCCCATGCCGCCCTGCGCGCGCCCAGGCGTTCGCGGTTGCACGGTCCGTTGCCGTTGAGCACCGCGAGAAACTCGTTCCAGTCGGGCTCGCCGAAGTCGTGCGCACCCCGTTCCTCGTTCCACGCAAGTTCCGGGTCCGGGATCACCAGACCGAGGTATTTCGCCTGCGGAACGGTCTCGTCGACGAACTTCTGGCGCAGCTCGTCGTTGGAGTTCTGCTTGATCTTCCACGCCATCGACTGGGCCGAGTGAACCGAGTCCGTGTCGGGTGGACCGAACATCATCAGGGACGGCCACCACCAGCGATCGAGCGCGTTCTGGACCATTGCGCGCTGCTGGTCGCTCCCCTTGCGGCACATGGTGACCAGGATGTCGTAGCCCTGGCGCTGGTGGAAACTCTCCTCCTTGCAGATCCGCACCATCGCCCGGGCGTAGGGCCCGTAGGAACAGCGCTGCAGGGGCACCTGGTTCATGATCGCGGCCCCGTCCACCAGCCAGCCGATGCAGCCGATGTCGGCCCAGCTCAGCGTCGGGTAGTTGAAGATGGACGAATACTTGGCCCGGCCTGAATGGAGCTGGTCGTACATCTCGTCGCGGCTGATGCCCAGGGTCTCGGCCGCACAGTAGAGGTAAAGGCCATGGCCCGCCTCGTCCTGGACCTTGGCCAGCAGGATCGCCTTGCGTTCCAGTGTCGGGGCACGGGTGATCCAGTTTCCTTCCGGCAGCTGGCCGACGATCTCGGAATGGGCGTGCTGGCTGATCTGGCGGATCAGGGTCCGGCGGTATCCTTCCGGCATCCAGTCCTTCGGCTCGATCTTCTGGCCCTCATCGATCCGTTGCTGGAACGCACGCTCCCGGGGTTCCATCTCCTCGATCGAGCGCACGCTCGCGGCGTCGGACCTGACCATCTGGGCGTACATCGCGTGCTCCCTGGCTGACCGGAGCGGCAATCATACCAGCTTGCGCCCGCAACGGCTCCGGAAATCCGCGGACCGGGCCGCGTCGTTGTACCGCCGGGCGCGCGGTGGCAGACTGCCAGCCTGTACCACCATGCCGCGAACGGAGTTTGCGATGCCTGACCGCAGCGGACCCCTGTCCCGATTCCGGGTGCTCGACCTGACCAGGGCGCGCGCCGGGCCGACGGCGGCAAGGATGATCGCCGACTGGGGCGCCGAAACCGTCAAGATCGAGCAGCCTCCGGCGCTCAGCGAGGTGGCGCTGGGCGGACCGCGCGACGGGTTCGACTTCCAGAACCTGCATCGCAACAAGCGGTCGATGACGCTCAACCTCAAGCACGCCCGAGGCCGCGAGATCTTCCTCGAACTCGCACGCGGCGCCGATGTGGTGATCGAGAACTATCGCCCGGACGTGAAGCGCCGGCTCGGGATCGACTATGACACCGTCCGCGCGGTCAATCCGCGGATCGTCTACGGCAGCATCTCGGGATTTGGCCAGGAGGGCCCCTATGCCGGCCGCGCCGGCCTCGACCAGATTGCCCAGGGTCTCGGCGGGCTGATGTCGGTGACCGGAATGCCCGGTGACGGACCGGTGCGCGTCGGGATTCCGATCGCCGACCTGACTGCGGGCATCAACCTTGCCTACGGCATCCTGCTCGCCCTGCTCGAGCGCGAGGCCTCGGGCGAGGGCCAGTGGGTCATGACCTCGTTGCTCGAGGCCCAGATCATGATGATGGACCTGCAGGCGGCGCGCTACCTGATCAGTGACGAGGTCCCGCGCCAGGAGGGCAACAACCACCCGACCAACACGCCGACGGGTGTGTTTCCGACCTCGGACGGGCAGATCAACATCCAGTCCTCTCCCGACCACCTGTTCAAGCGAATGTGCGACACCATGGGCGCGCCGGAGATCTACGCCAATCCGGACTACGGAACCAACGAGATGCGCACCTCCCGGCGCGAGGCGATCAACGCGGAGATCGCCGCCTACACCGTCACGCGCACCACCGGCGAGTGGGTCGAGGCCTTTGCCGAGGCCGGGGTGCCCTGCGGCCCGATCCACGACATGGCCCAGGTGTTCGCCGATCCGCAGGTGCAGACTCTCAACATGGACCCCGCGGTCCATCATGCCCGGCTGGGGTCGCTGCGGATGGTGGGGCAGGCGGTCAAGCTTGCCCGCACTCCCCAGGTGATGCATGCCGCGACCCCGGAACTCGGCGAGCACACCGCCGAGGTGCTTGGAGAAATCGACATCCGTGGCCAGGAGCTGGACCGGCTTCGTGAAGAAGGCGTGATCTGAGGAAGGCGGGAGCATCATGGCACAGGACACCGACATCCCGGGGACCATCCGGGCAGAGGCCGACGGGCCGGTGGGACGGGTCATCATCGACAATGCGCGCCGGCGCAACGCGATCTCGCTGGAGATGTGGGCCGGCATCGAGGATGCCTTTACCCGGTTCGCCGCCGACAGCACCATCCGCTGCGTGGTGATGACCGGCGCCGGCGACCGGGCCTTCGCGTCGGGCGCCGACATCTCGCAGTTCCGCAGGAACCGCAGCAACTCCGCGGCCGCGGCCGAGTATGCGCGGATTTCGACGGCGGCGCGCCGGACCATGCTGGCTTTCGAGAAACCACTCATCGCCCGGATCCGCGGCTTCTGCATGGGGGGCGGTCTCGGCATCGCGCTCGCCGCCGACCTGCGGATCGCATCGGAGGATTCGGTGTTCGGCGTGCCGGCCGCCCGGTTGTCGATCGCCTATGACCGGGTCAACCTCGGCAACCTGGTTGCGCTGGTCGGCCCGTCGCGCGCCAAGGAGATCCTGCTGACCGCACGTCGCTATACCGCGACCGAAGCGCTGGCAATGGGGCTGGTCAACACCTGCGTTCCGGCAGACGAACTCGACGCGGCCGTGGCCGACGTCACCGACCGCATCGCGGAGAACGCGCCACTGTCGATGCGGGCCTCGAAACTGACCATCAACGAACTGCTGAAGGACGATGACGCCTTCGACACCGCGCTGGTCGACGAGCTGACCCGCGCCTGTTTCGACAGCCGGGACTACCAGGAGGGCCAGGAGGCCTTCATGAACAAGCGCAAGCCCGTCTTCGAGGGCCGCTGACACCGGCGATACCGGTGCCGCCAGCCTCCCCGGACGCTGGTGCAGAGAGTGAGCTTGCGCCCGCAACCGCCAGTCACGTCGGCTGCGTTGTGTCGCGACAGCCGGGACGTTCCCTTCATGATTCAGGATCCTGGAGGCGGGGTGCGGGCGATCGCAGACGAGCTCCCGTCAACCGTTTCACTTCCCGTTCCTGCAGGCCTGCTGCCTCTTCGACGCCACGACAGTCGAGGTGAATGGCCACCGACGCCATTCCACTCTTTCTGCCGCAGGTTGCCTGGGTCCCGAATGCGCACCCCGACATTTTCCAGGTACGAAGAAACCCGGAATCCCGGCCTTTCGGGGACGAACACAGGACCCTCGCCATGAACCACGACACCCGGGGCTTCGAGCCCCCCGAAGATCGCCTGTTCCACTACCTGACAATGCAGGCCACCCGGAGGAAACTCGACGTCTATGGCGCCAGTCATTGAAACAGCCGGGGTTGATTGCCGACGTGCCTTCCCGGCGCCTGTGTGCACATTTTGCCGCGCCAAATGACGGGATTGGTCGAAGCGATCTTGTCCAGGGTGCAGGCCAGGGCGTTTCCGACACCACGTTGGTGTCTACCAGAATCAATCCAGATCGATCGGCCGCGTCGGAGCGGTATCGCGTTGTGCGAAGCCCGCGAATTCCTCGTCCATCAACCCGGCGTGCCGGCCGACGGCGATCAGCTGCGTTCCCAGCGCGGCCCGCCCTTCCGGCAGGGCCGCTTCCGCCAGGATGGCGCGCACCTCGGCCTCGGTGCCGCGGCCTCTCAGAGTCGCCCGCACACGCAGCGCACGATGCACCTCGTCGGGCAGGTTGCGGACAGTCAGCATGGCCATCCGCAAATTCCAGTCATGATTTCGATGCTCACAAGTTGTCGATGCGACAGCATCCGCGCAAGTTCCCCAGACAAAGCCTGGTCTCGTTTCGGCTGGCCGGATTGCGCTCGCTTACCGGATCGGAGTTCCACTGTTTGTTGTGAGGCCAGCTGGTTGTGTCCCCGGTGGTGGTTGGTGGTGCAGGCGCCCAGGCTTCAACTGGCAGTCGCAGATCAGTGGCCCGCCGCGTGGTCGTAACCAGCGACAACCGGGTGACTGCGTTGCTCGATCGGCTCCATGCCGGTGCTGGCGCTGGCCCTTCCTCGCGGGTCGTTCCTGACCCTGACTGTTGGCGGTCAGGAGGGTTGAGCACTGTTCGTGTGTGTCCCGCCCGGCGTTCGGCCGCTCTTGATCCAGCGGTGGGCAGTGCCGACGATCCGGTCGAGACCGGAATGGCGCGGGGTGAAGCCGAGGGTTGTTTGCGCCCGGCTCGCATCGGCAACCAGGATCGCCGCATCCCCGGGGCGGCGGGCGGCGGTGTGACGGGGAACCGGACGGCCGGTCACGCGTTCCACCGCCTCGAGGATCTCGAGGACCGAGAACCCGGTGCCGGTGCCGAGGTTGGCCACCAGGCTGTCGCCGCCGGCTTCGAGATGCGCAAGCGCTGCGACATGGGCATCGGCGAGATCGCACACGTGCACGTAGTCGCGGATCGCGGTGCCGTCGGGCGTCGGATAGTCGTCGCCGTGGATCGCGAGCTCCGGGATCAGGCCGAGTGCCGCCATCACCGCCCTGGGAACGAGATGGGTCTCGGGGTGGTGGCTTTCCCCGGTCTCGCCGTCCGGATCGCATCCTGCGGCGTTGAAGTACCTGAGACACACCGAGCGCAGGCCATAGGCCACACCGTGGTCCGCCAGCGCCTGTTCGACCGCGAGCTTGGTACGGCCGTACGGACTGACCGGACTGGTTGATACGTCCTCCCGGATCGGCAGTGGGCCCGGTTCGCCGTAGACGGCACAGCTCGAGGAGAAGACGATCGGCGCGCATCCGTGCCTGCGGGCGGCATCGAGCAAGTTGAGCGCGCCCTGCAGGTTGTTGCGCCAGTAGCGTGCCGGCTCGCGCACGGATTCCCCGACGTCGCTCAGCGCGGCGAAATGCAGGATGGCCGCAAACCGGTATTCCGAGAACAGCTGCTCGAGCGCCCCGGGATCGCACAGGTCGCCGACGATCAGCGGTCCCCAGCGCACCAGCTCCCTGTGCCCGGTCGACAGGTTGTCGAAAACGACCGGCCGGTAGCCGTTGGCGGCAAGCGCCTTCGACGTCTGGCTGCCGACGTAGCCCGCGCCCCCGGTGACCAGGACCTGCACCGCTTGCGTCATGATGCCCGTTGCCCCACCTTTCCCGTGCCTTCAATAGTTCTCGCCGGCACTGCGGTGCAAGTCCGTGCCGGCACCGCTGTTGCCGTTCGGAGCGAACGCCATGAATGCCCTGGAACACCCGGATCCGTACGACCCGACCGATCCGGGCGTGATCGCCGACCCGTACCCGGCGCTCGCCACCCTGCGCAGCCGCAGTCCGGTTGCCTGGTCCGAGCGGCTGCGGTCCTGGCTGGTGACCCGGCACGATGACTGCATTGCCCTGCAGCGCGACCCCCGCCTGTCGGCGGAACGGATGGCCGCCTACTTTCAGGGCCTTTCCGATGAACGCCGCAGGGCCCTTGCCATGAGCGAGAGGATGATCGGCACCTGGTCGGTCTTCCTCGATCCACCACCGCACACCCGCATCCGCAGCCATCTGAACCGCTGGTTCACCACCCGGTCGCTCGAGGCGATGAAACCCCGGATCGAGCGCCGGATCGATGACCTGCTGGTTCCGGTACGCGAACGCGAACGGATGGATTTCGTGGCCGACTTCGCCTACCCGCTGCCCGCCGGCGTGATCATGGACATGCTGGGGGTCCCGCTTGAGCTGCTGGCCGATTTCCAGCGCTGGAGCCATGACGTCGCACTTTTTGTCGGCTCGTCCCAGACCGCACCCGACAAGCACCATCGCGCGGAGGAAGCCATTGTCGGGCTGGCGGCGGTGTTCCGGGACCTGCTGGCCGAACGCAGGCGCGCGCCCGATGCCGACATGATCTCGGAACTCGCCCGCCAGCCCGGCTTGTCGGACGACGAACTGGTCGCCAACTGCATCCTGCTGCTGTTTGCCGGCCACGAAACCACCACCGGACTGCTGTCGAACGGACTGATGCGGCTGATAGAGCACCCCGGCCAGCAGGCGCTGCTGCGCCGCGAACCCGGCCGCGCCGAGATGGCGGTGGAGGAAATGCTGCGCTTCGACTCACCCGCTCCCGCCATCTCGCGGGTTGCCGCCACCGATCTCGAGCTGCGCGGCCGCCGGATTTCCCGCGGCGACCGGGTCTTCCTGATGCTGAATGCCGCCAACCGGGACCCGGACGCGTTCGACGAACCCGACCGGTTCGACATCACCCGCAGGGCGGGACGACACATCGCCTTCGGCTTCGGGATTCATTTTTGTATCGGGGCGCCGCTCGCGCGGCTGGAGGCGACGCTGGCCCTGCCCCGGGTCCTCGCGGCCCTTGACGACATCGAGCAGACGGATGACGCCGTGACCTGGCGGGACGGGGTCAGCCTGCGGGGACTGGTGTCGCTGCCGATCCGCTACCGGGGACGGCGTGCTGGACCGGGAACGGCGTGAACTCTATAGGGTGCGCTCGAGACCAACCGGAGACACGCGAGATGGCAGGACCCGCCAGGCGCCCGTCGGGACGGGCCGCCGCGCAGATGCGCGAGGTACACCTCGAACCCGGCTGGGCCCGCCATGCCGAGGGTTCCTGTCTCGCCCGTTTCGGCGAAACCCAGGTCCTGTGCACCGCCAGCATCGAGGACCGGGTCCCGTTCTTCCTGCGCAAAACCGGCCGTGGCTGGGTCACCGCCGAGTACGGCATGCTGCCGCGTTCTACCCATGAACGCACCGACCGTGAGGCGGCCCGCGGCCGCCAGAGCGGCCGCACACTGGAGATCCAGCGCCTGATCGGCCGCTCGCTACGCGCGGTCACCGATCTCAGGGCGCTCGGGGAGCGGCAGATCCGCATCGACTGCGATGTCCTCGTCGCCGACGGTGGAACCCGTACCGCCGCGATCACCGGCAGCTACGTGGCACTTCACCAGGCACTGGCCGAGCTGGCCGGGTTCGGGGTGCTGCCGCGGCTCCCGCTCACCGACCAGGTCGCGGCGGTCTCCTGCGGGATCTGGAACGGAGCGGTGGTGCTCGACCTCGACTATGCCGAGGATTCGAATGCTGCCGCCGACGCCAACTTCGTGCTGACCGGCTCGGGCGGCATCGTCGAGATCCAGGCCACCGCCGAGTCAGAGCCCTTTGAAGACGACGACTTCGCGCAGATGCTCGACCTGGCCCGGACCGGTATCCACGATCTGGTCGCGGCCCAGAAGTCGGTGCTGGGACTGGAGTGAACGCCGTGGCGCGGGTCTTCGCCGGCTCGACCCTGGTCATCGCCAGCCACAACCCGGGCAAGGTACGCGAGATCGCCGACCTGCTCGCACCGCTCGACTGCGAGTTCGTCCCGGCGGCAACCCTCGGCCTCCCGGAACCGGAAGAAACCGCACGGACGTTTTCGGGCAACGCCGAGATCAAGGCCCTGGCCGCGGCCCGCGGGTCCGGGCACCCGGCCCTTGCCGATGACTCCGGTCTTGCGGTTGCAGCACTCGACGGCGCCCCGGGCGTGTTCTCGGCCCGGTGGGCCGGCCCCGGCAAGGACTTCGACCACGCGATGCGCCGGGTCAACGAAACCGTCGTCGAACGCGACCGAAGCGTGGGCGCGCCGGTTTCCCGCGCTGCCCGTTTCGTGTGCGCGCTCTCGCTCGCCTGGCCGGACGGTCACGTGGAAACGGTCGAGGGGACGGTTTGCGGCCACCTCGCCTGGCCGCCGCGGGGCACCGGGGGTTTCGGCTACGACCCGATGTTCGTGCCGGACGGCCACGACCTCACTTTCGGTGAACTCGCACCTGAACGAAAACACGCCATCAGCCATCGCGCCGCCGCGTTCCGAAGACTGTGCGGGACGGTGGTCCCCGTCCGGTGATGGCAGAGCTCGGCCTGTACGTCCACTGGCCGTTCTGCCTGTCGCTCTGTCCCTATTGCGACTTCAACAGCCACGTGGTTGCCGAGGTCGACCACCATCGCTGGCAACGCGCCCTGCAGGACGAGCTCCACACCATGGCGGCCCGGGTTCCGGGCCGCACGCTTGCCAGCGTGTTCTTCGGCGGCGGCACCCCGTCACTGATGGAGCCCGGGACGGTCGCGGCCATTCTGGACACTGCGCGCCGCCTGTGGCCGGTGTCACCCGAGCTCGAGGTCACGCTTGAAGCCAACCCGACCTCGGTCGAGGCCGGGCGTTTCGCCGGGTTCCGCAATGCGGGCGTCGATCGGGTGTCGGTCGGGGTGCAGTCGCTCGACGACCGGGCCCTTGCCTTCCTGGGCCGCAGGCATGACGCGGCCGAGGCGATTGCAGCACTCGAGGTTGCCCATGCCCGGTTCCCGCGGGTCTCGTTCGACCTGATCTACGCCCGTCCGGGGCAGGACCCGGCGGACTGGCGCACCGAGCTCGCCCGGGCCCTGGCATTCGCCGGCGAACATGTCTCGCTCTACCAGCTCACCATCGAGCCCGGCACCGCGTTCCACCGCGCGCACGCACGCGGCGACTTCGTGATGCCGGACGACCGGACGGGCGGCATCCTGTACGAAACGACGGTGCAGATTCTGCACGAGACCGGCCGGCCGGCGTACGAAATCTCGAACTACGCGGTCCCGGGCGCGGAGTGTCGTCACAATCTCGTCTACTGGCGCCTCGCCGACTACATCGGGATCGGCCCGGGAGCCTGGGGCCGCCATTCGGTGCAGGGCGGGGTCCGGACCACACGCACCCACCGGGCCCCGGCCCGATGGCTCGAGCTGGTTGAACGCGACGGCCACGCGGTGGTGGAAACCTCGCGTCCCGATCGCAGGCAGCAGGTCACCGAGATCCTGATGATGGGCCTGCGCCTGGTCGAAGGCGTGCAACGGTCCCGGTTCGAGTCCGTCGCGGGAAGACCGCTGGAAGCGCTGGTGGACCACGACACGCTCGATCTGCTGATCGGGGAGGGGTTCCTGGCGCTTGACAGCGAGCGGGTGCGCGCGACGGCAGCCGGGCGCCAGAGACTGGATTCGGTGCTGGCACTGCTGCTGCGCGACCTGGACCTCGAGACGATCAGAGCTGGCCCTGGTCAAATCGCTCCGGAGCAGGATCAAGGACAGTGACCGTCCGGTCGCCAACCTCCATGACCGCGAGGCCCCGCTGGTTCGAACCGTCAGGCAGCAGTCTGAACAGGCCGTCGACACCGGCAAAACCGACCGGATCGGTCAGGACCTCGTGACTGAAGGTTCCGTTGCCGTCGGCTCCGGCCAGGGTGACCGCGAGCAGCATCGCGTCGTACCCCTGGGAGGCGATTTCCTGCGGCTCGGTTTCGAACAGGGCAGTGAAGCGCTGGTGGAACCGGCCGCGGTGTTCCGGTGAAACCGCGGTAAACCAGCCGCCGCGCAGCGACGGCTCGGTGCCGAGCCCCTCGGTGCCGCCCCACAGCGAGGTGCCGATGAACTGCACGTGCGACGGGTCGACGTCGTAGTAGGCGAGCAGGGCGGCGACCGTACGCAGATGGCGACCGCCCGTGGGCAGCAGCACCGCGTCGAATGGCGGCGCCCCGAAGGTCTCCATCAAGCGCAACCGATGGAGGGCGGCTCGCGAGACCGGGTCCGTACGCGATGCCAGCAGGGAGCGCTCGTCCGCAAGTGCCTGTTTCCTGCGGTCATACTCCGCAAACTCGCGCACCACTGCCTCGAGATCGGCCTCCTGCGGATCATAGCCCTGCACGCGGGTGACCGACAGTCCCACCTGCTCGGCAGTCCGCTGCGCCGTCTCGGTCACCGTGCGGCCAAACTTGCCGTGGGGCGCCAGTACACCGAGCGAGGTCCGCCCGTCCTGCGCCGCCAGCCTGACGACCCGGTCGACCTGCTGTTCCGGCAGCACCCCCAGAACATAGAGCCCGTCGCCGGCGATGGTCCGGTCGTTGGAGAAGCTGATCACGCTGACATCGGCTGCGGACGCGATCGGGCGCACTGCCTCGGCCGAGGTGCCGAA
This sequence comes from Alphaproteobacteria bacterium bin52, assembly GCA_002238645.1. GTDB lineage: Bacteria > Pseudomonadota > Alphaproteobacteria > Thalassobaculales > Thalassobaculaceae > Bin52. The sequence continues at coordinate 10,912 of MPMT01000023.1, read as the reverse complement.
CACCGGCCCGAGGATGATCCGCACGCCATCCGCGATGGCCTCGCGTGCAACCGTGCGCGCCCCGTCCGGAACGCCGCGCGTGTCGTAGACCCGCAACTCGAGCTCGGAGCCCGCTGTCTCGAACAGGGCCAGTTCCGCCGCATTGAGCAGAGAGCGTCCCAGCCTTGCGCGCGGCCCGGTCATCGGTGCGAGCAGCGCGATACGCGCCGGTTTCGGCTCGCTGGTCCTGGCGGGGACCTCGACGGCAACCTTCGGTGCGGGCGCCGGCGCCACCACGATCGGGGGCTGGGTCAGGCGCGGCGCGGCGCTGCCGGAATCGCGCAACTCACAGCCGCCCAGCAGCACCGACAGGAAACCGCTCGCCAGCAGGACCGTCCCACGCCACCCGGGCCTCGACACTCCGGTTGCGGGCGCCATGTCCATCTCCGCTCGACAGGTGCGACCATCACGGGTACAGAGTTGCGGATCAGGATGTACAGAACCTGCAACCCAAGGCAAGTGCGCGTGTGTACTGCAGAGTCCGCAACGAGCTGTCGGCCCGCAGGACTCATTCTGGTTGCGACGCCGATCGGCAATCTCGGCGATGTCAGCCACCGTGCCGTCGAGGTCCTCGGCGCGGCGGATCTGGTGTTGTGCGAGGACACCCGGGTCACCCGGCGCCTGATGGCAGCTTACGGGCTCGGAACTCCGCTTGCCTCCTATCACGATCACAATGCCGCCCGGGTCCGCCCGCGGATCCTGGAGAGGCTCGCCGCGGGCGAGTGCATCGCGCTGGTAAGCGATGCCGGCACTCCGGCCATTTCCGATCCGGGCTTCCGGCTGGTCCGGGCCTGTCGCGATGTCGGGATCTCTGTTTCGATCGTGCCGGGGCCGACCGCGCTGATCGCCGCGTTGGCGATTTCCGGGTTGCCGACGGACAGCTTCTACTTCGGCGGGTTCCCGCCTCCCCGGCGCGCTGCCCGGCGCGCCCGTCTCGCAAGCCTCGCCGGACTCCAGGCAACGCTGGTGTTCCACGAATCAGCGCGCAGGCTGCAGTCCCTGCTCGCCGATGCCGAACTCGAGCTCGTAGGGCGGCAGGCCGTGGTCGCGCGCGAGCTCACCAAGGTATACGAGGAAGTTCGAGAGGGCAGTATCGCGGAGATGCTCGCCCATTACCGGGATGCGGGTCCGCCACGGGGTGAAGTGGTGGTGCTGTTCGGACCACCCGCTCCCGTCGGGACCGAGGACGCCGAAGTCGACGAGCTGTTGCGCAGTGCGCTGCGTGACGGCACGCTGCGCGATGCGGTCCGCAGTGTTGTGGAAGCCACCGGCGCGGCCCGCGCACGGGTCTACCGGCGTGCAATCGAGCTTCAGGAAACGTCCTCACAGACAGGGGGAAGAACCGGATGAGAATAAGACCCCGGTGGGGTGCTGCAGTGATCGCCCTGTTCATGGTGGCCGGGTGTGCGCCGATCGAGATGACGATCGATGCCGGCGCCGCCGCCACCGCCATCGTCGAGTCGACCCCGATCAGGAACGAGGTCAGCAGGACCGTCGAGGACATAGCGATCCGGGCCCGGATCAACGATGCCCTGTTCCAGCGCGACGTGGACCTCTTCGGCGCGGTTTCCCTTGCCGTGGAGAACGGTCGTGTCCTGCTCACCGGATCGGTCGTGACCCCGGATGACCGTCTCGAGGCGACCCGGCTGGTCTGGCAGATCGACGGAGTTCGTGAAGTCATCAACGAATTGCAGGTCACGGATACGACAACCCTTCTCGACCGGGCACGCGATCTCATCGTGACCAAGACCCTGCAGAGCCGGCTGTTGTTCGACACGCACGTACGGTCGATCACCTACAGCGTCGATACCGTCAACGGGATCGTCTACCTGTTCGGGACAGCGCGTTCGCAGGAAGAGCTCGACCGGGTGAAGTCGCATGCGGGCAACATCCAGTTCGTCCAGAACGTGGTGAGCTACGTGACGGTGGAACCAGCTCCTTGACCGGGGAGCGGACCCCGGACGCGATACTGCGCAGGGCAGCCCGCCTCGGGACCGCGCCGTGGCCCATCGCCGAGACTGCACTCGCGGTCGCCGCCCTCGATCGCCCCGCGGTCCCGCTCGGCCGCTACCTGCAGGAACTCGACGACATGTCGGACCGGGTGGCGCGCTGTGTCGAGCAGGCGCCGGAACCGGTTTCCTGCCTGGCTCGCGTCATCGGCGCGGAACTCGGCTACGAGGGAGACAGCGTCAACTACGACGACCTGCAGAACGCCAACCTGATGCGGGTGATGGACCGGCGCAAGGGACTGCCGGTGGCTCTTGGCATCCTCTACATCCACACCGCGCGGGCTCAGGGCTGGGATGCGGAAGGCCTGGCGTTCCCGGGGCATTTTCTCGTTCGCATCACCACGGGTCCGTTGCGGTCGATCCTCGATCCGTTTGCCGGCGGACGGGACTGCTCGGCCGCCGACCTTCGGGGGCTGCTCGGGAGGACGCAGCGGGAAGCGGTCAGGCTGTCCCCGGAGATGACGGCGGGGGTCTGCGACCGCGACGTGGTGCTGCGCCTGCTCAACAACATCGCCATGCGCCTTGAAGCCACCGATTCCACCGAGAGGGCCGGCGCCATCCTGGAGCGTATGATGGTCCTCGCTCCCGATGACGAGCGCATCTGGGCGAGGTCGGCAGTCTGCAACGCGCAGCTCGGCAGGTACCAGGCGGCGATCGACCTGATCACCCGCTGCCTCGAGCAAGGCTCGCTGTCCGGTTCGGCACGCTACCAGCTCGCACGGTTGCGCGAAGGGTGCCGGATACGGCTCAACTGATCCCGCGCACGGTTGCGCACGGTTGCACCACGTCGCATGATCCGCCGGCTTCCCGGTGAAAGAAAAGACAGCAACGGACCTTCCCGCATGAGCCTGACCGTCGCGATCCAGATGGACCCGATAGAGGGTATCGACATCGACGCAGACAGCACCTTCGCCCTGGCGCTCGAGGCGCAGGACCGGGGTCACGAGCTTCTGCACTACCTGCCGGACAACCTGTCTTGGCGCGACCGGCAGGTGACGGCGAAGGCGCGGCCGCTCGCTGTCCGTCGGGTGGCCGGCGACCACTCTACGCTCGGCGAGCGCAGGACGGTGGACCTCGCCGGCGAGGTCGACGTGGTCCTGATGCGCCAGGACCCGCCATTCGACATGTCCTACATCACCGCGACCCACGTGCTTGAACAGCTCCGGCCCGGCACCCTGGTGATCAACGACCCGGCACAGGTTCGCAACGCACCGGAAAAGCTGTTCTCGACCGGTTTCCCCGGCCTGATGCCGCCGACCCTGATCACGCGCGACGCCGAGGAGGTCCGCGGGTTTCGCGACACCCATCGCGACATCATCATCAAGCCGCTGTTCGGCAACGGGGGTGCGGGCGTGTTCCACGTCGGGCCCGGGGACGAGAACCTGAACGCGCTGCTGGAACTGTTCGGCACCATCAACCGGGAACCGCTGATCGTCCAGCGCTACCTGCCGGAGGTCCGCCAGGGCGACCGGCGCATCATCCTCGTCGACGGACAGGCGGTCGGCGCCATCAACCGGGTCCCGGCCGAGGGCGAGGCCCGGTCCAACATGCATGTCGGCGGCCAGCCGCAGCCCTGGGAGATGACCCGGCGCGACCACGAGATCTGCGAGCAGATCGGACCGGCACTGCGCGAGCGTGGACTGGTGTTTGTCGGGATCGACGTGATCGGGGACTGGCTCACCGAGATCAATGTCACCTCGCCGACCGGCATCCAGGAACTGGGCCGGTTCGACGGCGTCAACGTGGCAGGCATGATCTGGGACGCCATCGAGGCGCGGCTGTAGGCCGCTCTCAGTCCTGGTCGCGGGAGGCCTTTTCCTCCAGTCCGGACATCCCGGACCTCTGCTCGAGGATGGCCCAGACCTGTTCGGCGTCAATCCCGGCGTCCTGCCACAGCACCAGCAGGTGGTAAAGCAGGTCGGCGCTTTCCGCCGCCACGCCGTCCGGGGTTCCCGACAGCGCCTCGACCATGGTCTCCACCGCCTCCTCGCCCAGCTTGCGGGCGATCTCCGGGGTGCCGCGCACCAGCAGCCGGGCGGTATAGGAGGCATCGGGGTCGCCGCCGCGGCGTGACGCAATCACCCGATACAGTTCGTCGAGGGGGTGCGTGCGTCCTGTCATGGTGACGGACGCACCGGGATGCCGGCCGACTTCATGTGCGCCTTGACCTCCCTGATCCGGAACTGCCCGAAATGAAAGACCGACGCCGCGAGCACGGCGGAGGCGCCTGCGTCGCGCACGCCCTCGACGAAGTGATCGAGTTCACCGACGCCGCCGGACGCGATGACGGGAACCCGGGCCGCATCCGAGATCGCCCGGGTGAGCGGGATGTCGAAACCGGCCCGGGTCCCGTCACGGTCCATCGAGGTCAGCAGGATCTCGCCGGCCCCGGCATCGACCATGCGCTGCGCCCACTCCACGGCGTCGAGCCCGGTCCCGGTGCGTCCGCCATGGGTGAAGACCTCGAACCGTCCCGACCGGGATCGCTTGGCGTCGATGGCGACCACGGTGCACTGGGAACCGAACTTCTCCGCCGCTTCGCACACGAACTCCGGACGCCGTACCGCCGCGGTGTTGATCGAGACCTTGTCGGCACCCGCAAGCAGCAGGCGGCGGATGTCCTCGGTGGTCCGCACCCCGCCGCCCACGGTCAGCGGCATGAAGCACTGGTCCGCCGTCCGGCTGACCACGTCGAGCAGGGTCTCCCGGTTGTCGCTGCTCGCGGTGATGTCGAGAAAGCACAGTTCGTCAGCACCCTCGGCATCGTAGAGCCGCGCCTGTTCCACCGGGTCGCCGGCATCAATCAGGTTGACGAAGTTCACCCCCTTGACCACCCGGCCGTCCTTGACGTCGAGGCAGGGGATGACCCGGGTTGTCAGCATGACCGGTCCGCATCGAGAACCCGCAGGCCCTCGGCAAGGTCGAGCCGGCCGTCATACAGCGCTCGTCCGCAGATCACGCCGCAGATGCCAGAGTCCCGGCAGGCGGCCAGCCCGACCAGGTCGTCGATCGACGACACGCCGCCGGATGCAATGACCGGGACCTGGACCGCCGCGGCAAGCGCCACGGTTGCAGGCAGGTTGAGACCGGTGAGCGCACCGTCCCGGTCGATATCGGTGAAGATCAGCGCAGCAACCCCGCAATCCTCGAAGCGCCGGGCGAGGGCGTCGGCCCTGATTGCGGTCGTCTCCGACCACCCCTGTGCCGCCGCCATGCCGCCGCGGGCATCGATGCCGACGGCAATCCGGCCGGGGAAGGCACGGCAGCTTTCACGGACGAGGTCCGGGTCGCGCAGCGCAACGGTCCCGAGCACCACCCGGGCAACGCCGCGTTCGAACCAGTCCCCGATCGCGTCCATGGTGCGGATCCCGCCGCCGAGCTGCACCGGGACACCGGCCGAAATCACCGCCTCGACGGCATCGCCGTTCACCGAGCGGCCGGAAAACGCCCCGTCAAGATCGACAACGTGGATCCATCGGCACCCGGCATCGCGGAACCGGGCGGCCTGGTCGGCCGGCTGCGGGTTGTAGACCGTCGCCTGCTCCATGTCGCCGCGCAGCAGGCGCACGCACTGGCCGTCGGCAAGATCGATGGCGGGGAACAGGATCACGCGTCCGGCTCCCCGTCGGTATCGACCAGCGGCTTGTAGAAGTAGTAGCCCTCCACGTCCCGGCCATCTACCCGGGCGTAGTAGGGGTGGCGACCGAACCGGATGTAGCCGTGGTTCCTGTAGTGTTCGAGCGCGGTCTCCTGTGTCGCCCGGACGTCGAGGTTTATGACCCGGAACCCGGCGTCCTTCGCATACTGTTCGGCGGACCGGAGCAGCTGCCCGGACAGGCCGTAGCCGCGCGCCCAGGGCACCACGAAATGCGTTGTCAGGTTGCAGGCAGATTTCTGGGCCTGGTTGTTGTCCGGCGGCCGGTGCACCTGGCAGGACCCCGCGATCGCACCGTCCAGCCACCCGACGAACAGTGTTCGTTCCGGTATCATCAGCACCCCGCGCCAGTAGGCCTCGAGCACGTGCCGGGGCGGTGGCTTCAGCCAGCCGAACCCGCCGCCGGCCTTGATCGAGTCATCCGTGATGACACACAGGTCGTGCAGGTCGGTGGGGCGCAGGGCCTCGATCCGTTCGACCCGGATTGCCGGTGGTGCGTCATTCATGATCAGGGTCGCCAGCGCAGGAAGTTGGCGAGGATCCGCAGACCGGCGGACTGGCTCTTCTCCGGATGGAACTGGGTGCCGACGATGGTCTCGCGTCCCACCGCCGCGGTCACCGGACCACCGTAGTCGGTCGTCGCCAGCAAGTCCCGCTCGCATGCCGGCTCCAGGTGGAAACTGTGCACGAAATAGAGGTGATCGTCGTCATCGAGGCCATCGAGCACGGGATGCCGGCTCCGCGCCGGGGCGAGCCTGTTCCACCCCATGTGCGGCACCTTCAGCGCGCGGCCCTGCGCATCGGTGCCCGGTTCGATCGCAACCACCCGGCCCGGGATCCAGCCGAACCCTGCCGTCGCGCCATGCTCGTGGCCGGTCTCGGCGGTAAGTTGCATGCCGACGCAGATCCCGAGAAACGGACGCGCACGCGTCAGAACCTGGTGTTCCAGCGCCTCGACCATGCCGTCGATCGCCTCGAGCCCGCGCCGGCAATCGGCAAAGGCGCCGACACCGGGCAGCACGATGCGTTCGGCGGCGCCGACCCGGTCCGGGTCCGCCGTCACCTCGATCCGGTGCGAGGAACCGGTCTCGGCGACAACCCGCTCAAGCGCCCGGGCGGCGGACCGCAGGTTGCCGGAACCGTAGTCGATGATCGCGAGCGTCATGCGACGACCGGTCCCTCCGACCCTCCCAGTGACCCCTTGGTCGACGGGATCGCATCCGCGGCACGTTGGTCGATGGTCATGGCCTGGCGCAACGCCCGCGCCAGCGCCTTGAAGCAGGACTCGACGATATGGTGCGTGTTGCTGCCGTGGTGCGTGGTGACGTGGAGCGTGATGGCCGCGGACTGCGAGAAAGCCTGGAACCACTCGCGAAACAGCTCGGTGTCCATGTCTCCCAGTCGGGCCTGGGCGAGTGGCACCTGCCAGACCAGGTATGGCCGGCCCGAAATGTCGAGACTGACCTCGGTCAGGGCCTCGTCCATCGGCACCCTGGCAGTTCCGTAGCGGGCAATGCCGCGGCGCTCCCCAAGGCAGCGCCGGATCGCCTCGCCGACGACGTAGCCGCAGTCCTCGGTGGTGTGATGGGCATCGATGTGAAGGTCGCCCTCGGCATCGAGCTCAAGGTCGATCAGGGAATGCCGCGCGAGCTGCTCGAGCATATGATCGAGGAACCCGATGCCGGTGGCCACCCGGTAGGTCCCGGTCCCGTCAATGTTGACCTGTGCCGTGATGCGGGTTTCGGTGGTGATGCGCTCGACTGTGGCGGTTCGCGTCGTGCTCATGTGTCTTCTTCCAGTCCCGTCGGCGCGCTATGTATCAGTTCGCGTCAACACTGGCGAGTCCGGGCACGGAGCGAAAGGCATAGCATGGCACACGACAAGACCGGCTGGCATGGCACAACAATCCTGTCGATTCGTACAGCGGACCAGGTGGTGATCGCCGGCGACGGCCAGGTCACCTTCGGCAACACGGTGCTGAAGAGCCGGGCGCGCAAGGTGCGCCTCCTGGCCGGCGGCCGGGTTATCGCCGGCTTTGCCGGCGCCACCGCCGATGCCTTCACCCTGTTCGAGCGTCTCGAGGCGCGGCTCGAGCAGTATCCGGCCCAGCTCACCCGGGCCTGCGTGGAGCTTGCCAAGGACTGGCGCACCGACCGGTACCTGCGCCGGCTCGAGGCGATGATGGCGGTTGCCGACCGCGAGACCTCCCTGATCCTGTCGGGAACCGGCGACGTGCTGGAACCCGAGGACGGCCTGATCGGCATCGGGTCCGGGGGACCATTCGCGCTCGCGGCTGCCCGCGCCCTGTGTGACCGCGATGACATGACGGGCGAGGAAATGGCGCGACGCGCCATGGCAATCGCCGCCGGCCTGTGCATCTATACCAACGACCAGGTGACACTGGAGTCCCTGGGAGAGACGTCGGGACAGCCGGAATGACCGCTTTCAGTCCTCGCGAGATCGTGTCCGAGCTCGACCGGTTCATCGTCGGTCAGTCCGATGCCAAGCGGGCGGTTGCGATTGCGCTGCGCAACCGCTGGCGCCGCCAGCAGCTGCCGGAGTCAATTCGCGAGGAGGTGCAGCCGAAGAACATCCTCATGATCGGTCCGACCGGTGTCGGCAAGACCGAGATCGCCCGGCGGCTCGCGCGCCTTGCCGAGGCCCCCTTCATCAAGGTGGAGGCTACCAAGTTCACCGAGGTGGGTTACGTCGGCCGGGATGTCGAGCAGATCATCCGGGACCTGCTGGAAATCGCCATCACCATGGTCCGCGGTCGAATGCGCCGCGAAGTCCAGGCCCATGCCGAGCTGGCGGCGGAAAACCGCGTCATCAATGCGCTGGCCGGTGACGGTGCCCGCGAGGAGACCCGCCAGAAGTTCCGCAAGCTGCTTCGCGAAGGCTCGCTCGACGACCGGCAGATCGAGGTGGAGGTCGCGGACGCGGGCGGCGGCCTGCCAACCTTCGACATCCCTGGCATGCCGGGCGCCCAGATGGGGATGGTCAACCTGAACGACATGCTGGGCAAGGCGTTCGGCAACCGCACCAAGCGCCGGACCATGTCGGTGGCGGAATCCTACGTGGTGCTGCTGGCTGAGGAAGCCGACAAGCTTCTGGACGAGGACCGGGTGGTACGCCAGGCGGTCGACGCGGTCGAGCAGAACGGCATCGTGTTCATCGACGAGATCGACAAGATCTGCGCCCGGTCCGAACGGGTCGGGGCCGACATCTCGCGCGAAGGTGTCCAGCGCGACCTGCTGCCGCTGATCGAAGGAACCACGGTTGCCACCAAGCATGCGCCGGTGCGGACCGACTTCGTGCTGTTCATCGCCTCCGGTGCATTCCACCTCGCCAAGCCGGCGGACCTGCTGCCCGAACTTCAGGGCCGGCTCCCCAACCGGGTCGAACTCGCGGCGCTGGAGCGCGATGACTTCCGGCGCATCCTGACCGAACCCGAGAACAGCCTGATCATGCAGTACTCGGCGCTGATGCAGACCGAGGAGGTCTCGCTGGAGTTCCGCGACGATGCGATCGACGCGCTCGCCGACCTGACGGTGGAGGTCAACAGCAACATCGAGAACATCGGGGCGCGCCGGCTGCACACCGTGCTCGAGAAGCTGCTCGACGACATCAGCTTCACCGCCACCGAGCGGCCGGGCGAGACCGTGGTGATCGATGCCGACTACGTCCGCCACCACGTCGCGGCCCTTGCAGAGGACACCGACCTGTCGAAGTTCATCTTGTAGGCCGCAGGGGCTCCCGGTGCCGGCGCAGCACCACGTAGAGTGCGCCGGCGCCGCCATGCGCCGGGCTGGCGTTCGAGATCGCGAGGATGTCGCGAGCCTGCGGATGGTCCCTGAGCCACGCCGGTACCCGCCGCCGCAGCACGCCGGGCCCGTCATCCCGGTTCCACCGCTCCCGGACCCGGTCTCCCTTGCCGGTGATAACCAGCAGGGTGCGGTGGCCGCGGCTGATCGCCTTTCCGAGGAACCGGTCGAGTTCGGCCCTGGCCCTGGCCTGGGTCATGCCATGCAGGTCGAGCGTCGCATCGATGCTCACCTGGCCCCGCTTCAGGCGCAGGGCGGAGCGCCGGTCCAGTCCCGGAACGTGGCCGGGGCGGTGCCCGCTTGCCATGGCCGGCTCGCGAGCGCGGGCCTCGCGTACCGGCAGCTTCGCCGTACCGATTACCGGTGCGGATGACGGCTCGGGCAGCGGTTCCCGCGGCGACGCCGGCGACGGGGAGCCCGCGTCCTGTTCGCGCAGGGGCATGACATCGGCAAGCACCCTGTGGAACAGGGCAAGATCGTCTTCCGGCAGGAAGCGCGGCCGACGGCTCATGGCTCAGCCCGCCAGGATGACGTGCAGGCGGACCGGTCCGTGCACACCAATCTGGATCTTCTGTTCGATGTCGCCGGTGCGCGACGGTCCGGTGACGAAGTTCACCGCCCGGGGCAGGGGGGAACGGCGCACCAGGTCCCAGCCGTCTTCCCAGCTGCCGACAATGTCGTTGCGGCGCAGGAGCACGATCCCGTGCGGGGGAACGAAGTTGAGGCTGGTCGGGGTGTCCGGGCCCGAGACCAGCAGCAGGGTGCCGGTCTCCGCGATGCCGGCCATCCCCACGGTCACTCCGACCCCGTCGTCCCGGTTCGCGGTCCCGGTCCTGACCTCGAGCGTCGGAACCGTGTCCCAGTCGACCCCGAATTCGCCCACGGCCGGTGCCGCGACCACCCGCGCCGGGAGGTTCTCCCGGGCAAGGTACCCGGCAACGGCCCGGGCCACCCCGGCGCTGTCGTCCACCTCCTCGAGCGTGGTCGCAACCTCGCCGGCCTTGGCGAGGAACAGCTCGACCAGCTCCCCGGCGGACCGGTTCACGCGTTCGGGGATGATGTGACGATCATGGCGCCTGGTCCGCTCCTCGATCGCCGCCTGCTCGGCCACTGGCAGCGGGCCGCGGCGCAGGGCTTTCCTGATGCCCGCGAGTATTTCGGCCCTGGCTGTGCTCATCTCTGCTGTCCGCGACGGTAGCGGGACATGAATGTCCCTCCGGCTTCCGGTGCCGGCAGGTCCCTGGTTGAGGTCCAGCCCGCCGCAAGCGGCAGGCGCCTGAGCCGCCCGCGGCCGAACGCCAGCACGCGAAGCGCTGCCGCCCCCGCCCGGGCGGCCCACCGGTACAGGACCGGCCGGGACGCGACCAGCACCCAGAGCGTGAGCG
>MPMT01000108.1 GCA_002238645.1 Alphaproteobacteria bacterium bin52 | reverse complement strand
GCTGCTTGAGACCCATCAGGGTTGACTGCTTGAGGCACGCTGCACGGCATCCAGGTCGCTCTCGATGCTGTCGCCGATGCGCGCCGCGGACGCCTTTACGGTATCGCGGGCAAGGTGGGCGTACCAGCCGATCGTGTCGACTATCGCACAAACCCCACATTGGGGGTGAAACGGTTACGATTTTTTGCCGGTTTCACCCTTGCGAAGCCAGCGTCCCGGGTGCGCTGGTCGCGGCCGTGCCGTCGGTGCCCCGGTGGTCGTTGTCGACCCTGCCACGTTACATCCCGAGCGACGATGTCGAGCGTGCCATCGCCTGCTGCGGCGATCACCCGGCAGGTGTGCGCGACCGGGCGATCCTGCTGCTTCTGGCGCGGCTTGCCCTGCGGGCAGGAGACATCGTCGCCCTGCGCCTCGGCGACATTGACTGGGACAGGGCCTGGATCCGTGTCTCGGGCAAGTCGCGTCGGGAAGCGGTGCTGCCATTGCCGCAGGATGCCGGCGATGCGCTCCATGCCTATATCGCCACGGTACGGCCCAGGGTCGATGAGGAGAAGGTGTTCCTCTGCGCCCTTCCGCCCTGGCGAGCGTTCGCCGGCCCGGGCACCGTCAGTGCGCTGGCGAAGCACGCGCTCGACCGCGCCGGGGTCAAGACCTCTGCCGGGCGCGGCGCCCATGTGTTCCGCCACAGCCAGGCAACATCGTTGCTGAGATCGGGGGCGACGCTCGAAGTCATCCAGGCGCTGCTGCGCCACACGTCACCGAACACGACCATGATCTACGCCAAGACCGACACGGCCATGTTGCAGGAGGTCGCCCAGCCCTGGATCGGGGGGATCGGCTCATGACGACAACGATCACCGATCATGTCGCCCGCTATATCGAGACCAGGCAGGCGCTCGGCTACCGGTTCGCCACGAACGAAGTGCTGCTGAAGAGCTTTGCGCGGTTCGCCGAGGCCTCGGGCGAGACATTCATTCGTTCCGGGATCGCTATCGACTGGGCATCGGCATCGAAGGCAGCATTACCTGACACGCCAGTCAGAAGGTTGCATGCGGTCCATGATCTTGCCCTCTGGCTCAACGCGGAGGACGAACGCCACGAGGTGCCCCATCGTGACGCGCTGGGCCAAAGGACCCAGCAGAGGCCGCAACCGTATCTGTTGTCGGTCGCGGACATCGGGAAAGTGCTGACAGCGGCACTGTCGGTGGGGCCTGCCGGGACCATCGGCCCGCTGACCTGGCACTACCTGTTCGGTCTCATTGCCGCGACCGGTCTGCGCATCAGCGAGGCGCTCGCATTGATGCTCGACGACATCACGCCTGACGGCCTCGTCATCCGGGACACGAAGTTCGGCAAGACGAGAATGGTCGCGCTGCACCCGACCAGCTGGAAGGCGCTGAATCTCTACCTGGAGGTACGCCTCAGGGAGACAACGCCGGATCGGCACCTGTTCGTGATCGCAACCGGCCGAAGTCCATGCAGGCAGCAGGCGGGCCGTGTCTTCCGCAAACTCGCTGAACAGGTGGGGCTCCGCGAGCCCGGCGCGGGGCGGGGGCCGTCCCTGCACTCACTGCGCCACAGCTTCGCCGTCCGGTCCCTGGAGTTGCTGCCTGCCGACGTCAGACCGGGCCGGCACATGCTGGCGCTGGCCACCTATCTCGGCCACGCCAATGTGACGAGCACTACTGGTACCTCGAGTCGACCCCTGCCCTGCTCCGCGGCATCGCCGAGACGGTGGAACGGGCTCACACGAATGGAGGGCACGATGACTGACCTTGCTCCCCATCTCAGTGCCTTCCTTCAACAGCATCTGCCCGATGTGCGGCGGTGCAGCCGCCACACCCTCCAGAGCTACACCGACTGCTTCCGGCTGCTGGTTCTCTACGCGGCCGAGCGGCTCGATGTCCGTCCCTGCACGCTGAAGATCGAGCACTTCACGGCGGCACTCCTGCTGGCCTTCCTCGAGTCCCTCGAAAGGGAGCGCAACAACAGCGTCGGTACGCGCAATGTCCGCCTTGCCGCCATCAAGTCGTTCTTCCGCTTCGTCGAGTATCGTGTGCCGAGCTGCCTCGACCTCGCGTTGCAGGTGCGTGCCATACCGCAGAAGGCCGTCGACAAGCCATTGATCGACTGGCTCGACCGGACCGAAGTGCGGGCGCTCCTCGATGCCCCGGATCCCGCAACGATCACAGGCCTGCGAGACCGCGCGATGCTGCATGTGTGCTACGCCGCCGGGCTGCGGGTCTCGGAACTGACGACGCTCACGCTCGACAGTCTGTCCGGTCCCCGGCTCGAGACCATCCGCATCCTGGGCAAGGGACGGCGCGAACGGGAACTGCCGATGTGGCGGGAAACGAGGACCGTCCTCAATCAGTGGCTGGACGTCAGGCCACCGGTGACCAACCGCTTCATGTTCCTCAGCGCACGGGGACGGGCGATGAGCACGGACGGCTTCGCCTACGTGCTGGGGCAGCATGTCGCCACGGCCGCTGAAACCGTTCCGTCGATCAGGGCCAAGCGGGTGACCCCACACAGTCTTCGTCATTCCGCAGCCATGGCGATCCTGCATGCCACAGGCGACATCCGGAAGGTCTCCCTGTGGCTTGGTCATGCCGACCTCAGGACCACCGAGATGTACGTCCGTGCGAGCCCGGCCGAAAAGCTGGACATCCTGAACGCCAACACGCCGCCGTCCATCAGACCCGGAACCTTCCTCGGAGTCAGGGACAGCTTGATGGAGCTCCTCGGTGGCAGGTGATCTCCCGATGTAATGCCGAGGCAAAGTGCGAAGAACCCCAGCGCCGTAGCGGTTCTCCGCTCGCCACTCGGCATTACAACCCGCTCGGCATTACCATGGGGATGGAGGCGCGGCATGGTCTGGCGGGGCAGCGCTGGCGCGACCGCCAGGATGTGGCGTTCCAGAAGGTCGCGCGCATAAAGGTGCAGGATCTGCAGAGCCTGCCGCCGGGACAGTTCTATTTTCTGTTCGACTCGCGCCTCGAGCTGGCGCGCACATTCTACATCGGCGAGAACTTCGCGGATGAGATCCCGATCAATCGCTTCCTGAAGGTGCGCGGCCCGATGGATCGGGTCCCCGGCCTCGACCAGTCGGTCGAGGAGAGGTTCTCGCGGCACCTGGAGGCCGCGATCGCCGGGCTGGCCGGGGACCGTCCGCCCCCGGTCATCGATCGCGACGACGAAGCCGTGCGCGCCGTGCGCGCGATGCTTGCCGCCTCGCGCCCGATGGCGATGCTCGAGGCTCTCGCGAACTGCGGCGGCGCGGAAATCCGGCGCGATGACCCCGCCGCGGCCGAGGTCGATGACGCCAGGCTCGAGGATGCCGAGGGCGACGATGCCGGGCCGGATGCGGTGGCTCCGGCTCCCGAACTGTCGCCGGCCAAGACAGGGCAGCCACCCGGACCAAAAGCTGCCGGCACCGCGGCAAGGGCGGCGCTCACGGCCCCGACGGTGAGGGGACGCGCCCACGGCGTCTGGGGAGTGCTGGCTGCCGATGCCGACGCCGCGCGGGAGGCGGGAGACGCTCCTGCTGCAGGGCGGGCGCACGGGTTCCACCTCCTCGAACACGGAGCAGGCGGACCAGGAGTGTACTGATGCGGAGTATGCCCAGAGCTGCGCCGCATCCGCGGACGTCTTGCCGGACATCGCGAACATAATGCCGTCCACGGGGCTCCCCTCTGCCCCGGGCGGCGCAGCTGACGTTCTCGCCGCGGTCGACCAGCCGGCAGAGGTCGTCGAACAGCTCGAGGCGGCCTGGGGCTACACCGTCGGTTACGGAGACCCCAGGGTGACCATGGTCCTGGATCCGGAGTGCCCGTTCTGCGGAGCCGCCCTGGCGGCGATGCGCCCGGCACTGGAGGCCGGCAGCATGCACCTGCGGATGGTGCCGGTCGCCGTGGTCTCGCAGCGATCGGGCATCACCCTGGCGTCGCTGCTCTCCGCTGAGGCGCCCGGGGCAGCCCTGTACGACTTCATGCTGGCCAAGGCGGCTGACAGCACCGTCAGGCCGCCGAGACTCCGGGTCGAAGGGGTGACGCCGGAAATGAGGCAGGGAGTGGCGGACAACATTACGCTGATGCGCAGCCTTGACATCCGCCAGGTACCGTACTTCGCCTGGAGGGACGAGGCCGGCCAGGCGCGGGCCCTGAGTGGCGTGCCCGCCAGCGGCGACGTCTTCACCCGTCCGGCGCGGTGAGACTGCTGCGATCGCCGGGATCGCGCAGCCGTCTGGCGCGGTTGCGCCGCGAGCAGCAGGACCAGGATATCCGGCGGTTGCCGGCGGCGCGGCGCCTGCTGTGGGCCCTCGTTGGCGTGTGGGCCATGGTCATCGCGGCCGTGGCGGTCATGATCGCGGCGGATGTGTGGATCCCGGGCCGGGCGTAGACAACTGGACAAAGGATGGTGACCGTCCCTGCATCACCACAAGTGATGTAGCTTGCGCACTGCAATGGTGAGGCGGAATAGCTTCGACCGAGGCTACCAGGGCCGCCGCTTGGCAGCCGTACGTCTTGGCAAATTCCCGCGTACCCACGCGGCCAAAACATGCGCTTTCCGGCTTCAGGCCGCCCGACCGCGAGTTTCGATCCCAGAGCCTCGACCACGCTGACGTCAAGCAGGCCGAATGATCCTCAATGCAATATCATTCCAAATTGGACCAATCGGTGCAGGCCGGTCACCGAGATCCCATGAAATTCACCCGCGCGCTGCGGCGCGGGCCTCGCGGTGGCGCTCCCAGCGCGGCTGGCGGCAGATGTTGCCGAGGAACTCCAGCACTGTGTGCGCGGCGAGGTAGGAGGTCACGCCGGTTCCGACGTCCAGGGTCGGATTGACCTCGACGAGATCGAGCCCGACCACGGTGCAGTGTTCGGCGATGGCGGCGAGGGTGTCGCGCAGCTCGGCATAGCTCATCCCGTTCGGCTCGGCCGAGACGCATCCCGGGATCAGCGGCAGGTCGAGCACGTCGATGTCGATGCTCACATAGGTCCGCGCGTCCCGCGGCACGACTTCGGCGACGCCTTGCGGGCCGACCTCGTGGAACGCGCCCATGGTCATCACGCGGTTGCCGTCGTCGATCGAGTCCCGGATTTCCGATTCGGCGCTGCGCAGGCTGCGGATTCCGACCTGGGTGAGGCTCAGCACATGGGGCAACGGGGCGATATTGCGGAACGGGTGGACGTTGGTGAACCGGAGATCGTGGATGAAGGGCGCATAGTCGATATGGGCGTCGAAATGGATGACGTGCAGCGGCGCCTCGTCCTCGTAGCCCCGCACGACCGGATAGGTCACCGAGTGGTCGCCGCCGAGCATGACCGGCAGCGCACCGGCGGAGAGAATCGCCCTGGTCATGTCTGTTGCGTTGTCGAACGTGCTCTCGACGTCGGTCGGCCACACGTCGACGTCGCCGGCATCGGCGATGGTCCCGTTCGCCATCTCGTGGGCGAGGTAGGTGCGCCGGGTCTCCGGGTCGTAGAACCCGGCATCGGGGGCGGCAAAGCGCAGCGAATGCTCGCGGATCGCGCGCGGACCCATGCGCGAGCCGGCGAGGAACGGCGATCCTTCGTCGAAGGGGACGCCGAAGACCGCGATGTCGGCGTCGAGCGCATCGAGGTCCGTTTCGATCGGCGCACGGAGGAACGAGGGAATGCCGACGAACGGGCGGCCGAGCGTGAGTCCGGAACGTCTGCTGCTCGATGTCATGGCGGGAACTCCAGATTTGCTGGCGGAATCCTACCGGATAGCGACGCCTGGCCGTTCCGTCGAAACGGTTTCTACGAGAACCGCCTGAGCCGCCCCGTTTGGGATCGCGCGGGACTTGCCCGGGCGCCTTCCTCGACTATGCGTCCGGCTGTCAGGCCGCCTGACGGCCGCACCGCTTCGGGCCGGAGCCGCGTTCGGTACGTGCTGTCGGGATCCGGAAAACGAAGCCCATCGACTCAGCGAAGGAGCCTGCTCTCGTCGCGCATGTCCGGGCCGACGATGCAGAGAGCCGCTCCGCGCGCCGACCGGGGATCGACTCCGTGCAGCGCTGCAACTGCGCCGAACCGGTTCTGGACGGTGTCGACAAGAACGATCGGGGATTCGCCAGCGGGACCATAGTCGCGACCAGCCCGTACATGAGGGAAACGACGATGCGGGTCCGACCTGCGTCCGGCCACCTCCTCCTGCGTTGCGACCGGCGCTCCCGATGGCAAACGAATGAACATTTCCTTGCCGGGAACCGTCCCGGCTCCGCCGGGTGTGCCGATCTTTACAGACAAGGTCAGTCATCGACTTCCAGTCCAATTGCAGATTCACTATGCTTTCATATTGTGATATATCATTTCATTTAGTGCAATATACATGAAGGAGAATCATGATGTTTGCCTCATTGAACCGAGCGTGTGCGGTCGCATTCGGGGCGACCATCGCAGTGTGCCTCGCCTTCTCCGGCGGACCCGCCAATGCGGATCTCCTGGCCGAGATCAAGAAGCGGGGCG
>MPMT01000022.1 GCA_002238645.1 Alphaproteobacteria bacterium bin52 | reverse complement strand
GCCTTGCGCCGAACGGCTGGCATATCGCGTTCAGCCTCGCGATTGAACACGAGCCCCCGGCGAATATCGCGCCAGCCGTGGGCATCGACCGGGGCGTGGCCAACACGCTTTCGCTGTCCACGGGCGAACATATCTCGGTTCCGGCCAGTCTTGCGGATCTGGAGCGCAGGCAACGCAGGGCGCAGCGCGTGCTCTCTCGCCGCAAACGGGGGTCCAGGCGATATGCCAGGGCCAGACGGCGCTTGGCGGCGCTGGCGGCGCGGCGCGCCCGTATCCGCCGCGATTGGCTCCACCGGGCCAGCTTCGATCTCTCGCGGCGCTTCGGCACGGTCGTGATCGAAGACCTGAACACCCGGAACATGACCGGTTCCGCTCGTGGGACGATGGAGGAACCGGGGCGCAGTGTTCGCCAGAAGGCCGGTCTGAACAGGTCGATCCTGAACCAGGGCTGGCATCTCCTTGAAACCCTGCTGGCCTACAAGCTGCAAGAACGCGGCGGAGCGCTCGTGAAAGTGCCCGCCCACAACACCTCGCGCACATGCTTCGCGTGCGGCGCGGTGGACAGCCGGAGCCGCAAGAACCAAGCGAGCTTCGTCTGTACCACCTGCGGACATCGAGACCACGCGGACATCAATGCGGCAAAGGTCATCCTGCGTCGGAACACGGCGTCCATGCTCGTGGAGGAAAGGCATTGGCCCTCCGGTGAAGCGAGAACTATCGGTGGAGCGACAGGCCCTACCGGAAATCTCCGGCCTTCAGGCCGGGGAAGATGTTAATCCTGCCACTCGCCGGTCCGGGCGAGGTGGGCGTAGTCATCCCAGGACAGCCCGAACTCGGGATCGGGAGTGACCAGGTAGGGGGTGTCGGGGTCGTCGAAGGCCTGCAACAACCGGTTCAGCCAGGCCTCGGCCTGGGCCACCAGGGTTTCGACCTCGTCGAAGGAACTGTTCGCGCCCGCTTCCTCCGCGCCGGTGAGCTTCCAGTATTCCACGGCCGAACACCGCGAGCCCGGTTCGATGCCGTCGAACCCGCCGTTGCGCAGGATCAGTGCCTCGAGCAGGAGTTGCGTGGCGCGGCCCCGTTCCAGGTCCGTCTTCCTCGGTACCGCTCCGGTCTTGTAGTCGATGATTGTCCAGCTGCCGTCGGTCATGCGGTCGATACGGTCGGCGTGGCCCCTCAGTGTGACCGGTCCGGCGTCGGCCTCGATGCTGATCTCGCCGGTCACCTCGGCACGTCTGACCGCCACATGATCCGAGCGGTGGAACTCGGTCTGCACGATCCAGCGCGCGATACGCTCGAACCGCGGCCACCAGAAGGCCAGGACCACAGGCTCGTTGAGGATATCCGCGAACACCTCGCGTCCGATGTTGCACAGTCGTCGGTACGCCTGTTCAACGTCCGCCGGAATTCCTTCGCGGACGAAGCGCTCGAGCGCGTGGTGAACACGGGTTCCGCGGTCGGCGAGATCGGGCTCACCGCCGAGCGGTGACAGCGCCTTCAGGTCAAGGATGCGCCGGGCGTAGACGGAGTAGGGGTTGCGGTGCAGCCGCTCGATCTCGGTGACCGAGAAATGTCTCGGCCGCACCTCAACCGGGGGGCGGGGTTCGGGACGCGGGGCTGGCCGCGGTGCAGCCGGTGTCGCCAGTTCCCGGGCCCAGGCCAGTCTTTCGCTGCCGCTGCGCGCCAGTGCGTCGGGCAGGCCGAACGCGTCAAGGACCGAGTCGAGGCGGAGCAGCCAGCGCGACGGTACGGTGGGAGTGCCGGCATCGCGTTGCGAGCGGGTAAGAAACACCTCGGGTGCGCTGCAGGCCTGGACCAGGTCGTGCGCCGCCTGTCCGATCCGTACGTCGAGCGAGGGCAGCCCGAGTCCGGATCGCATCTGCCGGCTCATCCACGGGTCCGTCGGCGGAGTCGACGGCCACGACCCCTCGTTGAGCCCGCCGAGGATCATCCGGTCGAACCGCTGCATCCTGGCCTCCAGCGGACCGAGGATCATGATGCCCGGGTCCGTGGTCAGATGCGGCCGATAGACCATGCCGGCAAGCGTGGCATGGAGCATCGCCGGATAGTCACGACCTTCCATCTCCGGCCAGTCGATCGCGGCATCATGCAGTTCGGCCAGGAAGGCGGCCGAGCGTGCCCCGGTCTCGCCGCTCCACAGCCGGTCGGAACCGCTTTCGGTGTCACTGGCCGCAATCGCTTCGGCTACGGCGCAGTGTACCACCAGCACCTCGCGCAGCGTCGTGTCCCGCCTCTCGAGTTCCGCCTCGAAGGCGGCAAGAGCGGGCAGCAGCGCGGCAAGCCAGTCGTCCTCGTCGCGAAGATGCGGCCCGAGCCCCTGCACCCCGGGCGGGACCCGGTTCCCGCGCAGCACCCGGCGCTCGAAGTCCCACACGCGGCGCCGGAAGGTCCCGGCGTCCATGCCGCAGCGCGCCAGCGGATGCTTGAGTGCCGCCAGCAGTGCGACCGGCGCCAACCGCCGGATCACCATCTCCGCGGTCAGCCGCCAGAAGGTGAGCGCCGGAACGTCGGCCAGCGGCTCGCCTGCCGAGTCCTCGATCTCGATGTCCCAGTGTCCCAGCGCCACCTTGACCCTCTGCGCCAGGACCCGGTCAGGGGTGACCAGGGCAGCGGTGCCTCCGGGCCGTTCGAGCACTTCGCGCAGCAGCAGGGCAATCACCCGGGCTTCCTCGTCGGGATTGGCGCAGTCGATCCGGTGCATCCCGTCCAGCGATGCCGCATCGATGTCGAGGGGACCGAGGTCCTGCCAGCGATCCGTCGTGACCGCCGGGCGCAGCGCCTCCCGCAGCAGCACCTGGCGCGGCGGCTCGGGCGGGCCGTCGTCACTCCAGTTCCCGACCGCGTCCCTGTCGATTTCGAGCCGCTCGAGCAGGCGCGCGAGTGTGTGTTGCGGGTGAACCGGATCGTCGAGCGCCGCCTGCCAGCTTGCCCGGTCGATGACCCGGTCGAGCCCCGGCAGCACCACGGCGCCGGCGGGCAGGGACGCCACCACCCGCATCAGCCGTGCCGTCGCCGGAACCGTCCCGGTGGAACCCGCGATGATGACCGGGCGCGCCGGCGGCGAGGCCTGCCAACTGCAGGCCACGCTGTCGAGCAACCGGTCGCGGCGGGTCGCTGGATCGACCGCGCCTTCGTCCGCGAGCAGCGCCGGCCAGTGCTCCGTCACGATGCGCAGGAAGGACAGCGTCTGTTGCCAGTGTCCGGCATAGACATCGGGAACCAGGGTATCGAGGGCCTCGAAGCCGAACCCCTCGGTCTGCATCTGGTCAAGGAACCGGGCGAGTTCGCCTGCAAGTGTGATCGCCTGTCCGGTTCCGGCGCCACGAGCGGCAAGAAACTGGCGCACCTGTCGAGCGAGCAGGAGCTGGCGGCGCAGGGTTCCGACAGCCGGCGGCAGGTCATCGCCGGCCTCCTCGTCACCGAAGGCGCGTGCCGGGGTGACCAGGGGCTCGTCATCCTCGACATCGCCGAGGGCGCGGATCTCCGGCAGCAGCAGCGAACCTCCACCGCTGCAACGCAGGAAAGCATCCGACACAGCCTGGACCGCACGGCGGTGCGGGACGAGGATGATGGCGTCGGCCAGCCCGAACGGACCAGCGTCGATGCGCCGCTTGAGCCCGCTTACCAGGGTATCGACGAAGGAGTGGTGAGCCGGGATGGTATAGAGGCGGAGCGCGCTCATCCGAGGGTTCAAAAGAAGGGGACAGCCGGTGCGTGACCGTTTCCGACCCGGGTGCGGGCGGTCTCGAGGTCCTCCGGTGTACTGATGTGGTACCACAGCCCGTCGTGCAGCAGCCCGTGGAGCCGACCGGATTCTTCGGCACGGTCGAAGGCGACGTTGAGCGAGAAGGGGCCCGGCGGCGGGTTCTCGATCGCCGCCGGAGCGATGATCGCGAGCCCCATATAGGCGTAGGGAACCACGATGCCCTCAGGGGCGCGTTCCAGCCGGCCATCGGGATCCATCATGAAGTCGCCGGACCCGTGGTACCCTTCGGTCCTGACCAGCGAGGCCAGCAGCAACAGGATGTCCATGCGTGCGGGATCCCACGCCTCCGCCAGCCTCACCAGCGGGCATTTCATCCCGTCGAACCACAGGCTGTCGCCGTTGATCACATAGAACGGGTCCGGGCCCAGCAGCGGCAGGGCACGCACCACGGCGCCTCCGGTCTCCAGTGGCTCGGGTTCATGCGAGACCACGATCCGCTTGTCGGCCCGTGAGCACACGTGCTCCTCGATCTGTTCGGCAAGCCAGCTCGCGTTGATCACGATGCGCGCGACACCCGCTTCGCACAGACGGTCGAGTGCCCGGGCGAGCACACTGGTTCCGCCCACCTCCAGCAGCGGTTTGGGGACCCGGTCGGTGAGCGGCATCATGCGCCGGCCGCGGCCGGCCGCCAGGACCATGGCGCCGGCCGGGATGGCGTCGGTGCGGGTCGGAAGCCGGGTCAGGAACACGGTGCCGGACCGAAGGGAGTGTGGCGGGACATCCAGCGGTCGACCACGGCGAGGCCTGCCCGCTCCAGGTTCGTGGCCACGTGACGTTCGAGGCGCGGCAGGTGAACCAGGTACTGGTGATTGCCGTGGAGCAGCGACTGCCGGACGAAGATGCCGAAGACCTTGAGTGCCCGCTGTGCCCCGAGGGCGTGGTAGGAGCGCATGAAGTCAGTCCGGTCAAGGTGCTCGCCGCGGGCGGCAAAATACCGTTCCAGCATCGCATTGACGAGGTCGTCGGCGATGTCGCGGCGGGAATCCTGCAGCAGCGAGACCACGTCGTAGGCAGCCGGTCCGATCACCGCGTCCTGGAAGTCGAGCAGGCCGCAGGCGGCGAGACCGTCGCGGTCGCCAAGCAGCATCAGGTTGTCGACGTGGTAATCGCGCAGAACCAGGGTTCCGGGAGACGCGCGCAGTGCCGGCATACATCGGCTCCACGCCTCGAGCCAGTCGTCGCGTGCCGTCTGCGTCACCCCGAGCGAGCGGTAGCGTACCAGGTACCAGTCCACGAACAGCACGACCTCGTCGAGCAGCATCGCGTCGGTGTAGTCCGGAATGTCGGCGACCGGCGGTGGCCGGTCATGCAGGTCGATCAGGACGTCCATCGCCCTGGTGTAGAGCTCGGTCTCGTCCGCTCCGTCGGCAATGGCCCGGGTATAGGTCGCATCGCCGAAGTCGTCGAGAAGCAGGAACCCGTCGCGACTGTCTTCACCCAGGATGCGCGGCGCGCTGTAGCCCATGGAATTCAGCAGCCGGGAGAGGGTGACGAACGGCACCACGTCCTCCCGGTCCGGAGGGGCGTCCATGACGACAAGAGGAGTGCCGCCGGCGCGCACGCGGAAGTAGCGCCGGAACGAGCAGTCATCGGCGAGTGCCACGACCTCGGCGCCGTCCAGCCCGTTGCTCGCAAGAAACCGGGTGAGCAGCTGTTCGCGGGAGGTCATGGCCGATCTCGTTCCACTGCGTACCCCGCGACGATTACGTCGGCCCGTTCCCGCCAGGACGCATCACCGCGGAGCGTTGCCCGACGATCGGTGTCCTTATGGCAAAACTCGAGGCGGATTTCGAGCCTTCGCGCCGGCAGCCGGTCACCGGCCCGCTCCGGCCACTCGATCAGCGTCGCCGAAGTCTCGAAGGCGTCGTCGAGCCCGAGCTCGTCAACCTCGCCCGCATCCGCGAGCCGGAAGAGGTCGGCATGCCAGATCTCGAAAGTCGGGGCCTCGTAGGCCTGCACCAGGGTGAAGGTCGGGCTCGGGACCTCCAGATCGGAGCCGGCAAGCATGCGGATCACCGCCCGGGCCAGCACCGACTTGCCGGTGCCGAGATCACCCGACAGGCAGATGACATCGCCCGCCCGGAGCACGACCGCAATCCGCCGCGCCAGCGCCTCGGTCCCGGCTTCGCCATGCAAGTCGAGCCGCCCGAGCAGGGCTGTCATTCAGTTTTGTTGCGGTAGTGGCGAGCCGCGAATCCCTCGCTGAACTTGCCCGATTCAAGATCCGCCGCCACAAGGGCCGGGTCGCGGCCTGCCGGATCTCCATAGCCGCCGGCGCCCGGCGTGTTCACGATTACCGCCTGTTCCGGTGTCAGCTCCATGTCAGGCGGCTTGTTGGCGAGCCGGCGCTCGCTGCCGTCCGCCTCCTGGAGCCAGAAACTTCCGCTGCCGCCGGGCCGGCCACCGAAGATGCCCCAGGGCCGGTTGCGGAACCGTTCGCCGACGCCGTTGAAGATGCAGGTATGACCGAGCGGGCGCACCACGCGCTGCAGCCCGAGTCCTCCCCGCCACGTCCCGGCACCGCCCGAATCGGGAATGAGACCGTAGCGTTCCACCAGCAACGGGTACTCGAGCTCGATCGCCTCGACCGGCAGGTTGGAGGTATTGGTGATGTGTACCTGCACCCCGTCGGTCCCGTCGCGGTCGTTGCGCCCTCCGAACCCGCCGCCGAGGGTCTCGAGATAGACATAGGGTTCGTCGGTTTCCGGGTCGCGGCCCGCAAACACCGCCATCGAGTTGGCGCCGTTGGCGGCCCCGACCGCGGCATCGGGAAGTGCCGGGGCCAGTGCCCCGATCACCACGTCGATGATCCGCTGCGAGGTGTGGGCTCGCGACGCCACCGCCGCCGGAGCGACGCAGCTCAGCATGGTGCCGGGCGGCGCGGTGACCTCGACGGCGTCGAGCACGCCCTGGTTGTTCGGAATCCCGGGATCAAGCATGGCCTTGAGGGCATAGCAGACCGCGGCCTTGGTGCCGTGCAGCGGGATGTTGATGTTGCCGGGGGTCTGCGGTGAGGTCCCGGCAAAGTCGAAGCTCGCCCCCTCGCCGTCGATCGTTGCGGCTAGTCGGATCGGCACGTCGATCGCGGCCCGGCCATCGTCGTCCATCACGTCCTCGAACCGGTACACTCCGTCGGGGATGGCGGCGATGGCGTCGCGCATGCGTTGCCCGGTGCGGGTGATGATGTCGTCGAACACCGCGGCGATCAGCCCCGGACCGTTGGGCTCCGCGATCTCGACCAGACGCCGTTCCGCGAGGTGCAGGGCGGCAAACTGGGCGTTGTAGTCGCCACGACGCTCGTCGCGCACCCTGACGTTGATCAGCAGGATGTCGAACAGGTCGCGATCGAGCTGCCCGCGGCGGAACAGCTTGATCACCGGGATCCTCAATCCTTCCTGGTAGATCTCGTTCATGCCCCCGGCCATCGATCCGGGCGACATGCCGCCGATGTCGGCGTGGTGCGCGATGTTGCACACGAACCCCAGCAGCTCGCCGTCAACGAACACCGGCCTCGCGAGGCTGACGTCGGGCAGGTGGGTGCCGCCGCCCTCGTGCGGATCGTTGGCGGCGAAGATGTCGCCCTCCTCGATCTCGTCCGGCCGGTATTTGGCCAGCAGTGCCTGCATCTGCCCCAGCACCGAGGCGATGTGGACCGGGATGGAGTTGGCGGCCTGGACCACGAGCCGGCCGTTGCGGTCGACGACTGCGCAGGAATGATCGTGGCGTTCCTTGATGTTGGTCGAGTACGCGCTCTTCATCAGGGCGACGAAGGCTTCGTCGACCACCGACTGCAGGGCGTTGGAGAGAATCTCGGTCGTGACCGGGTCGGTGGTCGGCCGGTTGTCGCTCATCATGCCACCTCTATGATCATTGTACCGTCCGCCTCGACCCGGACCGTGTCTCCCGGGTGGACCAGTGTGAGCGCATCGAGCTGCTCGATCACCGCCGGACCGTGCAGCACCTGTGCCCGCGCGAGGTCGGCCCGGTCGTAGACGGGGGTGTCGACCGGACTGTCCGGTGTGAACCAGACCTTCCGCCGGCCGACGGGATCCGCGGTGACGCGGGCCACTGCCTGCAGCGGTCGATCGGCAGTGGCCCTCCCGGTGGCGGTGATCCGCAGGTTCACGATCTCGATCGGATCGGTCTCGGTGTAGTGGCCGTAGGTGCGTTCGTGCAGCCGGTAGAACCGGTTCCTGAGTTTGTCGAGCGGAGTGCTGGCAAGTGCGTCGGCGAGCACCCGGTCATCGGCCCCGTCGACATCAAGCCAGGGAACGGTCAGCTCGAAGTTCTGGCGCACGTAGCGCATGTCGAAGGCGATCTGCACGCGCCGGTCGGAGGTCGGGATCGCCTCGGTGGCAAACCACGAGGCGGCGCGCCGGACAAGGTCCGAGAGGTCTTCGGCCACCGCGTCGCGGGTCGCATCGTCATACGGAATCCGCCGGGTGGTCACGAAATCCTCCCTCAGGTCCGAGACCACCAGCCCCTCGGCGCACAGCAGCCCCGGAGCCGGCGGGACGATCACCTCGCGCATCTCGAGTGCGCGGGCGACATCGAGTCCGTGCAGGGGTCCGGCCCCGCCGAAGGCCATCAGGGCGAAGTCGCGCGGGTCGTGGCCGCGTTCGACCGAGATCGTGCGCACTGCGCGGACCATGTTCGCGATGACGATGCCGAGCATGCCGTGCGCCGTCCGCTCGATCGAAAACCCGAGGCGATCGGCCACCGGCCGGATGGCGTTGCGGGCCAGCCCGGCATCGAGGCGCATCGCGCCGCCGAGCAGGTGGTCGGGCAGGCGTCCGAGCACCAGGTTGGCGTCGGAGACCGTGGGCTCGATGCCACCGCGCCCGTAGCATGCCGGACCGGGCGCGGCACCGGCACTCACCGGACCGACCTTCATCAGCCCGTCCCGGTCAAACCAGGCGACGGATCCGCCGCCCGCGCCGACGGTGTGGATGTCGATCATCGGAAGCCGCACCGGGAATCCGGCGACGGTCCGGTCGTAGCCGGTCTCCGCCTCGAAGTCGCGTATCAGCGCCACGTCGGCACTGGTTCCGCCCATGTCGAGGGTTATGACGTCCCCCCGACCGGCCTGGCGGGCCTGGTGGATCGCGCCGACCGTGCCGGCCGCAGGCCCGGACAGCGCGGAACGGATCGGCATGTCACTCGCGCGCCCGACCGACATGAGACCGCCGTTGGACTGGTTGATGCCGAGCCGTGCCTGCGGTGCATAGGCAGCAAACCTCTCGCCGAGCGTGTGCATGTAGGGACCGACCACCGGCTGGAGATAGGCATTGAGCAGCGTGGTCGAGAACCGTTCGTACTCGCGGAACTCCGGCTGGACCTCGCTGGAGAGGGACACGCTGCGATCCGGCAGGCGGGTGCGCAGCGCCTGGCCGAGGCGCCGTTCGTGACCGGGTGCGAGGAAGGAGAACAGCAGGCAGACTGCGCAGGCCGCGGTGTCGGTTGCGGCCACCCTTTCGACCACCTCGTCGATGGCCTCGTCGGTCAGTTCACGGATCACCTGTCCCTTGCCGCCGATGCGTTCGCCGACCTCGAAACGCAGGTGCCGGGGCGCAAGCGGCGGCGGGTGATCCTCCTTCATGTCGTACATCTTCGGGCGGATCTGGCGACCGATCTCGAGCAGGTCGCCGAACCCGCCGGTGGTGATGACGGAGACCGGGGCGCCGCGGCGCTGGATCAGGGTGTTGGTGGCGACGGTGGTGCCGTGGGCCAGCCGGGCGATGGCGTCCGGACGGATGCCGGCCTCCCCCATGACCGCGTCGAGACCCTCGAGAATGGCCCGGGACGGATCGTCCGGCGTCGAGGGGCGCTTGTGCGGAACCACCCGTCCATCAACGGTGTTGACCGCGTGGAAGTCGGTAAAGGTGCCCCCGACATCGACGCCGACGAGCCACGCTATCCCGGTGTCGGCTGGCGTGGTCATGTTCCGGTTCCTCCCAGATCGGGGTGCCTTGCCGTCCAGCCGGCTGCCGCCTCGTGGGCCGCGGCGATCCGGTATGCCAGCGCCTCGTCGAACAGCCGGGTGATCACCTGCATCGACAGCGGCAGGCCCAGGCTCGAGAAACCGGTCGGAACAGCCAGAGCCGGGTTTCCGGTGACGTTGAACGGGGTGCGGGCGTGGCGTGAATAGTGATATTCCGCTACCTCGGGCTCCTCGATCGGGAAGGCGGGCTCCATGTTGTTGATGGCGACCACCGCATCGATGTCGTCGAACAGGCCGTTGAACTCTGCGGCGAGCCGCGCCCGGGTCCGGGTGGCCTGGACATAGTCGACGCCGCTGAACGCGAGGCCGGGAAGCAGGCGTTCGAGCAGCAGGCGGCCGTAGTCCCCGGGGCGTTCCTTCATCCACATCTCGTGAATGGCACAGGCCTCGCACAGCAGGATCACCCGGTTGCAGGCCGCATACTCGGCAAGCGGGCGAACCTCGATCTCGCGAATCTCCGCGCCCAGGGTCGCGAGCAGCCCGACCGCCGCCTCGAAGGCGGCGGTCATCTCGGGGTCGGCGGTCAGGTCACGCAGGTGAAAGTGCCGGATGACGCCGATGCGCACGCCCGCGAGATTTGTAGCCGCGGCGGGCATGAATTCCGGGACCGGTTCGCCGGAACTTCCCGGGTCGGCCGGATCGTGTCCCGCGATCACCGAGAGCGCGAGTGCATTGTCCGCGACACTGCGCGTCAGCGGCCCGATGTGGTCGAGAGAAAACGACAGCGGCACGACCCCGCGCCGGCTGACGCGGCCGTAGGTCGCCTTCATGCCGAACAGCCCGTTCATGGATGCCGGGTTGCGGACCGATCCGCCTGTATCGGTGCCAAGCGCGATTGGCACGAACCCGGCGGCGACCGCGGCCCCGGAACCGCTTGACGACCCGCCGGGCGAGCGGGTGCGGTCCCAGGGATTGCGGGCCGGCGGCCATGGCAGGTCAAAGGACGGGCCGCCGAGCGCGAACTCATGCGTCGAGAGCTTGCCGAGCAGGATGCCGCCCGCAGCCCCGAGACGGGCCGCAACCTCCGCGTCACGCCGGGCCACGGCGCTGTCGAGCAGCCGTGAATGGGCGGTGGTTGGCCATCCCTCCACGTCGATGATGTCCTTGAGCGCATACGGGACCCCGTGCAGCGGGCCGAGTGCGGCGCCCGACATCACCGCGTCCTCGGCCGCGCGCGCCGCATCGAGGGCTCGTTCGGGCCGCAGTTCGATGAAGCTGTCGAGGGTGCCGTCGTGGCGCTCGATGCGATCGAGCAGGGCCCGGGTGTATTCGACCGGCGAGAGGCGCCTTGATGCGATCAGCCGGGCCGCCTCGCCGGCATCAAGCCACTCGAGCCCGCTCACGCCAGCCTCGTGACCGTGAGGGGACGGAAGACATGCGCCGGTTCCTGGTACCAGGCGTTGTCGCGGTCCATGGTCTCGACGGTGCGCCGGGCGGCGTCCGCCGCGGCGTCCGCACGCTCACGGCCGACGATCTTCTCGATCCGGGCCGGCAGCCCCGATGCGCCGCGTGGTTCGGTCATGGTCTCTCTCCCCCGGTCGGTGCCGCGCGGACGTTGCGGCGGATGTGCAGTTCCCGCAGCTGGGCGTCGCTTACCTCGCCTGGCGCGCCCATCATCAGGTCCTCGGCTCGCTGGTTCATCGGGAACAGGATCACCTCGCGGATGTTCGGTTCGTTCGCGATCAGCATGACGATCCTGTCGATGCCGGGCGCGATCCCGCCGTGCGGCGGCGCGCCGTAGCGGAACGCGTTCAGCATGCCGCCGAACCTGGCCTCGACGTCCGCGGTGGTGTAGCCGGCGATGGCAAAGGCCTTCAGCATGACGTCGGGAAGATGGTTGCGGATAGCGCCCGATGACAGTTCCACACCGTTGCAGACGATGTCGTACTGGTAGGCCAGCACGTCGAGCGGATCCATGGTCTCGAGCGCCCCGAGCCCACCCTGCGGCATGGAGAACGGGTTGTGCGAGAACCCGACGGTGCCGGTGGCCTCGTCACGCTCGTACATCGGAAAGTCAACGACCCAGCAGAACCGGTAGGTATCGGTCTCGCTGAGCGACCGTTCGTCGCCCAGCCTGATCCGCGCCTGGCCGGCGAGCCGCGCTGCATCGGCCTCACTGCCGGCGGCAAAGAAGATTGCGTCGCCGGGTCCGGTCCCGGTGCGCCGGCGCATCTCCGCTACTGCCGCGTCCGCGAGCCGCGAGGCGATCGGCCCCCGGCCGCCGTCCTCGCCCAGGATTATGTAGCCCATGCCCGGTGCGCCCAGCGACTGGGCCCAGGCGTTCATCCGGTCGCAGATCGCGCGCGATCCGCATCCCGGTCCCGGCAGGGCACGGACCACGCCGCCACCGGCGACGGTTTTCGCGAAAATCGCGAAGTCGCTTCCGTCGAAGATGTCGGAGACGTCGTGGATCTGCAGAGGGTTGCGCAGGTCGGGCTTGTCCGTGCCGTACCTGAGCATTGCCTCGCTCCAGGGGATGCGGGCGAACGGGCGCGGCACCGTCCGGTCGGAGAATTCCTCAAACACCCCGGCAAGGACCGGCTCGATCTCGGCAAACACGTCCTCCTGCTCGACGAAGCTCATCTCCACGTCGAGCTGGTAGAATTCGCCGGGGGAGCGGTCGGCGCGGCTGTCCTCGTCGCGAAAGCACGGAGCGATCTGGAAGTAGCGGTCGTATCCCGCCATCATCACCAGCTGCTTGAACTGCTGTGGCGCCTGGGGAAGGGCGTAGAACCTGCCTGGATGCAGCCGCGACGGCACCAGGAAGTCGCGCGCGCCCTCGGGCGAACTCGCGGTCAGGATCGGGGTCTGGAATTCCATGAAGCCGCGTTCGGTCATGCGCCGTCGGATCGAGGCAATGACCTGCGAGCGCAGCACGATGTTGGCGTGCAGTCGCTCGCGCCGCAGATCGAGGAACCGGTAGCGCAGCCGGGTTTCTTCCCCGGCGTCCTCCTCTGCGTTGACCTGGAGTGGCAGCACCCCGGCCGTTGACAGCACCTCGAACGAATCGATCCGCAGTTCGACCTCGCCGGTGGGCAGGCGCGGATTGACGGTTTCCGGGTCGCGTCGCACCACCCGGCCGGTGACGGTCACCACGCTCTCGACCCGGGTCTCCTCGACCGCGGCAAAGGTGTCGTCCTCGGCATCGACCACGCACTGGGTGAGTCCGAAGTGGTCCCGCAGGTCGAGGAATACCAGCTGTCCGTGGTCGCGGCGGCGGTGGATCCACCCGGATACCCGGGCTGTCCGGCCGACATGTTCGACCCGCAACTCGTTGCAGTGGTGGGTACGATAACGATGCATGGGGATGACCTGCACGAAATGACGTGGACGAATGGATCCGGTGGAGCGGGCCGGCAGGGTCCCGGCAGGACCCCGCTCCGGCCGGCCGGCACCCTACCAGCGTCGCAGGTCGCTGTCTTGCGTGAAGTGCCGGCACGCGGTGCCGGTCCGTACTGCGCACCGTCCGTCCGGGTCGAGGCATCACTGCCCCGTCGCCGGGAAATCCGGGCTTCTCTGCGAACCGTGCGGGTGCCCCGATCCGGCGCGGGGGAGCCGCGGTCGTCACCGTTTCAGGCCCCCAGAGCGGCCATGGCGATTTATCAGGAATACTGAGCCTGGGTGTGATAGGGTGCTTGTGGCGATTCGGCAGGCTCTCTTTTCATTGGACAGTTGTCGCAATTGCTTCGCGTGACTCGAGGCAGCGGAGCATTTTCGGGTTGCGACGATCTGTCATGAAAGGAAATCGAGATGAACAAGGAACATATCAAGCCGTTTACCGCCGGTGCCGTCGTCGGTGCTATCGCATTGTCGATAGTCATGTTTTCCACGGGCTGGGCAGTCACCAGCAGCACCTCGCACACCAACGCGAGAAAGATGTCACAGGACGCCGTGGTCGAAAACCTGGCTGGAATATGCGTCGCCCAGTTCGAAGGCGCAGCTGACAAGGACGGAAAACTGGACAAGCTGGTCCAGACGGAAAGCTGGAAGCGCGGCAGATACGTCAGCGATCAGGGCTGGGCAACGATGCCTGGAAGCGAGTCTCCGACGAGGGACGTTGCCAAGGTATGCGCTCAGCGCCTGGCCAAAATGCACGGCTGATATCGACAGCGTTCGCACCGGGCCGGAACGGCCCGGCTGCGTGACGTGCCTCACGAGCCGATGTCATAGCATGTGAATGCCTGAACGGTTCCGTCCCGTTGCAGGGACACGAGCGTGAAACCGGCCGCTTGCGGTACGAAGACAAGACCCGTGAGCCCCGGGACCCGGTTGCGGCGGAAGGCCTGCGGGACTGAACTTGACGGCCCGTTGAGGTCGCATCACAGGGCGCTTGATCCCGGTGTTGTTCCGGCACCTTAGGTGCCGGGCTGCGGGGACAATGAGCGCCGTATCCCTGGAAGCGGGACCACTGTCTCCTGCCCGTGGTGCGGTCCGGGTGATCATCGTGAACGGCGTAGCCCCGGTGCGTCCGGGTTCCATGGTCTGCGGGGTGACGTGACGGTGGCGAGGTCACCGGGCACGGTGCGGCAGCAGCGGACTTGACCGCCGACGGCGGTCCGGTTCCCGCGGGCCTCGTCCCGCACGGTGTTCGGATACCCGGCCCGACGGCGAACGAACGCAGGGTCTCGGCCGCCCCGGTGTCCTCGTCATCGAACAGCGTCGGCCGGCGTCCCTGTCCGGACCCGATCGGCGGTCGGGCGGAAGACAGGACCGGTCCCGCGGTTGATCGTCTTCAGGCTCCGCAAGGCCCGCGCCGCCGTGCCGGATCGCCCGCACTCCTGCGCGGTATCGGGAGCCGCCAAGCGCGGTCCGCGGCAGCACCCGGCCGTCATTTTCGTTGCCGATGCGCTGTGGTCTGATCGCACATCCCTCTGCAGGTCCCGGAAGGGAGTGCGCGCTGTCTGACCTCCCGTCCCGGCCACGACACGGCCCAGGTGATGGCGACACGCTGCCTGCGACACCAGGGTCGAAACAGACACCGGTGTTGTTGCCCGGCGTGATCCGAAGCATCTGGATCAGCGGCGACGGCCAGATCGAGGAACTCGACAAGAGGTGCGTACTGTCTCGGCCGGACCACCCGGCCGGTCACGGTGACCACGCTCTCGACCCGGGCCGCCTCGACTGCGGCAAAGGTGGCGTCCTCGACGTCGACCACGCACTGGGTCAGTCCGAAGTGGTCCCGCAGGTCCAGGAACACCAGCTGCCCGTGGTCGCGACGACGGTGAGTCCACCCGGAGATCCGGGCAGTCCGGTCGACATGTTCAACCCGCAACTCGTCGCAGCGGTGAGTACGGTAGCGATGCATGGCGACAACCTGCACGAATGGGCCCGGGAAAATTGACAGGCGGAGTTTGGCAGTACCCTGCTCCGACCGGGCGGCAAGCCACCAGCGTTGCCGGCCGGTATCTTGCCCGAACTGCCGGGAGGATTGTGCGCGGTTCCGGATTTCCCTGAGGCGTCCCCCGGGGTCCCGGACGCATTGGTGCTACTGGCACCGCCTGGACCAATTGTCAGGAGCCAAAGCCCCTGCTTGCACCACCCCCGTGGACACAACCCGGGTGATAGCGGTGCCTGCCGCCTCCGCCTCACAAGCCCCGGCAACCTGCAGGTGACCGGGTCCGATCTCGGAAGACACGGGACCGGTTCAACTGCGTGGCCTGCGGCCACGCTGATCACGCCGACCTGAATGCATCGGCGAACTTCCTGGCCTCGGGGACCGGGACTGCTGTGCGGGGAGGTCACGGGGCTGGACGCCGGGGAGCAGCGAAAATGATCGGAGACGGGCGGCCTGATGCCGGCACCATTTGACAGGAGAACCCCTTGCATCGAAGAATCTCGGTTGGAGTTCGTCTGTTTACGCTCCGGATGAAGTCCGCCAGTCGGAAAGCTTGAGTCGACCGACAAGACCACTCTCGGTACCGAGTGCGAGATGCTGTCCATCCGCCGACCAGCCGAGCGCGGTCACGGCACCTTCACCAGGCCGCTTGACCAGAAGTGGGTCCTCGCGTTCGATCTGCACGAGGATGGTGGTACCGTCCTTGTATCCGGCGGCGATCACGTCATGCCTGGGGTGAGCGGCCACCGCCGTCACCACACCCTCGAAACCCCACCCGAGGTCGAGTGGTGCCTTGCCCATGGGGCCGCTCTTGCCGTGGAATGGCCAACAAATGACGGAGTCCGCGCCACCGGTCGCCAGGTACCTTCCCTTCGGCAGCCAGCTCATCGACTTCACCTTCTTCGGGTAGCCGGCCATGCGCATGTCGACGCTGTCGGCGACGCGCCAGCCGTGCAGCTCATTCTCCTGCATGGCGGTGACGATGTACTTCCCGTCCGGGCTCCAGGTCAGATCCAGGTGCGAGCCGGCCCAGGTGAGCCGTTTGGGTTCCTGTGTGCCGAGCTTCGCCCACCAGAGGCTGGCTCCGCCATAGTGCGCGGCGGCGATCCGTCGTCCTTTCGGGTCGAATGCCAGACCGCTGACCGTGTTTGCATGTTCGAACCGTCCGACTGCGCTTCCATCTCGAGCAAAAAGGGACACTGTCTTGCCGAAAGCCGCTGCGCACAGGCCGGATGCCCTGCTGACTGCAATCGGCTCGACCCACCGCCCAGAAATGGCTGCGATTTCGGTGGTCTCACCGTCGGTATCGGTGCTCACCAGCCGTCCATCGTCTCCGCCCGTCAGAACGCGCTGGCCCCCCGGGTCGCCGGCCAGCGACAGACAGGTCCCGTCATGCGCCGAAACAAAAGACGCAGGACTTGTGCTTTCGCTGTTGATGAACGCAACTCGACCGTCCACGAGCGCAGCCGCAAGCAGTCCCTCCTCAAGGAACACAACGCCCACCACATAAGCGTCGAGATTCCGACCGCTGCCGATGAGATCAAGCAGCGACTTCTTGCCCTTTTCAGCGAACAGGCTCATGCGACGCAGGCCTTGTACTGCTGGCGCAAATCCAACTCATCAATGTTTCGTCCGATGAAACTCAAGCGCCTCTCCCGGTTCTCGTCCGGGCTCCCGGACTTCGTGAAATTGCCTGCCAACAGCATATGGACCGCCTGGACAACATACTGCTTTTCGTGACCCGGGAATGAAAGCACCCCCGTGGTTCGCAGAAGGTCCTGGCCACGCTCGACAAACAGGCGCTGCAACCTTTTCGTGGGACGGTTTCCGTCCAACGGCCGGTCGGCGCGCAGGAACACGCTCTTCACGGCATCGTCGTGTTCATGGTCGTCTTCCGCACCAAAGTCCGGTTCGATCGCCGGTATGCGATCGAGATCGAAGGCCCGTCGCTCCAGAACCGTGTCAAGCCCCACCTCGCATCGGTGCGTGCGACGGATCACTGCCGTCGCATTGATCGAACGGATGCAACTTTTTTTCCGCGCCAGTTCATCGGCCGACACAAGATCGGTCTTGTCGAGACGGATGATGTCGACAAAGGCAACCTCTTCCAGCGTCTCATGGCTGTCTTCCAGCCGCTGGATGACATGGCAAGCGTCGACCACCGTCATGATCGAACCAAGCCGGGTCCGTCCCCGAACATCTTCGTCGACAAGGAAGTTCCGGGCGACCGGCGCGGGGTCGGCAAGGCCCGTAGTCTCGATCGGGATTCCATCGAAGCCACCTTGCCGCTTCATCAAGCTGCCAAGGAAACGGATCAGATCCCCGCGCACGGTGCAGCAGATGCAATCGTTGTTCATCTCGAACTCTTCCTCGTCGGCGTTGACCACGAAGTCGTTGTCGATGCCGATTTCGCCGAACTCGTTGACAACCACGTCGTATTTCCTGTCGCGCTCCTCGGTCAGAATGCGGTTCAGGAGGGTCGTCTTGCTGGCACCGAGACAGCCGGTCAGAACGGTAACGGGGATCAGATCCATGGGTTCCTTTGCCTTCGGTGCCTGAAGCCGTTCAATATCGCCCGGCGGTCTCTGCCCGGCTCGCAGATGCTGGCGGAAAGCGCTGTGCGGGACACAACCTCATGCCTGGTGTGCCGACCTGTCCCTTCGTTCCCGCAAGTCCGGCGTCCCGCCTATCCCGCGTTCCGGCCCGCTGATGCAGGGTGTGCAGTGGCCCGGTCAGCTGCTGCCTCGACGGGCTGTCGGTGAACGAAGACTGCACCCGGCGGGAACGTGCCTCGCAGGGGAACAAGGCAGCCAGGGTCTGCACGTCGATGTTTCACAGGGTGAACATGGCGAAACTCCAGGATCGGAGCACAGTGCTCGGGGAACGACCGGCTTCGCGCGCAGGCGAAAGCCAGTCTGTTCCGGGGACGGAGCGGCAGCCGCCCCCGGAACTGACCGCAACGTCTGCCAGAACCCGGTAGCGAGCAGCCGGGAGATCGTTCTGCCGTCCTTGCCGGTTTCTCCGCAAACGAAGGACTGCTCGCGGCCGGTCCCGCGCATCGCCGTGCACGTCATCGGACCGTGGTCACTGTGGCGGGAATGTTCATGCTTCATGTTCCTCATCTGTCACAAGCCGAGCCGGTTCCGTGCCTGCCTGCCCTGGCCGGGCCTTACGACGTCAGCGCCTGCGCGAGCGTCATCGCGTTGTGCCGCATCATGTCGAGGTAGGTCGGTGCCGGACCGTCCGGGCCGGACAGCGCGCCGGGATAGAGCGTGCCGCCGATTGCAGCTCCTGTCTCGTCGGCGATGCGTTCCAGGAGGCGAGGGTCCGCGATATTCTCGACAAAGACGGCACGGATTCCCAGTTCCCGGATCTGCCGGATCAGGCGGACGATATCCTTCGCGGACGCCTCCGACTCGGTACTGAGCCCCTGCGGTGCGACAAATTCAAGCCCGTAGTCGCGACCGAAATACTGGAAAGCGTCGTGCGAGGTAACGATGGTGCGGCGGTCAGCCAGCACGCGGGCCACGATATTGCGGATCTCTGCATCGAGCGTCTCGATCTCGGCGACGTAGGCTGCACGGTTCCGGTAGAAGTCGGTCGCATTCACCGGATCGGCCTTGGCCAGGGCATCAGTGATATTGTCGACATAGGCTACGGCATTGCCGAGGCTCTGCCAGGCGTGCGGGTCGAAAGCGCCATGGTGGTCGTGGCCTGACTCGGCGTGCGCCCCTTCTTAGTGGTCGTCCTCATGATCGTGCGTCGCTACCTCGGCGTGCTTCTCGCGGTCGTGATCATCACCGGCCTCGGCCTGGTCACCGCGATCGTGGTCATGCCCGTCCTCTTCGGCGTGGACCTTGTGGATGTCGCCGTGCTCGTGCTCGTCGCCGAACACGATCGGCTCAATGCCGTCGGTCGCCGTCACCCGGATACCGCGGAAGTCCGAAGCGTCTATCAGCCGGTTCAACCAGCCCTCGAACCCCAGCCCGTTGACGACAAGGATCCGCGCTTCGCTGATGGCCCGGGCGTCTGCGGGGGTCGGCTGGTAAACATGCGTGTCGCCGTCGGGGCCGACGAGCGTGGTGACGTCGACATGCTCGCCTCCGATGCGCTTTGCCATGTCGCCGAGGATCGAAAACGTGGCGACCATCGGGATCGGCTCGCGGGCCTGCGCGGCTGCCGGGGCGGCGAGCGACAGGACGAGGATGGCGGTGGCGGACGTCAGAAGCGCTCTGCGTGCGAGCATCGAAACTCCTTTCAGGCTTCAGGATAGCGGCGAGGGAAGGCCCGCCGGGCGAGGCCACCCACTGGTCCGAAGACCGGCGACAGGGTATATGACATGTTATAATATAACATTCGTAGCTTTGTGTTTGCAAGAGCCAGGCGCCTCCCTGGAAACCGGGCGTGTCGTCAGGAAAGGGGGTGCCATGCACACGACTCGCGACGGTCGGGCCTGCCTGCTCCCGTCTTTCGGGCAGGCGGGCGACGACGGACCGACACTTTCGATCTGCCTGCGCTGCCGCGACGCGCGCGAGGACAGCAACTCCGGCCTCGAGCTGCGAGGTGGTCGGCGTCTGGCACAGGCCGTGGCACACGCCTTTCCCGACAGCACGGCCGCGCGCCGGGGCATCCGCCTGCGCGGCGTGAATTGCAAGAGTAATTGCAAGCGGTCATGCGCCATCGCGTTCTCGGCTCCCGGCCGCCTCACCTGTCTCTTCGGCGATCTCGACCCCACGCTTCATGCCGGCGATGTCCTGTGCGTTGCCGCGGCCTATGCCGAAGCCGAGGCCGAGGCCGGCTATCTGCCCAGACCCGCGCGGCCGGAGGTTCTCCGCGCGGGCATCCTCGCCCGCATCCCGCCTCTCGGCTTCGCGGGCGACCTGGACGAACCGCTTTGCCTCGCGCCCCGACACTCAACCCGCAAGAGCGACAACCCATGACCTGTTCCAGTTTGTCCCGAAGGCTCGCCGCGGCCGCCATTGCAGGCGCGATCATTACGCCCGCCACTTCCCATGCGGAGGATGTAACAATCGGTCTGACGTTCCTCGTCTCCGGCCTCGATGCCGGCGAAGGCCCGAACGGCTGGGCGCTCGCGAGTCACGGCATCGCCGAGAAACTGTTCCGCGTGTCCCGCTAGGGCGAGGTGGTGCCGAACCTCGCGGCCTCTGCCACGCAGAACGACGACGGCACCTGGACCGTGGAGCTTGCACCTGGCCGATTCTTCTCGGACGGCACCCCGGTGACCGCCGAGCCGGTCGCGGTTGCCCTGAACCGTACCGGCGAGGCGAACCCCTCTGCACGGGCGACCGCCGGGCGCCTGGGCTTCACCGCCGTCGATGACGACACGCTGACCGTCAGGACCGGGCATTCCACCGCGATCCTGCCATCGATCCGCGCCTGCAGGTTCGGTACCGTGCTGTTCCACGGGATGCTCGACCGAGGCAGCAGCCTGTTGAGCCCGCGCAGGTCGTGAAGTCGCCGGTTTTCGTTTTCCGGGTTGGAACCTCTTGCAGAACCGTCGAGCGGACGACGTTTCTTGGTCGACGTGATTGGACCTCGGTGTTGCGCCAATCCCGGGGACACGCCCTCCAGGGGCCCTCCCCGCGCACCTACTCCTTCAGTGCCTCCAGGACCGGAGTGTCCTTCCAGCGGCTGTCGCCTTGTTCCGGCTGCTCGCAACAGGCCTCCTGGTTCGGACAGACGCGGCTTTCAATGAACTCCCGAACGCGGCCGAGCAGATCCCTGGTCTGGTCGTTGCACGTGAAGCCCGTGTGGCCGGTTCGCCCTGCGGGCGTCGGCAATTCGTTCCTGCGACCCTGACGCAGGTCGGCCCGGGCCGGAGGCCGCGCTACGCCCTGCCGGCAAGTTTGCATACGGTGGCGTAGAGCATGTCCTCGACCGTAATGCCCTCCTCGGCCGTGCGGGCGCGGTTCGCAATCCGCCGGTCGCCCGGCAGCCGCGCGTCGCCGTCGGCGAGCAGCCGTTCGAACAACTCCTCGACATGCGCGAGGAATCCGGGTCCCGCGACCCGGGCCGGGTCGATGGCGATGAAGGACTGGCAGGTGTTGGCGGGCCCGCCGTCACCCTTGTAGGCCGCCTTGCTTTCGTAGCCGAAGAAGCCGCCGGAAAGCCCTCCGGTCATCAATTCCACCATGAGCGCGATCGCCGAGCCCTTGTAGCCGCCGAACGGCAGCTGCACGCCCTTCAGGATTTCCGAGGGGTCGGTGGTGGGCATGCCGTCCGGGCCAAGGCCGGCTCCGGGCGGTGCCTCATGACCGTCCCGGGCGGCAATCTGGAGTTCCCCGCGCGCCGTTGCCGAGGACGCCTGGTCGAAGATCATCGGCGCCCGGCCACCATCGCGCGGGCAGGCGAATGCCATCGGGTTGGTGCCGAACAGGGCGTTGGTGCCACCTGCGGGCGCCACGAAGCTCTGCGAATTGACAAAGGTGAAGGCAACGAAACCCTGCTCGGCCAGGGGCTCGATATCCGGCCACAGGGCCGAGAAGTTGAGCGAGTTCCGGACCGTCATGCAGGCTGCGCCCTGGGAGCGGGTCTTCTCGGCCAGCAGGACGCGCCCGCGCGCGATGGACAGCGGCGCCAGACAGCGCCGGCCGTCGACGGCAACCAGCCCCGGCGCGGCATCGATGATCTCGGGTTCCGCCTGCGGGTCCGCGCTGCCACTCTTCACCGAGGCGATGAAGCCCGGCAGGCGGAAAAGGCCGTGGCTCTTGCAGCCGTCGGCCTCCGCGCGGGTGATATGGTCGGCGGTTGCCTCGGCCTGGGCGCGGCAGACGCCCGCATTGGAAAAGGCGTCGAATGCGAGAGCGCGGCATTCGTCGAGAGAAATGTCGGCAGGCATGTTCGGACTTTCCCCAGGTGATTGCAGAGCCGGAGGCGCAGCATAGACCTGGCGGCACAGGATGAGAAAGCGGAGAGAGGCGTAACCGCACCGAGAATCCCGGCGGACATGCGGTCCTTGTCCAGATCGAGAACGAGGCGCGCCGCAAGGCCACGATGCGAACCACGATGGTCGGTCTCGCCGGTCTCCGGGCCCGCCTGCGCCATTGTGCCCGCCGGGGTCGGGGACAAGGGGTTCTGCAGCAGCGCGGATGTTTGGGGAGACCCGTCGGCTGCTCCTGAAACGGCCACAGCGGCTGCGTGCGCACTGCCTGGATCGACCGACGCCCGGAGCCCCGGGGTGGAGCTGGTGCCTGCCGCGACCTGGAAGGCCCGGTGGATGAAGTCGCCGCGTTCCGCTGGTCGCAGCTCTGCGCCCAAGGTGTTCATCCCGCCGGCGCATCCCTGCCGGGATGTCTGCCATCATCGAACCTTCGCGAAATCGCCGCTCCGGGGCGAGGCCGCACATGTGACGCCGGAGCAGGTGTTCCACATCGTCCGGGCGGGAGCACCTATGGACCGATGCCGGGCGGGTGCGCCGTTCCCGTCCCCTGTCGGGCGTCGGCGCGGCATTGTCGTTGCGTCCGGGCTGTGGTCTGATCCCTGCCCTCGCAGCCTGGGAACGGGGAGCGTGAGCTGTCTGACATGCCTTATCGGCCACGCCCCGGTCCCGGCGATGCCGTAACCCGGACACCGGTGCTGTGGCCCGGTGTGACACGCAGCGTCTGGATCAGCGGTGACGGCGAGATCGAGGATCTCGACAACGCGGGCGCGAGGGACCGGGCGCACGCCGAACCGCCGCTGGTCTGTCATCTGCAGGCGGTGCGTCGCCGCCTCGGGTCGGCGGAGATGGTCGGATTCGACGTCCTCGAACTGTTTGCCTTCGTCCACCCGGCACGGTTCATCCTGCCGACACCCCGGGGGCTCGCTCATGTCCTGAACCTGCCGGCGCCGCGAGACCGGTTCGAGGAAGCGATGCTGCTGCCTCGTGCAGTCGACGCCCTGCTCGCAGACCTCGAAGATGACACCGATGCGACCGCCGACGCGGTCGCGCGTGCCATGCACCTTGCCGCCTGGCCATGGGCCCCGTTAGTGCTTGAGGTTCTCGGCATTGACCCGGACACGGTCTCCGGGTTCCCCGAAGACCACGAGGTCTGGTCGAGGCTGCAGGCGTGGTCGGACCTGCCGCCGGACCGGGGAGCGGAACACCTGCCGGTCGGCGAGGACGAGGCGCGGACCAGGCTCGGCGAGCTGCTCGGTCCGCAGGCGGAGCGACGGTCCGGCCAGGTCGACTTTGCCGTCGCGGCCACCGGCGCCTTCCTGCCGTCCGGATCCGACAGCGGCCCCCGTGTGGTTCTTGCGGAGGCCGGAACCGGGGTCGGCAAGACCCTGGGCTACGTGGCGCCGGCCGGGCTGTGGGCGGAACGCAATACCGCGACGGTGTGGCTGTCCACCTACACCCGCAACCTGCAGCAGCAGCTCGACCGGGAACTGGACCGGATGTATCCGGATCCGGTCGGCAAGGCCCG
Source organism: Alphaproteobacteria bacterium bin52 (assembly GCA_002238645.1). Taxonomy (GTDB): domain Bacteria; phylum Pseudomonadota; class Alphaproteobacteria; order Thalassobaculales; family Thalassobaculaceae; genus Bin52. The sequence goes on along the minus strand of MPMT01000022.1, from coordinate 40,042 downwards.
GAACGTGGTCGTGCGCAAGGGCCAGGAGAATTACCTCTGCCTGCTGGCGCTGGAGGAAACCACCCGGGGCTTCGGGCGAGTGCCCGGCAGCGGTACGGCACTTGGCCTCATGGCCCGCTGGACCACGGCGACGCGTGACGGGGACATGACCGGCGACGATTTCCCGTCCTGGCTCCCAGACCTGCTGGGACATCGCGACACCCTGGGTCTCGCGGTGCGCCGCGGCGAGTGCCTGCATGCACTGTGCCCGCACTACGACCGGTGTTTTGTCGAAAAGTCACGGCGACAGTCGCACCGTGCGCGGCTGGTGATCGCCAACCATGCCCTGGTTCTGACCCAGGCCGCGACAGCCGACAGCACGAGGATGCCGGACCGCTATGTGTTCGACGAGGGTCACCACCTGTTCGATGCCGCCGACAGCGCCTTCGCAAACCGGCTGACCGGCCGCGAAACGCTGTTTCTGCGCGGCTGGTTCGCCGGCGGCGAGACCAGGCGCGGCGGCAGTGGCGTGGTCAGAAGGATCGAACGGCTGGCAGCCGGGCTTCGCGATGGCGCAGAGCGGGTGCGCGATCCGCTTGGTGACGTGATCAGGCATGTGCAGGGCCTGCCGAGCCCAGGATGGCTGGGGCGCGTCGAGTCCGGCAGCCCGGCCGGTGCGGCGGAGACCTTCCTCGCATGCGTCTGTCGGCAGGTGCTCGACGCCAACGGCGGTCGGGCCTCGCGCTACTCGATGGAGTGTCTCCCGCAACGGTCCGACGAAGCCCTGCATGAGGCGGCTGCCGGACTGGCGGAGACGCTTGGTGGTCTCGCCGGGGCCATCCGGGCACTGCTTGACGCGTTGCGCCAGGCGGCCGGCGGGGCAGACGAGGTGCGGCGCCTCGAGACCACCTCTATCCTGCGCATGCTGGAGCAGCGATGCGTCGATGTGCTCGACCCCTGGATCGGCATGCTTGAAGCCCTGCAGTCCGCCGAGACCGACGGTTTTGTCGACCGGTTCGAGGTCACCTGTGGCGCCGGACACGTGTTTGACGTCGGCATGCAGCGGCACTGGATCGACCCGACGCTGCCGTTCTCCCGCGCGGTCCTTGCGAACGCGGACGGCGTTATCGTGACGTCCGCTAGCCTGAGAGACGTGTCGGGGAACGAGGAACAGGACTGGCAGGTTGCCGAGCAGCGCACCGGGATTGCCCACCTGCCGGGCGAGGTTGACCGGTGCACCTTTGCCTCCCCGTTCGACTATGCCGCCCGCACCCGGGTCGTCGTTGTCACCGATGTCGACCGATACGACGTCGTGGCGGTGGCGGACGCCTTCCTGCAGCTGTTCCTCGCCGGTGGTGGCGGCGCCCTTGGCCTGTTTACCGCGATCAGGCGTCTGCGCGAGGTGCATCAGCGCATCGCCACACCGCTGGACCGGGCCGGGCTGGCTTTGCTGGCGCAGCATGTCGACGGAATGGACGTCTCGACGCTGGTCCGGATCTTTCGGGCAGAGATGAACTCATGCCTGCTCGGGACCGACGCCGTGCGGGACGGTGTCGACGTGCCGGGCCTGTCGCTCCGCCTGCTGGTCATGGAACGGGTGCCGTGGCAGGTGCCCGGCATCGTGCACCGGGCGCGCCGCGAGGCGTTCGGCGGCCGGCACTACGATGACATGCTGGTGCGGCTCAAGCTGCGTCAGGCCTTTGGCCGGCTGATGCGGCGCAGCGGTGATACCGGCGTCTTCGTCATGCTGGACCCGCGGTTCCCGGGACGGTTCGAGACCGCCTTTCCCGAGCAGACACCGGTCATCCGCAGCAGCCTCGCCGAGGCGGTGCACCTGGTCCGCGACTTCCTGCCTGACCCCGACCCGTCAGTACCCGGGTGACCGGTATGGCCGCGTCGATGCTGCACGACCGGGAAGGAAAACTCTGTCGCGCCGGCGCCGCGCGGCATCGCGTACCCGGCGCGGTGTCGGGCGTTTGAAAATCCCGCACACCGTCATGATTCGGTCCGCAGGACCTGTCGTCGGGAGGGCGAGTGCCTCGCAGACGGGGACATGCGTCGACCCGGGTCAGTTCCGGGAGCCTCGTTGCGCGGCCCGTCGGTTCACGGACACGCCGTCCCCTGCACGCGCCGGCGGGAAGGTCGCCACCGGCGTCGGGACGGGTGGAACCCACCGTGGGGAACCGTCACCGCTCAGCCCGGCTCGGCGTGCCGCAGGCCGACCTCGACCGACCCGATCTCGCCGAAGTCGCCAGTGAGAGTATCCCCGGGCCCGACCGGAACCAGGCCGGTGCAGGTCCCGGTCGAGACCACCTCGCCGGCAGCGAGGCGGCCCCTGTCACGGAGGAGCCAGATCACGACCGCGACCGGGTCGCCGAGCGCCCGCTCACCGGTGCCCTCGGCAACCGGGGTCCCGTTGCGGATCAGGCGGACCGGGTGTGCCGGCAGGTCGAAACCGCGCCACGCCGTGACCGGTGTTCCGGTCGCGAGCGCGACGTTTGCCCCGCCATCGGCGGTCACCAGAAGACGCCCGGCACCGGCAAGGCCCCCGGCAATCCTGCAGCCGACGATCTCGAGGGACGGCAGCACCGCATCGATTGCGGCGATCACCTCGTCCCGCCGCGGCGGGGATCCGTCGCAGACGATGTCGCGTCCCAGGCGCAGCGCGAACTCGGCCTCCACGGCCAGATCATGGGCCTCGAACACGCCGATGGTCTCCCCGGATGCGAACCGGTAGCGGCGGGGGACACGGGCCGCTCCCGGCCCGTCGGTTCCCAGTGCCGCCCGGGCCTGCGGAGAGGTTGACCCGACCTTCCAGGCTTCGGACGGCGGCCCCAGAAGGAGGGCCGCCTGCTCCTGGCTATCGCGGGCCGCCGCCGCATCGCCAGGCAGCTCGAACCTGTTCTTCTCGACCAGTCCTCCGGTCAGTCGGGCGGCGGCAAGTGCGGTGGCGAGTGCGGACATCCCGGCAGTTCCTTTCAGCGACCGCTTGGTGTCGCAAAGTGAGGGTGCAGGCGCTATCATCGCCGCCTGGAGGGGCGAAGTCATGACAGAAGCTGGACCCGGCTCCGGGGCTCGCGACCCCTGGCATGTCGAAGGGGTGACCGAAACCACCATCGCGGCCGTCGAGGCTGCGGCTGCTGCCAGTGGAATGACGCCGGCGGCGTGGGTCAGCATGGCGGTAAGGCGCAGCGCTGACGCCGACCGGGGCGTGGACGCGTCGGTACGCGCCATCGTGCAGGAGCGGATCGGCCGATCGGAAGCAGACGTGCTCTCGATGCTGGAACGCCTGCGCGGCGTGGTGGAACAGATGGCCAACCGGATTGCGGGACCGGACGAGGCCCGGCCTCCGGCCGATCCCAGGCTGCCGGAGTGACAACAATGACTGCCGGAGGAGCGCGGACGTGACAGATCGCCGGTCCGCCTGGCGTCTCGATGACGTCGAGCCCGAAGTCCGGGCCATGGCCGAACAGCACGCACAACTGGCGGGACTGACCGTCGGGGCCTGGCTCGAACGGACCATCCGGGCCGAGCTCGATGCCCGGGACGGGGACCTGTCGGGGTTTGTTCAGGCCCGGTTCGATGCCTCGAAAAGCAGGGTCGACGAGTCGCTGCGGACTCTTGGCCTGCTGTTGCAACAGGTCGCCCTGCGCATCGAGCAGAGTGAGCGGGCCGACGCGGAGGCGGAGCTCGCTTCGCCGGCACGGGCCGCGCGCCCGGAACCCGAGCCGCCGACCGGAGAACTCGAGCCGGAGCCCCGGCCTGAACCGGTACCCGAATCGCCGACCGGAGAGCTCGAACCGGAGCCCCGGCCTGAACCGGTACCCGAACCGCCGACTGGAGACCCCGAACCCCGGCCTGAACCGCCGACCGCGAGGCCGGCACCGCCACCGCAGCCCGCACCGGCGCAGCCTCGCTCCCGCGGCGGGCTGTTTTCCTTCATTCTGGTGGTGATTCTCGCCGGTGCCGGTGCGGTCGGCTACATCTATGCCGAGCCCCTTGGACTGGGCCAGGTCAAGGAGCGGATCGACACGCTGGGGCGTACCCATCTTGCCGGGGTGTCGGACACGTTTGACGACGCGGTCGCGGCCGCGTGGTCGCTGCTCCAGGGCGAAGACGAGGCCACCGCCGGTGCGGTCGGCCAGGCGACGGCCCCCGCACAGCGCGAGACCGCCCAGGCACCAGCAGCGACAGCGCAGGCACCCGCCCTCAAACCAGTCCCGCAACCCGAATCGGCGGCCGCACCCCAACGCGCGCCGCCGCCGCCCGCTTCCGGATCAACCGTGGCAGCCGCGCCCGGACGTGCAGCGGCTCCACCGGCATCCGGCTCCACTGCGGCGACTGCACCGGAACGCGCAGCGACTCCACCCGCGCCGGAATCCACTGCACCGACTGCACCCGAACGCGCTGCGGCGCCTGCCGGTCCCCGGGTCGCGGCCGTGGAACGCACGCCGGAGGTGAGGGCGGAAGAGCTGCTGGACCTGGCCCGGGTCCTCCTCGGCACCAACCCGGACGAACGTGCTTACGGTGCGGCCGCCAGGGTTTTGCGTGATGCAGCCGAGACCGGCTCGCCGGAGGTTCTGTACAACCTCGGGCTGTTCTACGAACGAGGGCTGGGTGTCGAGCAGGATGATGCCCGGGCGTTCGCCTTCTACCGGCAGGCCGGCGAACAGGACCATCCCTACGCCCTGTTCAACCTGGGGGTCTTCCACCTGAAGGGCCGGGGAACGCCGCGTGATGACACCCGGGCGGCCCGGGCATTCGCGAAGTCGGCAGACCTGGGTGTCGCCAGGGCTGCCCATGTCCTCGGCGTCCTGACCGAGCAGGGTCGCGGCGTGCCCGCCGACGCCGGGCGCGCCCGCTCGCTCTACGAGCAGGCGGCCCGCGGAGGGGTCGCCGAGGCGCAGGAGAGACTGGACAGGTCGGGCCGGTAGCGCCGGGTTCATGGCCCGATGGTTCCGGTGCCGGAAACCCCGCGGATCCGTGGCGTTTGATTGTCGGCGTGGCCGGTGGTCCGTGCCGCCCGGTCAACGGGGCTGTGTCGTGCGGGGCCGGGGCGTGGCGGTGTCAGGTCTCGCTACGTTCGGCCCAGCCGGCGAAGATCTTCTCGAGCACGACCACGCAGTAGAACAGGAAGATGCCAAGCAGGGCCAGCGCGATCAGCACCGCGAACATCAACGGGTAGTCAGCGCTGATCTTGCCGCTGTCGAACAGGTAGCCGAGGCCGCGACCGTGCGGTTCGACGATCTCCATCAGGTTGGTCCCGATGAAGGCCAGCGTCACCGCCACCTTCAGCGCGCCAAAGAACTCGGGCAGGGTCTTGGGCAGGGCGATCTTCCAGAAGATCGTGAAGCGGCTGGCGCCGAGCGAGCGCAGGATGTCCCGGTATTCCGGCTCCAGCGTCGACAGGCCGATCGAAATCGAAACCGCGATCGGGAAGAACGAGATCAGGAAGGCGATCAGAATCGTGTTCATGTCGTGGGCGCCCACGAAGATGAGCGCGATGACCGGAACCACCGTTGCCTTGGGGATGGCGTTGAACCCGACCAGCAGCGGGTAGAGGGCTTCGCGCATGACCCGGGACAGCCCCATGACCATGCCGAGCACCAGGCCGGCCGCCACAGAGAGCAGCAGGCCCGCGACCGTGCGCCACAGCGTCTCCCAGCTGTGTTCGAGGAACAGGCCGCGGAACTTCCAGAACGCCGGTCCGAGATCGGACGGCGAGGCCATCTTGTAGTCGGGCCAGCCGTTCACCCAGACCAGGAACTCCCAGGCCAGCGCGAACAGCACCAGGGCTGCGACCGGAACCAGGACCTGGCGCTTCATGCCGCCGGCTCCGTCTGCCGGGCCTGCTGGGCGATGCGAATCTGCTGGCGCAGCTCGGCCTGCAGTTCGCTCGCCTCGGTCCCGTAGAGGTCGTCGAGCGCGCGTTTGTCGCCAAGCGGCACCTCCATGGTCACCTGCGCGGTGGCCGGCCGGTCGGACAGCACCACCACCCGGTCGGCCAGGAACACCGACTCCCTCAGATCATGGGTGATCAGCAGACAGGTAAACCGTTCCTCGCGCCGCAGCGCGTGCATGGTCTGCCACAGGTCCTCGCGCGTGAACGCGTCGAGTGCGCCGAACGGCTCGTCGAGGATCAGGACCTCCGGCCGGGTCACCAGCGCGCGGCACAGCGAGGCACGCTGGCGCATGCCGCCGGACAGTTCCGAGGGCCGCCGGTCCTCGAACGCCCCGAGACCGACCAGGGCAAGCAGCTCGCGGGCCCGGTTGCGGCGCTCCTCGCGGGTGAGCCGGTTGGGAACGATCTCGAGCGGCAGCAGGACGTTGGCGAGAATGGTCCGCCACTCGAGCAGCACCGGGTTCTGGAACGCCATTCCCACCGTCGCCCTGGGAGAGCGGACCGGTTCGCCGTGCAGCAGCACCTCGCCCCGGTCCGGCAGCATCAGTCCCGCGATCAGCCGCGTCAACGTCGACTTGCCGCACCCGGACGGACCGACCACCGCCGTGAAACTGCCGGTCCCGCAGGCAAAGGTGAGCCCGTCGAGGACCGGCAGGTGCCCGGTTCCGGTCCGGTAGGCGTAGTAGACCCCGCGCAGCTCGATGCGCGAAACCTCTCCGGCCGGCAGCGTTCCGCTGTCGTCCTCCGTCACGGCGCTGTCCGCAGGCCCGGCTACCCGCCGATCATCAGGCTGCCGTCATCGGGAAGGTACCGGTCGGTGAAGTAGGCGGCCGGGTCCGGGGCCTTCGACAGCTCGAAATTCATCTCGAGCTGGCCGAGCGCCTTGTCGAACCGGGCCGGATCGACCTGGCCGATGCCGTTGGCCGCCACGTTCGGCGTCAGCACGTTGCCGTCGATCGACAGCTGCAGGCGCCGGGTCTCGAGCGCGATGTCGGCAGCCGGGTTGCGCTCCGCCATCATCCGCACACCGGCCTCGGGGTCGGCGATCACGTCACGCCAGCCCCGGGCGACCGCGCGGATGAACCCGGTCACCTTGTCCGGATTGGCGGCGGCAAAGTCAGTGTTGACGATGACCGCGTTGCCGTAGAGCGCCAGGCCGTGGTCCGCCATCAGCAGCACCGAGATGTCGTCCTCGGGGATCCCGAGCCGGACCAGGTTCAGGAAACTGGAGAACGAGTAGCCGGTAATGGCATCGACCCGTCCTTCGGCGAGCATGGGCTCGCGGGTCGGAAAACCGACCGGTTCGACGGTGATCTTGCTCACGTCAAGACCGTTTTCCGCCGCAAACGCCGGGAACTGCGCCCAGGCCCCGTCGGGCGGCGGCGCACCGAGGATGCGGTTTTCCAGGTCTTTCGGCGCCGAAACGCCCTGCGATACCCGTCCGACCACCGCAAACGGCGGCTTGTCATAGACCATCATCACGGCGATGACCGGTGCGTCGGGGTTCTTGTCCTTGAACCGGACAAGGCTGTTGATGTCGGCGAAACCGAACGGGAACGCGCCGGTCGCGACCTTGGGAATGGCGTCAAGCGATCCCTTGCCGGCCGAGATCTCCACGTCGAGGCCCTCGGCCTTGAAGTGACCGTTGTCGATCGCCGCGAAGTAGGCGGAACTCGGTCCCTCGAACTTCCAGTCGAGTGCGAACGGTACCTTGGTCTGGGCGGCAGCGCCGGACGCGCCGGCGGCAACAAGTGCCAGTGTCAGGAGTGCTCTGAGCATGATTGTGGCCTTTCGTGACTGTGGTGCAGTTCGTTGCGGGCCTGAACCTGCAATTCCACGGCGCGGCCTGCTGGCTGTCAAGCGGTGTGTCCCCGCCGCTCACCCGGCAAGCCGCGCGACGGCGGTCCGCCCCGTCTCGGCCAGGGCGCCGGCCTCGAGACTGACCAGCAGGCCGTCGGTTACCACCGGTCGGCCCTCGACCAGCAGGTGACGGACGCGGAACGGTCCGCACAGGACCAGGGCTGCCACCGGGTCCCATGCGCCGGCGGCCTCGAGTCCCGACAGGTCCCAGATGGCGATATCGGCCCGTTTCCCGCTCTCGAGCGAGCCGAGCTCGCCGCTGCGCCCGAGCACCCTGGCGCCGCCACGGGTCGCGAATTCCAGGGCCTCGCGGGCGCTGAGCGCCCCGGCCCCGCCGTTAACGCGCTGCAGGAGCATGGCGAGCCGCGCCTCGTTCAGCAGGTGGCCCTGGTCGCTGCTGGCCGAACCATCGACCCCGAGGCCGATCGGGACCCCGGCATCGCGCAGCAGCCGGACCGGCGCAATGCCGGAGCCGAGCCGACAGTTCGACGACGGACAGTGCGCGACCCCGGTGCCGGTGCCGGCAAGCAGGCCGATTTCGCGCTCGTCGAGCGTGACGCAGTGGGCATGCCAGACGTGGTCGCCGAGCCAGCCGAGGTCGGCGGCGTAGTCACCGGGAAGACAGCCGAAGCGTTCCAGCGAGAAGGCGACGTCCTCCGCGTTCTCGGCCAGGTGGGTGTGAAGGCGCACGCCCTTGTCGCGCGCCAGCTCCGCGACGTCGCGCATCAGCCCTTCCGACACGGTAAACGGCGAGCACGGCGCCAGTCCCACCTGCACCATCGCGCCTTCGGCCGGGTCGTGGAAGGCGTCGATCACCCGTTCGCAGTCCTTCAGGATGCCGGCTTCGGGCTCGACCATGCTGTCCGGCGGCAGTCCTCCGGAGCTCTGGCCCATGCTCATTGCACCGCGGGTCGGGTGAAACCGCATGCCCACCGTCGCCGCCGCCTCGATCGTATCCTCCAGCCGGATGCCGTTGGCAAAGAAGTACAGGTGATCGGAACTCATGCTGCAGCCCGACAGCGCGAGTTCGGCAAGCCCGACCTGGGCTGCGACGAAGATATCCTCCGGGCGCATCCGCTCCCAGACCGGGTAGAGCGAGCCCAGCCAGCCGAACAGTGGAGCATCCTGGCCCGCCGGCACCGCCCGGGTCAGGGTCTGGGCAAGGTGGTGATGCGTGTTGACCAGGCCCGGAGTGACCACGCACCCAGTGGCGTTGATCACCTGCCAGTCGGCCCGCACCGACGGCGGATCGGCGCCGACGGCGACGATCCGGCCGTCCTCGATCAGCAGTCCCGCGTCTGCCAGTTCCCGGCGCTCGTCGTCCATGGTGACGACAACTGCGGCGTTTCGGATCCAGATCCGGCCGGCAGTCATGGCGCGTCCGGTTCCATGATCTCGCGGATCCGCAGGCCGGCAATGCGCTCGACCTGGAGGCAGGCCTCGCGGATCTCGCTGTCGCGGTCATTGCCGATGCGGGTCTCGAAGGCCTGGAGGATTCCGGTGCGGTCATGGTCACGCACCGCGATGATGAACGGGAAGCCGTGACGTTCGACATAGGTCCGATTGAGCTCCTGGAACCGCGCCCGCTCCGCGTCGGTCAGCGCGTCGAGACCGGCCGATGCCTGCTCGGCCTGCGAACTGGGGGTCAGGCGGCGTGCCGCCGCGAGCCGGCCCCCAAGGTCCGGATGTGCGCGCAGCACGCCGAGCCGCTCCTCGGTGCCGGCGGACCGGAACACCCGGGCAAGGGCGCTGTGCAGCCCTTCCGGCGTGTCGTGCGCCGGGCCGAGCTCGCCGTGCCAGGCGCGATCCGCGATCCACGGCGAATGTTCGAATACCTCGCCGAACATCTCCACGAAACCGCCGTGGTCGAGCGTCGAGGGCCGGACCCGTGCCCGGCGCGGCGGATGGGTCCGGCGCCAGTGGTGCGCAATGTCGATGCGCCGGGCGAACCAGACATGGGCATGACCGCTCGCGTGCTCGATAAAGCGTTTCAGTGCCGCCGCCCGGCCCGGCCGGCCGGCAAGCCGGCAGTGCAGGCCAACCGAGAGCATCCGGGGCTGTTCCTCGCAGCCCTCGGCATAGAGTGTGTCGAAACTGTCCCGCAGATAGGCGAAGAACTCGTCTCCCGACCCGAACCCCTGGGCGACGGCGAACCGCATGTCATTGGCATCGAGGGTGTAGGGTATGATCAGCTGATCGCGCCCGCCGGCCCGGGTCCAGTACGGAAGGTCGTCGGCGTAGGCGTCGGAGATGTAGTCGAAGCCTCCCTCCGACGCCACGAGTTCCACGGTGTTTACGGAGCAGCGGCCGGTGTACCATCCGCGCGGGCGTTCGCCGGTTACCTGCTCGTGCAGCCGGATCGCGCGCCTGATGTGCTCGCGCTCCTCGTCGCGGGAAAATCCCCGGTACTCGATCCACTTCAGGCCGTGGCTGGCAATCTCCCAGCCGGCCTCCTGCATCGCGGCGACCTGGACCGGCGAGCGGGCGAGCGCGGTTGCCACCCCGTAGACCGTGACCGGGATGTCGCGGCGCACGAACATCCGGTGCAGCCGCCAGAAGCCGGCGCGGGCACCGTACTCGTACAGCGACTCCATGTTCCAGTGCCGCTGGCCCGGCCAGGGCTCGGCGCCGGCGATGTCGGAGAGGAACGACTCCGATGCCGCGTCACCGTGGATGACGGCGTTCTCGCCGCCTTCCTCGTAGTTGATCACGAACTGGACTGCGATCCGGGCATCCCGGGGCCAGCGCGGGTGCGGTGGAACAGCTCCGTATCCCTGCAGGTCTCGCGGATAACGCAAAACCGTCCTCCCGGTACAGCACGTCGGACCGCGTTGATTGTAGGCACCGTGCCGCGTACCATTCAACGCATACAGTGCACCCTCCCAAACCGGAACGCGCGATGACGACGGGACGCCTGACCACGCATGTGCTCGACATCGCGCTGGGCCGTCCGGCGGCAGGGCTTGTGATCCGCCTGTACCAGATCGAGGGGAGCCGGCGTACCAGGCGGGCGCGTTCGGTCACCAATGCTGACGGCAGGGTGGACCGGCCGCTGCTGGAAGGGGCGGCCATGACACCGGGGCGCTACGAGATCCGGTTCGATGTCGGGCGCTACCACCGGGAGACTGGCCAGGCCGCGGATGACATCCCGTTTCTCGACATCGTCCCGGTCCGCTTCGGCATCGGCGATACGACCGTGCACTACCACGTCCCGCTTCTGCTCTCGCCCTTCGGATACTCGACCTACCGTGGTAGCTGAACCGTGACCGCCCCGAGACGCGAAATCCGGCTGCTGCTGAACGACAGGGAGGTCACCTGCAGCGATGTCGGACCGCACGACATGCTGCTCGACTTCCTGCGCACCGACATGCGGCTCTCCGGAACCAAGGAAGGATGCGCGGAAGGTGATTGCGGCGCCTGCACCGTCCTGGTCGGAGCGCTGCGCCACGGCGAGCTCGAATACGGGCCCGTGACCGCCTGCATCCGTCTGCTGGCCACCGTCGACAGCTGTCAGGTGGTGACGGTGGAGCACCTGGCATCCGACGACCGGCTGCACCCGGTGCAGGAGGCGATGGTGGAGAGCCATGCAAGCCAGTGCGGTTTCTGCACCCCGGGCTTCGTGATGGCGCTCTGTGCGCTGTGGCTCAGGACACCGTCCCCGACCAGGAGCGAGGTCGAGGTGGCGCTGCAGGGAAACCTGTGCCGGTGCACCGGATACCGGCCGATCGTCGAGGCGGCCCTGCGGGCCGGTCGAGGCGATGGTGATCCGCTCACCACCACGCGCGATGCGGTGCGCCGGCGCCTTGCGGAGCTGCGGGACGGCCGCAGGGTCGAGCTTGAGCGTGACGGCAGCCGGGTGCTGGTGCCCGCCAACGTCGATGACTTGGCACGGCTGCTGGAGCAGGAGACCGACCCGGTGCTCGTCGCCGGTGCAACCGACGTCGGCGTCGAGGTCAACCGGCAGCTGCGGCCGATCTCGCCCGCGATCTGCATCGGTCACCTCGACGAGCTGGCTGCGATCGAGCGCGAGGACCGGGCGATCGTGCTCGGCGCCGCGGTGACCTGGGAGGAAGCGGGGCGGGCGCTCGTCGAGGCCATCCCGTCGCTTCGCGACTTCTGGGAGCGGGTCGGCGGACCGCAGATCCGTACCATGGGCACGGTGGGCGGCAACGTCGCCAACGGCTCGCCGGTCGGCGACCTGCCGCCTGTCCTGCTGGCGCTCGGAGCCGAGATCGGCCTGCGCAGCGGCCGGGGATGCCGGACGGTGGGGATCGATGCGTTCTTCCTCGGCTACGGCCGCCAGGACATCCGGTCCGGGGAATTCCTCGAGCGGATCAGGGTCTGCCTGCCGAAGCCCGGCGCCCGCCTCGGCTTCTACAAGGTCTCGAAGCGGCGGGACCAGGATATCGCCGCGGTCGCCGGCGCCTTCAATCTCCAACTCGACGGTGACACCGTCACCTGCGCCAGGCTGGCCTTCGGCGGCATGGCGGCCGTTCCGTCGCGCGCCAGTGCCGCCGAGGCGGCGTGTACCGGCCGGCCGTGGCGGGCGCAGACCATGCAGGCGGCCGGTGAGGCGCTCGATCGCGACTTCACACCCATCAGCGACCTGCGGGGGAGCGCCGGCTACCGCAGCCTGGTGGCGCGCAACCTGCTGGTGCGGTTCTACCTGGAGAACAGCGAACCGGGCGTGCCGGTGCGACTGGAGCAGGTTCGGTGACGGGGCCTGCGCGCCGCACCTGGATGCACGGAGCGCATCCGCATGACTCCGCTCGCCGGCACGTCACGGGGAGTGCGCGGTTTACCGATGACGTGCCGTTGCCGCCGGAGACGCTGCACGCCTACCTGGGCCTGTCGACGATCGCCCGCGCCCGGCTGGAACGGCTGGAGCTCGAGGCCGTGCGATCGGCGCCGGGCGTGGTCGGTGTCCTGACGGCGCAGGATATCCCCGGCACCAACGACATCAGCGCGAGCCGAGCCGGGGACGACCCGGTGCTTGCCGAAGGCGAGATCGTGTTCTGGGGGCAACCGCTCTTCATCGTGGTCGCCGACACCCGCGATGCGGCGCGCCGCGCCGCCCGCCTCGCCCGGGTCGACGGCATCCCGCTTGCGCCGGTGCTCGAGCTTGCGCAGGCGGACGAGACCGTGGTTCCCCCGCTCACGCTGACGCGCGGCGATGCCGCGGCGGCGCTTCCGCAGGCCGCCCATCGCATTACCGGGACCATGAACATCGGCGGGCAGGAGCACTTCTATCTCGAAGGCCAGATCGCCGTTGCGCTGCCCGGCGAGGATGACGAGATGCATGTCATTTCCTCGACCCAGCATCCGGGCGAGGTACAGCACATGGTGGCCCATGTCCTCGACGTTCCTGCGAGCTCGGTCACGGTGACGGTCCGCCGGCTCGGCGGCGGGTTTGGCGGCAAGGAATCCCAGTCCAGCCTGTTTGCGGCCGCCGCCGCGCTGGCCGCGCGCCGATTCAACCGGCCGGTCAAGCTGCGTCCGGACCGCGACGACGACATGACCGCAACCGGCAAGCGGCATGACTTCGAGGTGGACTACGATGTCGGCTTCGACGACACCGGGCGGATCCTGGCGGTCGAGGCGAGGCTCGCGTCCCGGGCCGGATTCTCGGCCGACCTGTCCGGGCCGATTGCCGACCGGGCGCTGTTCCAAGCCGACAATGCCTACTATTACCCGAACGTGAGGCTGACGTCGCGGCCGTTGCGGACCAACACCGTCTCGAACACCGCGTTTCGCGGGTTCGGCGGCCCGCAGGGACTGCTGGTTGCCGAACGCATGATCGAGGAGATTGCCTGCCGGCTCGGCCGCACGCCGCTCGAGATCCGCAAGGCAAACCTCTATGCCTCCCCCGGCCGGGACCTGACGCCGTACTGGCAGCGGGTGAGCGACAACCTGTTGCCGCGGCTGTTCGAGGAACTGGAAACCGCGTGCGACTTCCACGCCCGCCACGACGCCGTTCGCGCCTTCAATACGCAGGGCGGAGTGATCCGCAAGGGGATTGCGCTCACCCCGGTGAAGTTCGGGATTTCGTTCACGCTGACCTGGCTGAACCAGGCCGGGGCACTGGTCCATGTCTACCAGGACGGCTCGATCCACCTGAACCATGGCGGCACCGAAATGGGCCAGGGTCTGCTTACCAAGGTGGCGCTCGTGGTTGCGGACTGCTTTCAGGTCGACCTGGACCGGATCCGCATCACCGAGACGAGCACCGCCACGGTGCCGAACGCGTCCGCAACCGCGGCGTCGACCGGATCGGACCTGAACGGCATGGCTGCCTTCGATGCCGCCGAGAAGATCCGCCGGCGTCTGGTTGACTTCGCGGCCGAGCGGTGGAGTGTCGAGCCGGACCGGATCAGCTTCGAGAACAACCGGGTTCGGATCGGCAACCGGGAGATGGCGTTCGGCGAGCTGATTGCCGAGGCCTACCGCGCCCGGGTGCAGCTGTCCGCCACCGGGTTCTACAAGACTCCCGACATCCACTGGGACCGGGAGACCGGCCGTGGCGAGCCGTTCTATTACTTCGTCTACGGGACCGCGGCCAGCGAGGTGACGGTCGATACGCTTACCGGCGAGTACCGGGTCGACCGCGTCGACATCCTGCAGGACATCGGCCGCTCGCTCGACCCCGCGATCGACGTCGGCCAGATCGAGGGCGGTTTCATCCAGGGCATGGGGTGGGTGACAACCGAGGAACTGTGGTGGGACGAGACCGGCCGGCTGTGCACCCATGCGCCGTCGACCTACAAGATCCCCCTGGCATCCGACTGTCCGGCAGAGTTCAACGTCCACATCGCCCCCTGGTCCGAGAACGTCCGTCCGACCATCGGCCGGTCAAAGGCGGTGGGCGAACCGCCGCTGCTGCTGTGCGCATCGGTGGTGGAGGCGCTTTCGATGGCTGTCGCGAGCGTCGACGGGTACCGCACCTGCCCGCGGCTCGACGTTCCGGTCACGCCCGAACGGGTCCTGCAGGCGGTGCACCGGCTGCGGGCTGCCGGATCGGTCGCATGATCGCCGACCTGCTCCCGGTTGCCTGGGACTGGCTGGACCTCGCCATTCGCTGGTTCCACGTGATGGCGGCGGTGCTGTGGATCGGAACCTCGTTCTATTTCATCGCGCTCGATCTCGGGCTCAGGCGTCCGCCCGGCCTGCCCGCCGGGGTCGACGGCGAGGAGTGGCAGGTACACGGCGGCGGTTTCTACCACGTCCGCAAGTACATGGTCGCGCCCGACGACCTGCCCGAACACCTGACCTGGTTCAAGTGGGAGAGCTACGCCACCTGGCTGTCGGGGTTCGCGCTGCTGGTGGTTGTCTACTACGCGAGCCCGGAGCTCTACCTGCTCGACCCGGAGATCATTGACCTCGATCCCGGGATCGCGATCGCGATCTCGCTGGTCTCGATCGTCGTCGGCTGGCTGGTCTACGACCTGGTCTGCCGCAGTCCGCTCGGCGGGGACGACAGGCTGCTGATGCTGGTCCTCTACGGTATCCTGGTGCTGCTTGCCTGGGGCTTTGCCCAGGTGTTTCCGGGACGGGCCGCCTTTGTGCACCTGGGCGCGGTCACCGCCACCATCATGAGTGCGAACGTGTTCATGGTGATCATCCCGAACCAGAAAGTGGTGACCGCGGACCTGCTGGCCGGCCGGCGACCGGATCCGAAGTACGGCCGGATTGCCCGGCAGCGTTCGACGCACAACAACTACCTGACCCTGCCGGTCCTGTTGCTGATGCTGTCCAACCATTACCCGCTCGCCTTCGCGACCGGGTACAGCTGGATCATCGCGTCGCTTGTCTTCCTGGTCGGGGTCCTGATCCGGATCTACTTCAACCGGGTGCATGAGCGCCGCGGTCACCTGGTCTGGCCGTGGATCTTGGCGGCGGCGCTGTTCTGCGTCATCGTCTGGCTGTCGACCATGCCTTCGGCGCTCACCGGCACCGCGGTGTCGAGGACGGTGGAACACCGCCGCCTGGCCGCCGACCCGCAGTTTGCCGCGGTGACCGAGATCGTGGTTGACCGCTGTTCCATGTGCCATTCCCGCGAGCCGCTATGGGAGGGAATGGTGGCGCCGCCGCGCGGCGTGGTGCTGGAAACGGAAGACCAGCTGCTCCGGCATGCCCGGCAGGTCTACCTGCAGTCCGGCCGGTCCCGCGCCATGCCGCCGGCGAACCTCTCGGCGATGGACGAGGAGGAGCGGCTGCTGATCGTGAACTGGTATGAGGCCGCGCGGCACTGAGACTCACGGTGCAAGCCGCGGATGACGGTTGACGTCCTTGTACAGCAGGTAGCGAAACGGCCCGGGGCCGCCGGCGTAGCACGCCTGGGGACAGAAGGCGCGCAGCCACATGAAGTCACCGGCCTCGACTTCGACCCAGTCCTGGTTCAGCCGGTAGACGCCCTTGCCCTCGAGCACGTAGAGCCCGTGTTCCATCACGTGGGTTTCGGCGAAGGGGATCACCGCTCCGGGGGCGAAGGTCACGATGTTGACGTGCATGTCGTGGCGCATGTCTTCGGGGTCGATGAACCGGGTGGTCGCCCATCGGCCGTCACTGTCCGGCATGGCGACAGGCGTGCAGGCGCGGTCGCTGGTCACGATCGGGTCGGGGACGCCCAGGCCCTCGACCGGCTCGTAACGCTTTCGGATCCAGTGGAATACTGCCGCCGTGTCCCCGACGGCGGCGATGCGCCACGCGAGTCCGGGCGGAATGTAGGCGAACCCGCCGGCCTCCAGTCGCGAGCCGGTCCCGGCGCAGTCGAGATCGAGCGTGCCCGACACCACGAACAGGGCGGCTTCCGCACCGGGATCCGGCTCGGGCATCTCGCTGCCGCCGCCGGGTCCGACCTCGATGATCGCCTGCGAGAACGTCTCGGCGAATCCCGACAGCGGCCGCGCCAGGATCCACGCCCGGGTGGCGCGCCAGTGCGGCAGGGCGCTGGTGACGATGTCGGTCATCACGCCCTTCGGTATGACCGCGTAGGCGTCGGTGAACACGGCGCGCCCGGTCAGCAGGTGCGACTGGCCGGGAAGGCCCCCGGTGGGCGTGTAGTAGCTGCGGTCTGGTTGCATGGGTCTGTCCTCAGGCTGTCGTTCTGCTGGCCAGGGTGGCGGCAGACGACCACCACCCGTGTGACGCGAGCCGTTCGGCGAGTGCGCGAGCGCCCTCGTGTGCACCTTCGTCGAACAGGCCGAAACAGGTCGCTCCGCTGCCGGACATTCCGTGGCATCTGGGTTCCTGTGCGTCGGCGAGGGTCTCGAGCACGGTGGCGACCACCGGCGCGACGGCGCACGCCGCACCGATCAGGTCGTTGTTCGCGCGCTCCCCGAGGTAGCGGAACAGTCCCTCGGCATCCAGCGGTTCCGGCGGCAGCGGCTCACAGCGGGAATATCCTCCCTCGCGTTGCCGGAATACCTGCCCGGTGGGCAGGGCGACCCCGGGGTTGACCAGGACCACCGGCAGCGGCGGCAACGGTCCCAGGGGAACGAGGCACTCGCCGATGCCGCGCACGCGGACCGGAACCCCGTCGAGACACGCCGGAACATCGGCGCCGAGTTCCAGCGCGAGTCGGTGCAGCGCGCCGCGGTCGGGCGGAACCGGGCACAGTGCGGCGAGAGCACGCAGCACGGCCGCCGCATCAGCCGATCCGCCGCCGAGTCCGGCGGCAACCGGTATCCGCTTGGTGATGCGGATCTCGACCCGTGGAAGCGGTCCGAACCGGTCCCGGAAGGCGCGCACGGTCGCTTCCGCGAGTTCCGGTCCGGTGATGTGCCCGGCGAACGGACCGTCCACGATCACGCGGTCCCGCTCACCGCCGGGGATGACCCGGACCCGGTCGGCCAGGGTGCAGAAGACGGTCAGGCCGTCGAGCGTGTGGTAGCCGTCCGCGCGCCGACCGGTCACGTGCAGCGTGAGGTTGAGCTTCGCCGTTGCCGGTATCTCTCGGGCCGGATCCGTACCAGGTCCCATGTCAGGTCTCGTCGGGCAGGCCGTTCCTGATCTTGGCCCGTATCTCTTCTCGCTGGTCCGGTTCCGGGTCGAGCGCATCGGCCCGTTTCCACTGGTACACCGCCTCTTCGCGCCGGCCGGCCCGCCAGTATGCGTCGCCCAGGTGTTCGTTGATGGTCACATCGGCGGGAAGCAGGCGGACGGCATGTTCGAGCAGTGGCACAGCCTGCTCGACCCGGCCGGTCCTGAGCAGGATCCAGCCCAGGCTGTCGATGATGTACCCGTTCTCCGGCTCGAGTTCGTTCGCCCTGCGGATCATCCGTTCCGCCTCGTCGAGCCGGACTCCGAGTTCTGTCCAGTGGTAGCCGAGGTAGTTCAGGACATACGCCTGCTCGGGGGAGAGATCGAGTGCGCGCAGGAAGCTTGCCTCGGCCTCGGGCCACCGGTCGGACCGTTCCAGGACCACGCCGCGGTAGTAGAACAGCCTCCAGTCCGGTGCGCTCGGCACGGCAACACGGTCCAGGGCCTCGGTGTAGGCGGCGGCTGCGCGGTCCCACTGGCGCTGGCGGCGGTGCAGGTCGCCGATCTGTGCCCAGGGCGCCGGGTCTTCCGGCCGCTCCGCTCCCAACTGCTCCAGCAGTGTGATGGCCTCGTCGGCGCGGTCCGCGTTGAACAGGGCCCGGGCGGCGCGCAGCCGGGACATGTCGTGGTACGGGGAGGTGACGGGGACGGCGGTGTAGACCTCCACTGCCGCCTCATGGTTGTCCCGGGCCGCCAGGGTCCGGGCCACGAGAAGGCTGGCCGGCACGAACTGCGGGTTCAGGAAGCGCGACAGCCGGGCAAGCGCGAGGACCTGACCTTGAAGACGGTCAGCGGACCGGGACCGTTCATGGCGCTGCGCTGCGCTCGCCGTGCCCTGTTGACGTTCGGCGGACCGGGACCGTTCGATGCGCTGCAGCACGCTCGCCACGTCGAACAGCGCCTCGGCCATGCCGTGGATCGCGGTGGAAACCTGGCCGTCAACGGGCTCGCCCTTTCGAGCGCGCCCGAGCAGGGCGTGCAGGGTTTCGGCATGAACCCCGTCATTCCCGGCCAGCGCAAGGGCCGCGCGGGCGGCATCGTCACGGTGTACGGTCGCAAGCAAGACCGCCATGGCGAGGCGCAGGCGAAGCGACGGCCAGGGGTCGAGATCCATGGCCCGGGCGAGCAGGCGGCGTCCTTCCTCCGGGTTGCCGGCAAGAACTCGGGCGTAGGCGCGGTGCAGCAGGCTCAGACCCTCGATCCCGGTGTTCCGGGCGAGGTCAGACAGCCGGGCATCGGCGCCGGCCCAGTCTCCCGACCCGGCCAGGGCCCAGCCCGTGAGCAGGTGTTTCAGGATCAGGCTCACCTGGCTGCCGGCCAGGGTTTCGAACTGCGCGATTGCCTGTTCCCAGTCGCCGTTTGCCGCGTGGTCGAGCCCGAGGGCCACCACGACGAGCGGCAGGTGCGCCGCGCCTGCGGGTGTCGCCGATATCAGCCGGGCCAGTCCGATGGCGTCCTCGATCCGGCCCTGTTCCAGCCTGACCATGAACAGCCGGTGGGTGAGCGAGAGATTGCCCGGGTCGGCCTTCAGCGCACGGTCATAGTTGACCGATGCGGCGTTGATGTCGCCGTGCCGGTAGGCGGTCCGCCCGATGAGATAGCTGCCCGCGGTCGACACCGCGTCCATCGGGTCAGGGCCCGGTCCGACGGTCTGCGGGTCCGACATGACGCAGCCGGTGAATGCCGCCACAAGCAGGATGCAGCCGGCAGTCCGCCCCGGCCCCGTCCGGTGACGCCCGCGCAGGCACGGCGATCGCCCCGTCACCATGCCCGTGACCCTCTTCCAGCACCCATGGGGCAAACAGCCTCCGGTGTCCTACATGTTGGGGTAATTGGGTCCGCCGCCACCTTCCGGAACCACCCAGTTGATGTTCTGCAGCGGGTCCTTGATGTCGCATGTCTTGCAGTGAACGCAGTTCTGCGCGTTGATCTGCAGTTCGGGGTTCTCGCCGTCCTCGTCGCGGACGATCTCGTAGACCCCTGCCGGACAGAATCTCTGTTCAGGCGCATCGTAGTGAGCGAGGTTGTAGCGCACCGGGATGTCGGCATCCGTCAGCGTCAGGTGAACCGGCTGGTTCTCCTCGTGGTTGGTGTTCGACAGGAACACCGAGGACAGCCGGTCGAAACTCACCACGCCGTCGGGACGCGGATACGGGATCTTCTCGCAGTGCGATGCCGGCGCCAGCGACTCGTGGTCGGGATGATGCCGCAGCGTCCAGGGTGCGCGACCGCGCAGGATGTAGGTGTCAAGCGCCGCATGCGCCAGGCCATAGAACAGGCCGGCGCGGAAACCCGGACGGATGTTGCGGACCCGGTAGAGCTCGTCCCAGATCCACGACCCGCGCACCCGCTCGGCGTAGCCCTCGACCTCGATGCCGCCGGCATCCGTCTCGTCGGCCAGCGTCTCGGCGATCGCCTCGGCGGCCAGCATGCCCGACTTCATGGCGTTGTGGCTGCCCTTGATCTTCGGAACGTTCAGGAAGCCGGCCGAGCATCCGACGATCAGCCCGCCCGGGAAGGTCAGCCTCGGTATGGACTGGAACCCGCCTTCGTTGATGGCGCGGGCGCCGTAGGCGACCCGGCGGCCGCCCTCGAATACCGGCCGGATCTTCGGGTGGGTCTTGAAGCGCTGGAACTCGTCGAACGGACTGAGATGCGGGTTGCGGTAGTCGAGACCGACCACGTAGCCGACCGCGACCTGATTGTCCTCGAGGTGATACAGGAACGAGCCGCCGTAGGTCTGCTGGTCCATCGGCCATCCGACGGTGTGCAGCACACGTCCCGGGGAATGGACCGCCGGGTCGACCTCCCACAGTTCCTTGATCCCGATCCCGTAGGTCTGCGGGTCCGCATCCGCACGCAGGTCGAAACGCTCGAACAGGGTCTTTGTCAGCGATCCCCGGCACCCCTCGGCAAAGACCGTGAGGCGCGCGCGCAGTTCCATGCCGGGCATGTAGTTCGCGGTCTGCTCGCCGTCGCGGCCGACACCCATGTCGCCGGTGGCAACACCGCGCACCGATCCGTCCTCGCGGTAGAGCACCTCTGCCGCGGCAAATCCTGGATAGATTTCCACGCCCAGGGCCTCGGCCTGTTCCGCCAGCCAGCGGCACAGGTTGCCCAGGCTGATGATGTAGTTGCCGTGGTTGCGCATCTGCGGCGGGGTTGGCAGGCGGATGCCGCCGGTCCTGGTCAGCATCATCATGCGATCTTCGGTGACCGGCTGGTTGAGCGGCGCGCCGCGCTCCTTCCAGTCGGGGAAGAGCTCGTCGAGTGCCCGCGGCTCCAGCACCGCGCCCGACAGGATGTGGGCCCCGATCTCCGAACCCTTCTCAAGCACGCAGATGCCGAGTTCCCGGCCGGTCTCCGCGGCGACCTGGGCAAGCCGGATCGCCGTGGACAGCCCGGCCGGACCGCCTCCGACAACGACGACATCGTATTCCATGAATTCGCGGTCCATGACACCAGCCTCACTTTCGCGGTCAGGGAGCATGTGGCACGATCCGAGACTACGGTTCCCGGGCAGGGCTGTCACGGGACCATTTGTCGCCGCCCCGGCGCAGCAGGGATACCCGGGCATGAACGGCTTTTCCGGCAGCGAGCCTGCCGCCGCCCAGCAGGACGTCATGCTCGAATGGGCCCGGGATGCCGGCATCGACGAGGTGCTCGAGGAGTTCCCGATCGACCGGTTCGCGCGGTCCCGCACTCCGCGGCCCCGCGCGCAACCCGCCCGCCCGCAGCCGGCTGCCCCGCGTGCCGAACAGGCGCCGCATACCGCGAGCGCGCTCGCCGATGCCCGCGCCCGGGCGGGGTCTGCCGGGTCCCTCGCCGAACTCCGCGAGGCGCTGGCGGGATTCGACGGATGCGGCCTGAAGCTGACCGCCACCAATCTCGTGTTCGGAAGCGGGACACCCGGGGCGGCCGTCATGCTGATCGGGGAGGCGCCGGGCGCGGACGAGGACCGGACCGGCGAGCCGTTCGTGGGGGCGAGCGGGCGTTTGCTCACCCGCATGCTGGCCAGCATCGGACTGCAGCGCGACGACGTCTACATCACCAACATCCTGCCCTGGCGTCCGCCCGGCAACCGGCAGCCCAACACCTTCGAGCGCGAGGTCTGCCTGCCGTTCCTGCACCGGCACGTCGAACTGGTCGGGCCGCGGTTCATGGTCATGCTGGGCGGGACCGCTGCCAACACCCTGCTCAAGCGCGACGGCAGCATCAGCCGGATGCGCGGGCGCTGGTACGACTTTCGCGGCCGCGGAAGCGGCGACCCGGTCCCCGCGCTTGCCACCTTCCACCCGTCCTACCTGCTGCGTTCGCCGGAGCGCAAGGCGGAAGCCTGGAAGGACATGCTGGCCATCAGGGCGCGTCTCGACGCGCTCGGCTGACCGGGCCCGCCGGCCCGAAGATCGGCCTCAGGTAGGCTGCGATGCCCCGTTCCGGGCGCCACTGTCCCGGGTAGCCCAGCGAAACCTCCTCGAACCGGCAGCCGTCCACCACGTCGGTGCGCCGGGTGTGCAGGTGTCCGGACACCACAACAGAGGCGCGGAACCGCCGGTGCCAGTCCGCGGTCCGGATCGTGCCGCACCAGGGTCTGAACCGCGGGATCCGCGGGATCCTGATGAGCTCGGCCAGAAGGGGCCAGTGATTGACCAGGATGGTCCGGGTGCCCGCCGGCAGATCCGCAAGCCGCCGCTCCGCCGTGGTGCAGAGCGCCTCGCACCAGGCCTCGCGGCTCGGGTAGGGGTCGGGCTGCAGGAAGAACTCGTCGGCACAGGCGGCGGCACCCGCCCAGCGGCGGACCTCGCTGCGGGGAACATGGGCCGGCCGGAAACTGTAGTCATAGAGCAGGAACAGCGGCGCGATCACGTGCGGCGGGTCGGGCCAGACCGGAAACGGGTCCTCCGGCGTGACGATGCCGTGTCCGCGCGCCATGTCGACGAGGTCGCGGTAGCGCGCGACCCCGCGCGGGGACGAGGCTCCGTCGCGCGGCACCGACCACAGGTCGTGGTTGCCCGGAACCCAGATCACGCGTGCGAACCGGTCGGTCAGCACCCTGAAGGCGGCCTCCTGCAGCTCGAGCTGCTCGGCGATGTCCCCGGCCACGATCAGCCAGTCTCCGGCATGGTCCGGAAGGTCAGGGAGCGCGGCGCGATTGGCCTGGTGTCCGAGGTGCAGGTCGCTGATTGCGAACAGTCGCATTGGCCTCGGCCAGGCTCCGGTGACGGGGCCACGGTCACAGGGCCGCGGCCGCTGCCTGCAGGGGGTGCGTGCTTGCGCCTCCGCCCGGGCGGGCGTAGGTTGCCGGCCCGGTTGTACCCCCGCAGGAGGGATCTGTCATGAGCATTCTCGCGCAGCGCCTCGGACGCATCCGGCCATCGCCGACAATTGCCATGAGTGCCAAGGCGCGCGAGCTCAAGGCGCAGGGCCGCGACGTGATCGGACTGAGTGCCGGCGAGCCAGACTTCGACACGCCCGCCCACGTGATCCGCGCGGCCGAGGAGGCCATGGCGCGGGGCGAGACCCGCTACACCGACCCGGACGGATCACCTGAACTCAAGCAGGCGGTCTGCGACAAGTTCCGGCGCGAGAACGGGCTCGAGTACGCCACGGCCGAGGTCTCGATCGGGACCGGCGGCAAGCAGGTCCTGTACAACGCGATGATGGCCACGCTCGACCCGGGTGACGAGGTTATCATTCCTGCGCCCTACTGGGTCTCCTACCCCGACATGGTGCTGCTGGCGGAAGGAACACCGGTCGTGATCCCGTGTCGGCAGGAAGACCGGTTCATTCTCGACCCCGGCGCGCTGGAGGCCGCGATCACGCCGCGCACCAGGTGGATCATCCTGAACAGCCCGTCGAACCCGTCGGGCGCCGGGTACACCCGTGAGGACATGAAGAAGATCACGGATGTCCTGGTGCGGCATCCGCATGTCTGGGTGCTGACCGACGACATGTACGAGCATCTGGTCTACGACGGTTTCCGGTTCTGCACCCCGGCCGAGGTCGAGCCGGCGCTCCAGGAACGCACGCTCACCGTCAACGGCATGTCGAAGGCTTATTGCATGACCGGGTGGCGGATCGGCTTTGCCGGCGGCCCGAAGGACCTGATCACCGGCATGCGCACCATCCAGTCGCAGTCGACGTCGAATCCCTGCTCGATCAGCCAGGCAGCCTCGGTGGCCGCGCTGAATGGGCCCAGGGACTTCATGGAGGCGAACAACACGGTGTTCCGCGAGCGCCGCGATCTGGTGTGTTCCATGCTGAACCAGGCAAACGGTCTGAGCTGCCCGACGCCGGAGGGTGCATTCTACGTCTACCCCTCCTGCGCCGGTCTGATCGGACGACGCACACCCGACGGTGAGGTGCTGGAGAACGACGAGGACGTGGTCCGGTATTTCCTGGACGGCGAGGGGGTCGCCGCCGTTCACGGCGAGGCGTTCGGCTTGAGTCCGCATTTCCGGATTTCCTACGCCACGTCGACGGAGGTCCTGGAGGAGGCGTGCCGGCGGATCCAGCGGGCCTGCGCCGCCACCCGGTAGTCCCGTCCGCCGGGCTGATGTCAATTCGGCCTTGCGTCAATTGTTGAACACTGATGACAATGTCCCCTTGTGCTCAAGAGGCGCGTGCGTGCTGGACGGGGAGGATCGCAATGGCCGGTGGCAATGGAGGAGGGACGCGCTGTGCGGTGCTGATCGGACCGTACCAGAGCGGGAAGACCACGCTGTTCGAGGCTTTGCTGCACGCGACCGGAGCCATTGAACGCACGGGCAGCGTGACCGCGGGAAACACGGTGGGCGATGCCGCGGCCGAAGCGCGCAAGCGTCATGCGAGTACCGAACTCGCGATCGGAAGCGGCAGCTTCCTCGGTGATACGTGGACCTTCATCGACACCCCCGGTTCCGTGGAGTTCTTCCAGGAAGCCCGCAACGCCTGCATGGTGGCCGACATCGCCATCGTGGTGGTGGATTCCGAGGCCCAGAAACTGCCCGCCGTGGCGCCGGCACTGAAGTTTCTCGACGAGCACCGCATTCCGCGGGTGGTGTTCCTGAACAAGATCGACAACACCAACGATACCGTTCGCGACCTGATGGCGATGCTGCAGGACGCGTCCGACCAGCCGCTGGCGCTGCGCCACGTCCCGATCAGGGAGGGCGAGTCCATCACCGGCTATGCCGACCTGGTGAGCGAGCGCGCCTACGCCTACAGCAGCGACGGGCCGTCAACGCTGATCCCGCTTCCCGACACGGCGATTGACCGTCAGCAGGAGGCCCGCGAGGAACTCCTGGAGACGCTGGCCGACTTCGACGACGAACTGATGGAGAAGGTCCTCGAAGAGGTCGAGATCGACAAGTCCGAACTCTACACCCACCTGGCCCAGGCGCTCCAGGATGCGGCACTGGTGCCGGTCCTGATCGGTGCTGGCGAACAGGGGTATGGGATCCAGCGGCTGCTGAAACTTCTGCGCCACGAAACGCCCGGTCACTCGGAGAGCGCGGCGCGGCGTGGTGTGGAACCGGACGGCGGTGCCGTTGCCCAGGTGTTCAAGACCCTGCACGCCCAGCACATGGGCAAGCTGTCCTTCGTGCGCCTGTGGCGTGGAGCCGTCCGTGACGGCGAGACGCTGAACGGCGTTCGCGTCAGCGGCATGAACACCATTCTAGGGACCAGGTACGACAAGATCTCCTCGGCGGAGGCTGGCGACGTGGTGGCGTTCGGCCGGATGGAGGGCGTTCTGACCGGGAACCTCCTGACGGCCGCGGGCGAGGTTCCGGATGGGGCGCTTGCCTGGCCCGAGGTGCTGGCGCCGGTCTATTCCCGGGCGATTTCCGCGAGCAACCGCAACGACGAGGTCAAACTGTCGGGAGCCCTGCAGCGCCTGTGCGAAGAGGATCCCTCGATCGCGATCTCGCACAACGCCGCAATGGGCGAACTGGTGGTGTTCGGCCAGGGCGACACCCAGATCCTGGTGCTGGCGGAACGGCTGTCCAACCGCTTCAACCTCGCCGTCGCGGCCCGGGCACCGAGAGTTCCCTACAAGGAGACCATCCGCAAGACGGTGGAGCAGCACGCCCGCCACAAGAAACAGAGCGGCGGACACGGGCAGTTCGGCGACATCAAGGTCAAGATCAAGCCGCTGTCGCGCGGATCCGGGTTCGAGTTCATCGACAGCGTGGTCGGGGGTTCGGTGCCACGCAACTACATTCCGTCGGTCGAGGACGGTGTGAAGGACTACATGAAGCGCGGTCCTCTCGGCTTCGAGGTGGTCGACCTGTCGGTGGAGCTGTACGACGGCCAGCATCACTCCGTCGACAGTTCCGACATGGCGTTCAAGACCGCCGCGCGCATTGCCATGTCGGAGGGGCTGCCCAAATGCAACCCGGTCCTGCTTGAACCGGTGCTGCACGTGCGCATCTCGATCCCGAACGACGCGACGGCGCGTATCCAGCGGATCATCTCCGGCCGGCGCGGCCAGATCCTCGGCTTCCAGGCCAAGGAAGGCTGGAAGGGCTGGGACGAGGTCGAGGCCAATATCCCCGAGTCCGAGGTCCAGGACCTGATCATCGAGATCCGGTCGGTGACCATGGGAGCGGGGACATACGAATGGTCGTTCGACCATCTGGCGGAACTGAGTGGACGGCTTGCTGACGAAGTAGTGGCACAACGCAACAATCCGGAGGCCTAGGCTCCGGGCGGAGAGGTGCGATGTTCATCAGAAAGCGGCGCGGATGGGAAATCCCGGAACGCGAGGCAACCCCGGAGGCACTCTACCTTGACCGCAGGACCCTGGTGCGCGGCCTTGCCGCCGGCCCGCTCCTGCTGGCCGGCGGAGGCCTTGCGGGCTGCTACGAGCAGGCTACCGCCTCGCACGACGATGTGCAGGTTGCCGAGGCCCCGCCCGATCCCACTGCCGGTCTGTACCCTGTCACGCGCAACCTGCGCTACCGGATCGACCGACCGCTGACAGACGAGGAGGACGCGGTCACCTACAACAACTTCTACGAGTTCGGGTCACACAAGACCATCCACCGGGCGGCCCAGGCGCTGAAGATCCGGCCCTGGACGGTGACCATCGACGGCATGGTCGAGGAACCGATGACGATCGACATCGACGCGCTCATCCGCAAGATGCCGCTCGAGGAGCGGGTCTATTCGCACCGGTGCGTCGAGGCATGGTCGATGGTGGTGCCGTGGAGCGGGTTTCCGATGGCGAAGCTGGTGGAACTGGCGCGGCCACTGTCCTCGGCGCGATACGTGGTCATGCGGACCTTCCACGACCCGGAACTGGCGCCGGGGCAGAGACAGCACTGGTATCCGTGGCCCTACCTGGAGGGGCTCACCATGGAGGAGGCGACCAACGAGCTCGCCTTCATGGTAACCGGTGTCTACGGCAAGCCGGTGCCGCGGCAGATGGGAGCGCCGCTGCGCCTCGCGGCGCCCTGGAAATACGGGTTCAAGTGCATCAAGTCGATCGTGCAGTTCAGCTTCACGGACATGCGCCCGGTGTCGTTCTGGGAGGAGATCCAGCCGCGTGAATACGGGTTCTGGGCCAACGTGAACCCCGAGGTTCCGCACCCGCGCTGGAGCCAGGCGACTGAACGGACGCTGAGTGGCGGCCGCATTCCGACGAAGCTCTACAACGGCTATGGCGAGTTCGTTCAGCACATGTACAAGGACATGGAGGGCGAGAGGCTGTTTGCCTAGCGCCGCGGTTGCGGCGCCGATACGCGAGCATGGTGATGACGGATCCGTCGGACGAGACGCGGGACTCGATTTCCGCGACCCGGCAGCGGCTGGTTCCGCAATGGGACTGGCTGCATGACACCGTGGTTCGGCTGCTGCCGCCGCCGCGCCAGGGCGAAACCTACCGGGTGCTCGACCTGGGGACCGGCAGCGGGCTGCTGGTCGAACGGCTGCTCGAACAGGTCCCCGGTGCCGTCGTTCACATGATGCATGATTCCGAAGTCCACCTGGAGGCGGCGCGATCCCGGCTTGCCCGCTTCGGCGATGCGATCACCTACGAGCTCAGGGACTACGTCCACGCCACGCTGCAGGGACCGTACGACGTGGCGATCTCGGAGCTTGCCGCGAATTTCCAGGTAAGCCGCGCCCGCCAGACCCTGTATTCCTCGACTTTCGCCGCACTGAGGCGCGGCGGGTGCGCCATCAACGTCATCCTGACCCGCGGCATGACCGACGGATCGGAGACCCGGCTGATCGAGGAATGGCAGAGCATGGCGATGGAGAGCGGGGCGATCGACGAGGAAATCGCGGGATCGATCGTCTCGGCGCCGCGTGACCGCACGGCGACGCTGGCGCAGCAGATCGAGTGGATGGCCGACAACGGCTTCGAGAACGTCGACTGTTACGTCAAGTACTGGCGCTTTGCGGTGATTGCCGGCGACCGGGTCTGATCCGCCGCTCAGCGGAACGGGGAAAACCGGCCGGATCCCGGGTCCATGGTCCACACCGTACCGGTTGCGACATCGAACCATGTACCGTGCAGGGCGAGGGTCGCGTCCTCGAGGCGCCGGGCCACGAAGGGAAAGGTCGCGAGGTTGTCGACCGACCGGCGGACCGCTGCCTGTTCGAGTGCGGTCAGGTCCCCGTCAGCCGCCGCGCCGGTGTCCGCCAGGTCTGCGAGCGAGGCGGTCCAGCTGCCGATGAAGTCATCGGGCGACAGCGGCGTGCGCGACCTGTCGGCATGCGCCCTGATCCCGCCGCACAGCGCGTGACCCATCACCACGATGTGCCGGACCCGGAGCGCCTCGACCCCGAACTCCAGCGCGGACGAGGTGGCGCAGGACCCGGCGTCGTGCCGGTACGGGGCTACAAGGTTGGCGACGGTCCTCAGCACGAAGATCTCGCCGGGAGCGCAGTTGAACACCGTCTCGGGCGCAACCCGCGAGTCACAGCACGCGATGACCATGGTCCCGGGCCTTTGCCCGTCCCGGGCCAGGGTATGCGCCCGCTCGCGGTCCCCGGGCGAGAGGGTGTCCCGCCGGGCGCGGTAACCGTCGAGAAGTGATGCCGGGAAGTCCGCGGTCACGGTCGGGTCCTACTCGCGGATCCAGCCCGGTCCCCACAGGTTGAGCGAGCGCTCCTCCGCCGGCCAGAACCGCGGCGCCATGGAACGCGGCATGTGCTCGATTTCGGCGGAGAGTTCGACGGGGTCGCCGTGAGGGTCGCGGATCATGAAGAAGAGGTTGTTGCCCGGTCCGTGCCGCCCCGGCCCCCACCAGATCCTGACCCGGTGGTTGGCGCAGTGGTCGGCCCAGTCGCGGATGTCGGTCCAGCCGCCAGTCTCGTAGGCGTGGTGATCGGGCCGTGCCTCGGAGGCGGCGAACACGGCAAAACTGTGGTGCTCCTCGTCCGAGCGGTAGAAGGCGACGGTACGTGATGCCGGGTCATCCATGTCGTTCAGCACGTAGTCGGAGGGGGCAAAGCCGAGCACGTCCCCGTACCAGTGCATCATTGCCGGAAGGTTGTCGCTGGCGACGACCACATGCTGCAGCCTGGCGGCGAAGCTGCGGCCTGGAACGCCGTTGACGGTCCGGATGGCGGGCAGGTCATGCCGCGGCAGGCCGAAAACCGAGAGCCAGCCGTCAGGGTCGCGGACCGCGACGGCATCGGGCTCGAAGACGCTGGACGGTGACGGTTCCATGTTGATGCCGAGTCCCGCGACGTGGCTGCGCACCGCATCGAGCTGGGCCCGATCGCGCAGCCGGAACCCGTGGTAGGGACGCCCGCCGGGGCTCCCGGTCCCGATCACGAGGCGCCGTTCCGGTCCCTGCAGCAGGCAGGTGCCGTCCTCGAGCTCGAACCGCTCGAAGCCGAGCACGGTAGCGTAGAAGGAGGCAAGCTCGTCCGTCCGGTCGCTGTCGAGGCGCAGGTGATCGAGCGGCGCCGGCCAGATCGGTGACAGGTTCGACATCGCGCTCTCCTTGCTCCCGTCTTATGTTCCCTGCACCTACCACAGGAGATGCACCGTCGCGAACCTCTCCTCCCTGGTCACCCGGGGACCTGAATGTGCAACACTGCGCCGCGCCTGTACCTTTCGGAGAGCGGCCCTATGGTCGAGATAGCGCGACTGCGCATCGTGGTCTGCCACGCGCCGATGGAAAAACCGGTGGTCACCTCGTTCGGTGCGATCACCGGCCGGGACATCGCGATGGTGGCGATAGAGGATGCGGACGGCGCGGTCGGGTGGGGCGATATCTGGGGAAACTTCCCGCCGGGGACCACCGGCTACCGGGCGGCGCTGGCCGGCCGGCTGTTGCCGGACCTGCTGCTTGGCAGGCAACTGGAGGCGGGCTCCGGAACCCTTGCCGGGCTGATGGCCCGGACCCGGGTGCTCGCCATCCAGTCCGGCGAGTACGGTCCGGTCGCGACTGCCATCGCGGCCGCCGACCAGGCGCTGTGGGACCTGGCGGCGCGGCGGTGCGGCGTGGCGATCCGCCGGCTGATCGATCCCGGTGCTGCTGACGTGATCCCCGTCTATGCCAGCGGCCTGAACCCCGACGACGGACCGGAAACGGTCCTGCGCGTGCGCGGGGAGGGCCACCGCAGCTTCAAGCTCAAGGTCGGATTCGGCGGGGACACCGACCGGGCCAATGTGGAGGCCATCCGCCGCGACATGCGGGATGGCGAACGGCTGCTCGTCGACGCCAACCAGAAATGGGACCTCGCCGCCGCCTGTTCGGCGGCCGACTGGCTGGCGGAGGCCGGCGTAGGCTGGCTCGAGGAACCGATGCCGGCCGATGCGCCCGATGTCCACTGGCGCCGGCTCAGGGCCGGCATGCGTCTGCCGCTTGCAGGCGGCGAGAACATCACCGATCACGCGGCGATTGACCGGGCACTCGGCTGGCTTGACGTGGTGCAGCCCGATGTCGGCAAGTGGGGCGGCGTTTCGTGGAACGTCGACATCGCGCGCCGCGCGCTCGCTGCCGGGCGGACATACTGTCCGCACTGGCTGGCAGGCGGTCTCGGGCTGATGCACTCCGCCAACATCCTTGCGGGGGTCGGCGGAAAGGGCATGCTCGAGATGGACGTCAACGCGAATCCGCTTCGCGAGGCGGTCATTGGCGGTATGCTCACGGTCGAGGACGGGTGCGTCCGGCTGCCTGATGGCGCCGGGCTCGGAGTGGCGCCCGACGAGACGGCACTCGCGGACTGGCTGGTCGACAGCCTTGAATTTACCTGAGCGGCAAGATCGCGCGGAGTGGTGGGAATGGACAGGCGACACATCGTCAATCTGGATGACCTGCGCATCATGGCCAGGCGCCGGGTTCCGAAACTGATCTACGACTTCATCGAGGGCGGAGTGGATGACGAGCTGGGGCTGGAGCGCAATGTCGCCGCCTTTGCACGCCGCTCGCTGGTGCCGCGCTACATGGTCGACGTCGCCGAACCGGACCAGGAGACCCACCTGTTCGGCCGGACCTGGTCGAGCCCCTTCGGGATTGCCCCGACCGGCGGGATCAGCAACTTCCGGCGCGGTGCCGACATGATGCTGCTGCGCGCAGCCCGTGCCGCCAACATTCCCTTCATCATGTCGGGTGCTTCGACCGCCTCGATGGAGGACATGGCGCGCGAGGCACCCGAACACGGCTGGTACCAGATGTATACCGCGCGCGACCGCTCGATCTCGGAAGACATGATCCGCCGGGCCGCCGATCTCGGGATCCAGGTCCTGGTGATCACGGTCGACGTGCCGGTCATGGCCAACCGCGAACGCAACAGGCGCAACGGGTTCGACCGTCCGCTCAAGCTGACGCTGGGCAGCAGGATGGACGCGCTGCGTCGTCCGCTCTGGCTCAGGGACTACCTGCTGAACGGCCTGGCCATGCTGGAGAACTGGAAGCCCTATGCGCCGGCAGGCGCCAGCGCCACAGAGGTGGGGTCATTCGTGGCCGACCAGATGCCGGCCAGCATCACCTGGGCCGACATCGAGCGGTTCCGCGCGCTGTGGCCACGCCCGCTGATCCTGAAGGGCGTGATGCGCACCGACGATGCCATCCGCGCGGCGGAGATCGGCGTCGATGGCCTGATCGTCTCCAATCACGGCGCGCGCCAGCTTGACCGGGCGCCGGCATCGCTCGACGTGCTGCCGGCGCTCGATGCGGAGGTTGGCGAGCGCATGGTGTTGATGCTTGACGGCGGGGTGCGCCGAGGTTCGGACATCCTGATCGCGCTTGCGAGCGGTGCGAAGTTCGTCTTTCTCGGCCGCCCGACCCTCTACGGGGCGATCGCGGGGGGGAACGAGGGCGCGTCGCTCGCAGTCGAGCTCCTGTGCAACGAGATCAGTTCGGTCATGGCCCAGATCGGCTGTCCGTCCCTCGCGGATTTCGGGCCCGACTGGCTGCACCGGGACCCGGACGACCCGCGCCGCAACTTCCCGCAGTAGGTGCTGCGCCCGTCGACCCGGCCCTTGTCTTTGCGTGCTTGCGTGTCATAACGGAGGCGGTGCGGCGGACGTGGTGAAACCGGTAGACACGACAGACTTAAAATCTGTTTCGCATGCGCGAGTGCGGGTTCGAGTCCCGCCGTCCGCACCACCCGGGAGTTCGGCGCCGGATTTCCGGCGTGACGCCCGGGTTCCGTCCCGATGTCAGGCCACCGCCTGCTGACGCAGGATCGGCCGGCGCCGCGCGTTGATCCTGCGCAGGTACTCGATGCCGTCGGCCGCGATGGCGTCGCCGACCATGTCGTCGCCCTCGGCCTCGAGCCCGGTCATGTCGATCCAGTTGGCGTAGATGGCCCGGGTGCGGTCGGTGATGATGCCGGCCTTCACCAGCGTCTTGGTCAGCACCCGGAAGATGTTGGTGTTGTCGGTCAGGCCCTTGCGGCGCTCGTCGTCGTTCCACACCTCCCTGACGGCGCTGCGAACCCACTCCCAGTCGAGGCCGAACCGCTCGTAGACCAGGCGCTTCTGGCGCACGTTGGTCAGGTTGAACAGCAGGGTTTCGAAACACTCCGCCGCCCAGTCCTCGATGACGTTGCGTTCCGGCTGCTCGAGGTGCGGGATGGTGTTGGCGGCCCAGATCTTGCCGAAGCGGTGGTGGAAGGCCTCGTCGGTCATCACCAGCTGGGTCAGCCGGCGCAGCAGCGGATCGTTGGTGCGCGCATGCAGGCTGGCGAACGAGCCCATGGCAAGTCCTTCGACCAGCATCTGCATGCCGACGAGCTTCTTGTAGACCTCCGGCGCCAGCACCAGGTCGGTCAGCAGGGTGCCGAGCACGTCGCCGACCGGATAGGGCCTGCCGTCCCAGCGGACCTCGAGGTAGCGCTGGAAGGCGGTCACGTGCCGGGCCTCCTCGCGGGTCTGGTTGGCGGCGTATTCCTGCGCGCCCTGGTCGTGCAGGATGTGGCACAGGCTCGCCGAAAGCGAGAGCGCCCCCTGCTCGCCGTGCAGGATGTTGGACATGTTCCAGCGGATGATCTCGTTGGCGAGCGCGATCTGCTGACCCTCGTCGAGTCGGTCACAGACGGCCGACTGGAGCTCGGGGAACTGCGAGCGGTCGAGCAGTGTCTCGTTCTCGAGATCGAAAGGGATCGTGTAGTCGATGTAGGCGGGATCCAGCGGGTCCCAGAAGTGGTCGTGGGTCCGGCTGATGATCTCGTCGAAGTAGTCCGACCGCCCGCGATAGCGGTCGACATCCATCATCGCCGGAAAGTCGTCCCTCTCGACGGCCGCGTAGGCAGGATCGCGTGTGATCTGTCCGGTCATGCTGCGCTCCGTAACGACGATGCGGAGCTTCGTTTCTACCAGCACAGGCGGTTCCAACCAAGGGGGTCGCGCATAGCCGGCCGCCGGAACGGTCGACAGCGACGGGCGTGGCGGGGCATAGTCGGCGTCTGGTTCAGCCACGAGATGGGTATGCCATGCCCGACATGACGGATCCGGGATCCGGCAGCACGGAACGACCGGTCAATATCGAGCTGCTGCGCGTTCTGGAACGCAAGGTGCTGTGGCTGGCCATGTGGATGATCCACAACGCCAACCACATCCGCGAGAGCCGGGACGGGCTGAAGGTAGGCGGCCACCAGGCGTCCTGCGCGTCGGTTACCGCCCTGCTGACGGCACTCTATTTCGATATCCTGCGCCCGCAGGACCGGGTCGCGGTCAAGCCGCATGCCAGCCCGGTGTTCCATGCCATCCAGTACCTGTTCGGCAACCAGTCGCTGGCGGCACTCGAGGGTTTCCGGGCCCTGGGCGGGGCCCAGTCCTATCCGTCGCGGGTGAAGGACACGGGCGAGGTCGACTTTTCCACCGGTTCGGTGGGTCTGGGCGTTGCCATGACGCTGTTCGCGTCCATGGTCCAGGACTACACCCGCCTGCACAACCTGGTGCAGGACCCGGACCAGGGCGATCGGCCGGCCGGCCGGATGATTGCGGTTATGGGCGATGCCGAGCTCGACGAGGGCAATGTCTACGAGGCGATGCTGGAGGGCTGGAAGTACGATGTCCGCAACCTGTGGTGGATCATCGACTACAACCGCCAGAGCCTCGACGGCGTGGTGTCCGACGGGCTGTTCCAGAAGATCCGCGAGTTCTTCGCCAATGTCGGCTGGACGGTCCACATCCTGAAATACGGCAAGCAGCAGGAACGGGTGTTCGCCCGCCCAGGTGGCGATGCGCTGCGCCAGTGGATCGACGACTGTCCCAACGACCTGTACAGCGCGCTCACCTTCAAGGGCCAGTCCGGCGATCCCGGGGCCTGGCGCGAACCGCTGCGCACCGACCTCGGCGGTGTCCGGGGCATCCGGGAAATCCTCGACGACCACGATGACATCGCGTTGCACCGTCTGATGACCAACCTGGCGGGCCAGGACATGGAGTCGGTGCTGGAGGCGTTCCACGCGGTCGACGACGACACGCCCCAGTGTTTCATCGCCTACACGATCAAGGGCTACGCCACACCGCTCGCCGGACATCGTGACAACCATGCCGGGCTGATGACGCCGGACCAGATGTCGCGGTTCCGCGCCGAGATGCGGGTGCCCGACGGCGAGGAGTGGTCGCCGTTCGGCAACCTCGGAGTGGATGTGGACCGGGTGCGCGACTACGCGATTTCGGCGCCGATCAACCAGGCGGGGTCGCGGGTTCATTCGCCGCCGAAGGTCGAAGTGCCCGACAGCCTCCAGCCGGAATACCGCGCCCGCGCCGCCACCCAGGCCTCCTTCGGCAACATCCTGCACGAACTCAGCCGCGGTAACGCGGCGCTTTCGAGCCGGATCGTCACCACCTCGCCCGACGTGACGATCTCCACCAACCTCGGTCCCTGGGTCAACCAGCGCGGCATCTTCAGCCTGGATGTGCGCAACGACGTGTTCCGGGAGGAGAAGGTGGCCTCGGCCCAGAAGTGGCTGCGGCACGGTGGCGGCCAGCACATGGAACTCGGCATCGCGGAGAACAACCTGTTCATCCTGCTGGCGGCACTCGGGCTGTCCGGCCCGATCTTCGGAACCCGGCTGTTGCCGGTCGGAACGCTCTACGACCCGTTCATCGCCCGCGGCCTCGATGCGCTGAACTACGCCTGCTATCAGGACGCCCGGTTCATGCTGGTCGGAACCCCGTCCGGCCTGACGCTGGCGCCGGAAGGCGGTGCGCACCAGTCGATCTCGACCCCGCTCATCGGTCTGGGCCAGCCGGGACTGACCTCGTTCGAGCCGGCCTATGTCGACGAACTCGCTGTCATGATGCGCTGGGGATTCGAGCACATGCAGGCCGACGACGGCGGGTCGCTCTACCTCAGGCTGTCGACCCGGACCATTCCGCAGCCGCAGCGCGAGATGACGCCGGAACTGCACTCCGGGATCCTGTCGGGCGGCTACTGGCAGGTCGAGCCCGGTCCCGGCAGTCCGCTGGCCCTGGTCTACACCGGCCCGGTGGCGCCCGAGGTGCTCGAGGCGCACTCGGCACTCGCCGAGGACATCGCCGGTCTTGGCGTGCTCGCGGTCCCGTCCGCCGACCGTCTCTATGCCGACTGGCGTTGCTCGCTTGCAACCGGCAGCCCGGGCCGGCTCGGCAAGCTGCTCCGGGGCCTCGCGCCCGACGCGGTCCTGGTCACGGTCCAGGACGGCCATCCGGCGCACCTCAGCTGGCTTGGTGCTGCGACCGGCCACAGGGTCCATCCGCTCGGTGTGTCCGACTTCGGCCAGTCGGGCGACTTGCCCGACATCTACCGCACCTACGGCCTTGATACCGACGCCATCATCGACGCCGCGGCACGGGTCTGCCTTTCGGCGGCTACCGCGGCCTGAGGCGAAGAGTCACGGCGTTGTGCGGCCGAATGAGATGGCCCATTCGCGGTGTTTCCAGGTACCGCTTTGCTCCGCCTTCAGTCGCGCTCCAATGACTGCAAGCGCGCCTCAGCAGCGCCACCCGGGTGTTCGCGAAACGACCATTTGACAATGGCAGGTGCACCACCGGAGAGGTTCGTGTAGCCTGCATCGGCTGCCGACGCGCATCGACCGGTCAGGTGATGGACACTTGGCCGGGGTCGCTCGAAATGCCGTATCTGGTTGACTACCCTGTGTTGTTTGACATGGTTCAGTCACCTATCATACCGTTCCTGTGAGGGGCTTCACAGGAACAAAGCGAGGACGCTCGAATCGGGCGGAATTTTAGCACGTAAATCAGACGGTTAACGGCCATGGGCTAATTCCGGGCTTTCGAGCCCGGACCTCATTGAAGCGAAGATTCAATTTGTGTTTACGATTTCCCATAACTACTAATTCCGGGCTTTCGAGCCCGGACCTCATTGAAGCCGGCACACGAAGAGGCCACGGCCATCCTTTTCGCTTCTAATTCCGGGCTTTCGAGCCCGGACCTCATTGAAGCGTGTTCGTAACACGGATCGGGGCCATCACTTCCAGCCTAATTCCGGGCTTTCGAGCCCGGACCTCATTGAAGCAGCAAGTCAGCAAAATTATCCCGTACATCGGTGAAGCTAATTCCGGGCTTTCGAGCCCGGACCTCATTGAAGCCGATATTTTGTTGACGAGTTGACGATGTGACTTTCCCGCTAATTCCGGGCTTTCGAGCCCGGACCTCATTGAAGCAAATCGGGATAAAAACGTCTCGGCCCCAATGATTCAACCTAATTCCGGGCTTTCGAGCCCGGACCTCATTGAAGCAATTCCTGACTATCGGAAACAGTCGGTCAATTGTCCGCTAATTCCGGGCTTTCGAGCCCGGACCTCATTGAAGCAAACCGCTTCAGACTAGGCATCGTCGCTCTCCCAGGTGCTAATTCCGGGCTTTCGAGCCCGGACCTCATTGAAGCCTGTCAACCAGCGGTAGCGGCCGCCGCCGCCCCGCATACTAATTCCGGGCTTTCGAGCCCGGACCTCATTGAAGCTTGTAAGTCGCGTAGTCTGCGGGCCACACGACGTTCCTAATTCCGGGCTTTCGAGCCCGGACCTCATTGAAGCTTCGGGGACCAGGAAGCGGTCAGCCGCAGGGCCCTGCTAATTCCGGGCTTTCGAGCCCGGACCTCATTGAAGCAAATGGAAGCGGGCCGTTGCGACCTTCAAGTCCGAGCTCTAATTCCGGGCTTTCGAGCCCGGACCTCATTGAAGCAGGCACGACATTCCCGCTCGCGTACAGCTGCAATTCGACTAATTCCGGGCTTTCGAGCCCGGACCTCATTGAAGCCCGGACTGCTTGTTGGTGACGAAGTCGCCCTGGCGCCTAATTCCGGGCTTTCGAGCCCGGACCTCATTGAAGCGCGCAAATTCCTGCTGAACTTTGCTAGGTAGGGGTTCTAATTCCGGGCTTTCGAGCCCGGACCTCATTGAAGCGACGCGGTAGTAGTAAGTGCGAACAGTTGAACCGAATCCTAATTCCGGGCTTTCGAGCCCGGACCTCATTGAAGCTCGCACGATATGTGTGATCCGCTCGCCAGCTATGCCGACTAATTCCGGGCTTTCGAGCCCGGACCTCATTGAAGCTTGCCGTCGATCATGTAGCGCTGCACCACGAACCTCACTAATTCCGGGCTTTCGAGCCCGGACCTCATTGAAGCTCTTTGTCAGCTGTCTTCGTCATCCGCAACGCGCAGCTAATTCCGGGCTTTCGAGCCCGGACCTCATTGAAGCACCTTTAGGGAAACCCCCCGCGTGCCTTCCATGTTATGCTAATTCCGGGCTTTCGAGCCCGGACCTCATTGAAGCGCTTTGCTGGCTGTTGCCTGTTCGGCAATCAGCCGTCTAATTCCGGGCTTTCGAGCCCGGACCTCATTGAAGCCAGATTTCTTCAATATTTACACGGGCTTGCGCCACGACCTAATTCCGGGCTTTCGAGCCCGGACCTCATTGAAGCGTGTAAGTGGGCAGTGCATTGTTCCTCCCCCGCGTCTGCTAATTCCGGGCTTTCGAGCCCGGACCTCATTGAAGCAACGTCAAGATCGATCAAGAGGTCGTCAATGCCGAGACCTAATTCCGGGCTTTCGAGCCCGGACCTCATTGAAGCATCAAGACGTTTGAGCGCGTTCCCCAAGGTAGCACGTCTAATTCCGGGCTTTCGAGCCCGGACCTCATTGAAGCGACGTAGCCAGAGGGATCGCCGAGCGGTTCGTCCCGCTAATTCCGGGCTTTCGAGCCCGGACCTCATTGAAGCTCGCATTCGTGTTGACAATAAAGCTGTTCATTCCGGCTAATTCCGGGCTTTCGAGCCCGGACCTCATTGAAGCGGGAACATGCGGGATATGCGCACGATGTCTTCCCTGCTAATTCCGGGCTTTCGAGCCCGGACCTCATTGAAGCGGCATAGAGACTGTTACCACAGTCCCCTTTTTCACCGCTAATTCCGGGCTTTCGAGCCCGGACCTCATTGAAGCGCAAAGCTGCCCGGTCACCGATCAGCACATCGCCGACCTAATTCCGGGCTTTCGAGCCCGGACCTCATTGAAGCTCGTAAGGGTCGGCCATGACAGTCTCCTGTTGCATTCTAATTCCGGGCTTTCGAGCCCGGACCTCATTGAAGCCAGTGCAGGACCGCTACCGCATGACCCTTGCGGGGCCCTAATTCCGGGCTTTCGAGCCCGGACCTCATTGAAGCCGTTTGGAGAGCCGGTGATAGGCTTGGCAAGTTTCGCCTAATTCCGGGCTTTCGAGCCCGGACCTCATTGAAGCAAGTGATGTCTGGTAAGGGCAGTTGGTGACTTCAAGCCCTAATTCCGGGCTTTCGAGCCCGGACCTCATTGAAGCTGAAGGGTCTGGTGGCGGCTGCAGGCGGCTTGAGGCGCTAATTCCGGGCTTTCGAGCCCGGACCTCATTGAAGCTGACCGTTTGACGTCGCGATCGTCAGGTAGTGCCACCTAATTCCGGGCTTTCGAGCCCGGACCTCATTGAAGCCCCTAAAGAAACACCCTGTAGGAGACGAAACTGTAGGGCTAATTCCGGGCTTTCGAGCCCGGACCTCATTGAAGCCGCGAAAAGTTCGATGCGATCGCCGCGGAGCACGGCTGCTAATTCCGGGCTTTCGAGCCCGGACCTCATTGAAGCTCCTCGATCTCCTGCTCCATCAACGTCGACTTCGCCCTAATTCCGGGCTTTCGAGCCCGGACCTCATTGAAGCGTGTATGCCGGCCTGTACCACTCGACCCGCATTCCGTCTAATTCCGGGCTTTCGAGCCCGGACCTCATTGAAGCATTGATGATGGTCATTCGATTTCTCCCGAAGGATCGCTAATTCCGGGCTTTCGAGCCCGGACCTCATTGAAGCGGATTGAGCTTGCCGAACCACTCGATACCCGTCCGCCTAATTCCGGGCTTTCGAGCCCGGACCTCATTGAAGCGGACATTCCTTTCCGCGGTTCAGTCAACGCCCGCCGGGCTAATTCCGGGCTTTCGAGCCCGGACCTCATTGAAGCAGGTTTGCTCCGCTGAGATGTGCGCCCCTCAATCTGGCTAATTCCGGGCTTTCGAGCCCGGACCTCATTGAAGCGGCATCAGAAGTCCCCCGGCGCCACCTGGAAGCACGGCTAATTCCGGGCTTTCGAGCCCGGACCTCATTGAAGCCCGATATCGCCCGCCACGCCCGACCAGATGGCCACACTAATCTGAAGTTCCAGCAGTGTTGAAACGCAAGTGGTTGATACGAATAGGATTCATGAGATTTCAGTGGTGGATTACTGGGTACACTATGGCCGGATCTCCAGGAGTTCGAGTACCTTGGCCTGAAGCGGCGTGGGCCGTGTGGTGACCTGAAAGTGTTCGACGCTGGGCAGGCTGGGCATCACGGTGTTGCGGGTTATG